>NZ_BAAASM010000031.1:0-185712 GCF_039532885.1 Streptomyces nogalater | reverse complement strand
GTGCTTTCCAGGTTCCCGCTCTCGCGTTTCCCTTTCCGGCGGTTCCGACTTTATCAGAAGTTCTTGGCCGGTCTGACCGGCCGCTCATTTCTGAGTATTCGGAGGATGCTCTCTCCGGTGTCGTTACCGACTCCCCGAGAAGCAACAAGTAGATTCTAGCGACTGCCTGGCAGCATGTCCAGCTCCAGACAACTCATTGAATCTACCTCCCCACTCCCTCCGTGTCAACGGCTCTTGCGGGGCGAAGAGGAGACTAGCAGCTCAGAGGGGGTGAGTGCACATCCGGCGGAGTCAGGCGGCCGTGGGCACGGACGCACTGCGCTCCGGCGCCGCGAGATCGCCCGTCTCGCCGGCGCGTGTCGCACGGCCGCCGAGCACATAGACGTAGGTCAGGAAGGCCAGCTCGGCCACGACCCCGATCCCTATGCGGGCCCAGGTGGGCAGGCCGGAGGGGGTGACGAAGCCTTCGATGGCGCCGGAGACGAGCAGGATCAAGGCGAGGCCGATCGCCATGCCGATGGCCGCGCGTCCCTCCTCCGCGAGAGCGGCCCGCCGGGTGCGCGGGCCGGGGTCGATCAGTGTCCAGCCCAGACGCAGCCCCGTCCCCGCGGCGACGAAGACCGCGGTCAGTTCCAGCAGGCCGTGCGGAAGGACCAGACCGAGGAAGGTGTCGAGGCGTCCCGCCGAGGACATGAGGCCGAAGCCCACGCCGAGGTTCAGCATGTTCTGGAAGAGGATCCACAGGACGGGCAGGCCCAGGAAGACGCCCAGGACCAGGCACATCGCCGCCGCCTGAGCATTGTTCGTCCACACCTGGGCGGCGAACGCGGCCGCATGATGGCTGGAGTAGTAGGTCTCGTACTCGCCGCCCGGGCGGGTCAGCTCGCGCAGCTGGCTCGGCGCCGCGATGGACGACTGCACCTCGGGATGGGTGCCGATCCACCAGCCCAGCAGGATGGCGACCGCGGTGGACACGAGCGCCGTGGGCACCCACCAGTGACGCGCGCGGTAGACGGCGGCCGGGAAGCCCTGCCCCAGGAAGTGTGTGGCGTCCCGCCATGAGGCGCGGCGGGTGCCGGCGACGGCGTTACGCGCGCGTGCCACGAGTTGACTCAGCCGTCCGGTCAGGTGCGGGTCGGGCGCGGTGGACTGGATGAGGGAGAGGTGGGTGGCGGTGCGCTGGTAGAGGGCGACGAGTTCGTCTGCCTCTGCACCGGTGAGCCGGCGCCGGCGGCGGAGCAGTGCATCGAGCCGGTCCCATTCGGCTCGGTGTACGGAGACGAAGACGTCCAGGTCCATCGGGTCTGCCTGCTCCTCGGCTGGTCGTCCACGGCTCGTCGTGGATGCTCGTACTTGCTGTCAGCTTGTCGTACTGCGGCGCGATGCGCCCTCAGCTTGGCAGACTTGCGGTTCAGGGGGCAGACCAGGGAAGGACGGCGGGCGTGAGTGAGCTGGTGACCGGCGAGGCGGTGGCGCTCGAACTGCGGCCCGCGAAGCTGCCGAGCAGGGCGCTCGCGGTGTTGCTCGACCTGGTGGTGGCGATGGTCGCGTACCTCGTCGTGGTCATGGTGCTGGTGGCGTCGACGGCGTCGCTGGACGAGGCCGCGCAGGTGGCGGTGTCGATCGCGTCGTTTCTGCTGGTGCTGGTCGGCGGGCCGATAGCCGTGGAGACGCTCAGCCACGGGCGCTCGCTGGGGAAGCTGGCGTTCGGGCTGCGGGTGGTACGGGACGACGGTGGGCCGATCCGGTTCCGGCACGCTCTGGTGCGGGGTGCGATCGGGGTCGTCGAGATCCTGATGACGCTCGGGGTGGTGGCCTGTATCGCCTCGCTGGTCTCGGCGCGGGGGCGGCGGCTGGGCGATGTGTTCGCGGGCACTCTGGTGGTCCGGGAGCGGATACCCGCCGGTCGGGCGGGCTTCGCGCCGCCTCCGCCCCCGTGGCTCGTCGGGCGGTTCGCCGGGCTGGATCTGTCCGCGGTGCCGGACGGGCTGTGGCTTGCCGTACGGCAGTACCTGACCCGGATGCGGCAGCTCGATCCGCAGGTGTCGGCGGGCATGGCGCAGCGGCTGGCGGCCGACCTCGCGGGGCGGACCGGTGCTTCGGTGCCGCCGGATCTGCCTCCGGCCGCGTTCCTCGCGGCCGTGGTGCACGAGCGGCAGTCCCGGGAGGCCCGGCAGGCGTTCGGCGGCGGTCCGACCGCCGGTGACGGTGGTTTCGTGGCCGGCGGCTTCGCCCCGCCGGCCGGAGAGCCTGGCCCGCCGGCCTTCTACCGGCCTGAACGCTCGGGACGGGACCGGCTCTCGCGGTACGAGGATCCGCGTCGGGCCCAGGGCGCGGTCCGGCCCGACGACGCGTACCCGTCCGAGTTCTCCGCGCCCGCTCCGCCCACCCCTGGCGGGCCGCGGCGGGACGAGCCGTCGGCCGGCCGGCCGGCCACCGGGTTCGTGCCGCCGGCGTAGGTGTGCGTGGGACCCGGATGCCGGGGTCAGTCGAAGCGCGACGGGGGTGACTCCAGGTCCTCCAGCTCGATGCCCGGCGCGGCCAGGACGATGTCGCCGGCGATGTGGACGGCGTGCTGTTCGCCGGTGTCCAGGGCTGTGACCTGGTATTCGTCCACGGTCAGAGGGCCGTTGTCAGTGGCGTGTGCTTCGCTGTTCACCAGTGCCCAGGACTGGTCCACGGTGCGGGGGGCGAGGACCGGATCGGTGAAGGCCACGAGGCGGACGCGGGTCGCGGCGGACGAGGGGGTGAGACGCAGAAGCCGTGCGGTGGCGACGAGGAACGCGGGGGACGTGCCGGTGAAGGCGTGGGCGCGCACATTGCCTTCGGTGGCGTGGAGGCCGGTGGGGTCGGTGCGGACCCAGGTGACGCCGTCGAGGGCGGCGCCGCGCACCTGCCAGTCGCCCGCGTGCAGTTCGAGGCGGAGGGGGCGGCCGAGGTCGTCCAGGGCGAGGTCGACCGAGCCCCGGTGCTCGCCGGCGGGGCCGGTCAGCCGGGAGACGTAGCGCCAGCCGGACGGGCCGGGGGCGCACTGGAAGTGCTCTTCTGCGAGGGGGGTGTGATCGTGCGGATCGTGGAGCGAATAACGGCCGCGGGGCATGGGGGTCCTGGGTCTTGACGGGCTGGTCCGGCCGGAAGCCATGGGTCGGGGCCAAAGGGGCAGGCCCCCGGCACGGGGGTGCGGGGGCCTGCCTCGGAGAGCCTGCTGCCGGGAGGGGTGCGCCGGTGCGCCGGCGCACTCCCCCGGCGGTCGGGCTAGGGGTTCACCGGCTCAGTAGCGGTAGTGGTCCGGCTTGAACGGGCCGTCGACGTCCACACCGATGTACGCCGCCTGCTCCGGGCGCAGCTTGGTCAGCTTCACGCCCAGGGCGTCGAGGTGGAGGCGGGCGACCTTCTCGTCCAGGTGCTTGGGCAGCGTGTACACACCGGTCGGGTACGCGTCGGGCTTGGTGAACAGCTCGATCTGGGCCAGGGTCTGGTCCGCGAAGGAGTTGGACATCACGAACGACGGGTGACCGGTGGCGTTGCCCAGGTTGAGCAGGCGGCCCTCGGACAGCACGATGATCTTCTTGCCGTCGGGGAAGGTCCAGGTGTGGACCTGCGGCTTGACCTCGTCCTTGACGATGCCGGGCACCTTGGCCAGACCCGCCATGTCGATCTCGTTGTCGAAGTGGCCGATGTTCCCCACGATCGCCTGGTGCTTCATCCTGGCCATGTCCGAGGCCATGATGATGTCCTTGTTCCCGGTCGTGGTGATGAAGATGTCGGCCGTCTCCACGACCTCGTCCAGCGTGGTCACCTGGTAGCCGTCCATCGCCGCCTGCAGCGCGCAGATCGGGTCGATCTCCGTGACGATCACCCGGGCACCCTGGCCGCGCAGGGACTCCGCACAGCCCTTGCCCACATCGCCGTAACCGCACACCACCGCGGTCTTGCCGCCGATCAGCACGTCCGTGGCGCGGTTGATCCCGTCCACCAGCGAGTGCCGGCAGCCGTACTTGTTGTCGAACTTCGACTTGGTGACCGCGTCGTTGACGTTGATCGCCGGGAAGAGCAGGACGCCGTCGCGCTGCATCTCGTACAGGCGGTGGACACCCGTGGTGGTCTCCTCGGTGACACCGCGGATCTCCGAGGCCAGCTGCGTCCACTTCTGCGGGTTCTCCCCCAGCGTGCGGTGCAGCAGCTCAAGGATCACCCGGTGCTCGTCGGACTCGGCCGTCTCCACGGCCGGGACCTCACCGGCCTTTTCGTACTCCACGCCCTTGTGCACCAGCAGCGTGGCGTCGCCGCCGTCGTCCAGGATCATGTTGGGACCGCCCGTGGGGCTGTCCGGCCAGGTCAGCGCCTGCTCCGTGCACCACCAGTACTCGTCCAGCGTCTCGCCCTTCCAGGCGAACACCGGCACACCCCGCGGGTTGTCCGGGGTACCGTCCGGACCCACCGCGATCGCCGCGGCGGCGTGGTCCTGGGTGGAGAAGATGTTGCACGAGGCCCAGCGCACGCGGGCGCCCAGGGCGACCAGGGTCTCGATCAGCACGGCCGTCTGCACCGTCATGTGCAGCGAACCCGTGATCCGCGCGCCGGCCAGCGGCTGCGCCTCGGCGTACTCCTTGCGGATCGCCATCAGGCCGGGCATCTCATGCTCGGCGAGGGTGATCTCCTTACGGCCGAACTCGGCCAGCGAGAGATCGGCGACCTTGAAGTCCTGTCGGTTCTCGACAGTCGTCATTACGAGCTGCTCCTCGGGGTTGGGTCGAGGTGGGTACGGCTGGTCTGCGCGGCGGCGGACACAGGAGTGCCCGAGAAGAGGACACAGGCATGCCCACGTACGCGCAGCGCAGTCCGTCGGAGGCCCTCTCTCCCTCGGTCGGCCCGCGTGGGGCCGCCCGACCGCCATCAGCAGCGACGTCTGGCTCCGTCCCAAGCTACACCGGAGGGCGCGGTCGTCCCAGTCCGCCTTTGGAATCCTCGTGTCTTCCCCAGGTCGTCTCCCGTGGGTTCCGGGGGGCGGTGGGGGCGCCTGTGGTTGTGCGGAAAGCGTGGAGCCGGTGCGGGCATACCGGTGCGGACCGGGATTTACGCGCCACCTGGGCAGGGGTGGTGTGGTGCAGGATGCAGGGGGACCGGGACGTCCGGTTCCGCTCGCGGGGCGTCCGGGACGGCGTCGCGCGTGTCGAAGCGTGAGGAGATCAACGTGACCAGTCCGGCCGGGCCGCCCGCCCCGGGTGGCCGCGATGAGGAGGGGCGGCCGCTCAGGCTGCTGGCGGTGACCGCCTGTCCGACCGGTATCGCGCACACGTACATGGCGGCGGAGAAGCTCGCCCAGGCCGCCGCGAGCCTGGGCATCGAGATGAAGGTGGAGACGCAGGGGTCCATCGGGGCCGAGAACGTCCTGAATGACAACGATGTCAGACACGCGGAGGGTGTCATCGTCGCCGCCGACAAGGACGTGGACCTCAGCCGGTTCGCGGGCAAGCGGGTGCTGACGGTCGGGGTCGCGGAGGGCATCCACCATCCCGAGCGGCTGATCGAGCGGGTGCGGACGGCGCCCGTGCACGGGGCGGACGGCACCGGCCAGGGTCCGGCGGGGTCCGCGCCGGGCGGCGGCCGGGAGCGGAGCCTGGTGTACAAGGCGCTGATGAACGGCGTCTCGTACATGATCCCGTTCGTGGTCGTCGGCGGGCTGCTGATCGCGGTGTCGCTGGCGCTCGGCGGTCATGCCACGGCCAAGGGCTATGTGATCCCGGAGGGCACGTTCTGGGCGCACGTCAACGCGGTCGGCGGTATCGGCTTCCAGCTGATGATCCCGGTCCTGTCCGGCTATATCGCCTACGCCGTCGCCGACCGGCCCGCGCTGGTGCCGGGCATGATCGGCGGCTGGATAGCCAACACCGGGGCGCTGTACGACTCCGAGGCCGGCGCGGGGTTCATCGGGGCGATCGTGACCGGGTTCCTGGCCGGATATCTGGTGCTGGGGATCAAGCGGGTCCGGGTGCCGAAGTTCGTGCAGCCGATCATGCCGATCATCGTGATCCCGATCGTGGCGACCACGGCGCTCGGCCTGTTCTTCATCTATGTCATCGGCAAGCCGATCTCCTGGGTCTTCGAGCACCTGACGAGCCGGCTCGGCGGAATGACCGGCACCAGCGCGGTGCTGCTCGGCGCGATCCTGGGGCTGATGATCGCCTTCGACATGGGCGGGCCGGTGAACAAGACGGCGTTCCTGTTCGGCGCGGGGCTCATCGCGAGTGGCAACCAGACCGTGATGGGCATGTGCGCGGCGGCGATTCCGGTGATGCCGCTCGGGCAGGGCCTGGCGACGGTGATCCGCCGGCGGCTCTACACCGGGCAGGAGCGGGAGACCGGGCTCGCGGCCCTGTTCATGGGTTGTTTCGGCATTTCGGAGGGGGCGATCCCGTTCGCGGCGGCGCGTCCCGCGCAGGTCATCCCGGCGAACATGCTCGGCGGGGCGGTGGCCGGCGCGGTCGCGGGGCTGGCCGGGGTGAAGGACGCGGTGCCGCACGGCGGGCCGATCGTGGCGGTGCTGGGCGCGGTGAGCGGGGTCCCGATGTTCTTCGTGGCCGTGGCGATCGGCACGGTGGTGACGGCGCTGGCCACGGTGGCGCTGGTCGACGTGAGCGGACGCCGCGGGCGTACGCAGTCCGACGGGGCCGGTGGTTCGCCGGTGCGGGAGGGCACCGGGGTGCAGGAGGCGGGTGCACGGGACACCGACGCCCCGGACGAGGCCCCGCTGGAGGAGACGGCGGCGGGTGCGGGCGGCGGGACCGAGGTGTTGTCCGGGTATCTGACCGGGCGGACCGTGCGGGTGGCGCTCGGGGCGGCGGAGAAGGAGGCCGCGATCCGGGAGATGGCGGAGCTGCTGGCGCGCAGCGGGCGGGTGGCCGATGTGGCGGAGCTGGTGGCGACCGCGCTGCGCCGCGAGGAGCAGGGGACCACCGGGCTCGGCGAGGAGATCGCGATCCCGCACGCCAAGACGGACGCGGTGACGGCGCCGGTCGTGGGGTTCGCGCGGTCGGCGGAGGGGATCGAGTGGGGGTCGCTGGACGGTACGAAGGCCCGGCTGATCTTCATGATCGCCGTACCGGAGGCCGCCGCGGGCGACGAACATCTGCGGATCCTCGCGCTGCTGTCCCGCAGGCTGATGGACGGCGGCTTCCGGGAGCGGCTGCTCACGGCGCCGGACGGGGAGGCGGTGCTGGAGGTGCTGGCAGAGGTGGGCTGAGCCGGCGCCGCCGGGAGCGGCCGGCAGGCCCGGGCGAAGCCCTGGTCCGGCCGCTCCGCCCGCAGCGGTGCCGCCGCGCCCGGCCGTCGCGCGGGCCGTTCACGGACGGCCGCTATGCTCCGGGCGCCGCGGACGGGCCGCGCGGGGAGGTCGGGACATGGCGGGCAGAGGACGGGGACTGGGGCCGGGGGCGGCGGCGCTCGTGCTGGGGCTGCTGGGCGTGGTGCTGGCCGGTGGTGCCTGGCTGTACGGGCGCGGCGCGTACGGCTCGGGCACCCTCTCAAGTCCGAGCATGGAGCCGGCGTACCACCAGGGCGACCGGATCGTCTGGGAGCGCGTGGACGGCAGCGAGGTGCGGCGCGGTGACGTAGCGATGCTCTCGATGCCGGGGCGCTACGGGACCGGCGGCGTCGTCATGCAACGGGTGATCGGCGTGGGCGGCGACCGCGTGGCGTGCTGCACGGCCGTCGGCGCCGAGGCGCGGGTCACCGTGAACGGCGGGCCGGTCACGGAGCCCTACGTGCACCAGGGCGATGCCGATGGTGTGAACCGGTCGTACGACGTGAAGGTGCCCGAGGGCCGGCTCTTCCTGCTGGGCGACCGCCGGTCCGACGCACGGGACTCCCGTTTCTTCGCGTCGGACCACGGCGGGACCGTCCCGGTGGACACCGTGCGGGGGCGGGTGACGGACGGCCGTACGGGCCCGGCGCTGGTGGGTACCGCCCTGCTGGCCGGCGGGGCGCTGGTGCTCGTCGGCGGCGGGCTGGGGATCGGCTTTCGGGTGGTACGGCGGCGGAGGGCGCCGGTGGTGCCGCCGGCGCCCTGGCCGGTGCGGTCCCGCTGAGGCCGGCCGCCGCCGTACCGGGTGTCAGTGGCCGGCGGCGTGCGGGGTCGGGCCGCCCGGGGTGGCGTCCGGGTCCGGTCCCTTGGCGGCCTCGGTCTCGCTGTAGATGTCCGGTTCGAGGTAGATGACGCGGGCGATCGGGACGGCGGCGCGGATACGGGCCTCGGCGGCGTCGATGGCGGTCGCGATCTCGGCGGCCGTGTCGTCGTGCCGGACGGCGATCTTCGCGGCGACCAGCAGTTCCTCGGGGCCGAGGTGCAGCGTGCGCATGTGGATGATGCGGGTGACCGTGTCGCCGTCGACGATCGCGGCCTCGATCTTCTTGACCTCCTCGATGCCTGCGGCCTCACCGAGCAGCAGCGACTTGGTCTCGACGGCCAGGACCAGGGCGATCAGGACGAGCAGGACGCCGATGCAGAGGGTGCCGATGCCGTCCCAGACGCCGTCGCCGGTGATCAGGGAGAGGCCGACGCCGCCGAGGGCGAGGATCAGACCGATGAGCGCGCCGAAGTCCTCCAGCAGGACGACGGGCAGCTCGGGGGCCTTGGCGCGGCGGATGAACTCCTTCCAGGAGAGCTTGCCGCGCAGTTGGTTGGACTCCTTGATGGCCGTGCGGAAGGAGAAGCCCTCGGCGATGATCGCGAAGACGAGGACGCCGACCGGCCAGTACCAGTGCTCCAGTTCGTGCGGGTGGCGGATCTTCTCGAAGCCCTCGTAGATGGCGAACATGCCACCGATGGAGAACAGCACGATGGAGACCAGGAAGGCGTAGATGTACCGCTCGCGGCCGTAGCCGAACGGGTGCTGGGGGGTGGCCTCGCGCTGTGCCTTCTTGCCGCCGAGGAGCAGCAGGAACTGGTTACCGGAGTCGGCGAGCGAGTGCACGCCCTCGGCGAGCATCGAGGAGGAGCCGCTGAACGCGAACGCCACGAACTTCGCTGCCGCGATCGCGAGATTGGCGCCGAGTGCCGCCACGATCGCCTTCGTACCGCCTGACGCGCTCATGTGTTCGCGTTGTCCCTTCGCCTGTGTCGGCCTCGTACGTCCGTCCGGACGGGTGCCCGGTTTTGCCCGGCCTTTGCCGGTGGGTCATTCTTACAGCCCGGCCGGGCACCGGCGCGTCAGGTATCCACAGCCCCGGTCATATGATCGACCGCTTGTCCACAGCCCTGGTCACACAACCACGGTGGCGCGGAAGATGATGCCCGCGCCGGAGATCACCGCCTGCTCGCCGGCCGGGACGAAGACCGACTGGCCGGGGCCCAGTTCGTGCTCGCCCGTCCGGACGGTGCCGGCCGTGCAGAGCAGGATCTGCGGGGTGTCGCGGGTGAGGTCGCGGGCGGTGCCGCCCTCGGGCAGGACGTAGCGGGAGAGCCGGAACTCGTCGGTCGGCGTCTCGTAGACCTCTTCGCCCTCCGGGGAGGCCTCCGGGCGCAGCACGCCCGGGTCGCTCGGTTCGAAGCGGACGATCCGCAGCAGTTCGGGGACGTCGATGTGTTTGGGGGTGAGGCCGCAGCGCAGGACGTTGTCGGAGTTGGCCATGATCTCCACGCCGAGGCCGTCGAGGTAGGCGTGCGGGATGCCGGCGCCGAGGTACAGGGCCTCGCCCGGCTGCAGCCGGACGTGGTTGAGGAGCATGGCCGCGATCACGCCGGGGTCGCCGGGGTAGTGGTGGGCGATGCCGGCGTAGGGGGCGTAGGCGCCGCCGAGGCGGGAGCAGGCGGCGGTGGCCTCGGCGACCGTGTGGGCCATCTCCTCCGGGTCGGCGGTGAGGACGGCGGTGAGGACCTCGCGCAGGGCCGCGTCCTCGGGGTGGGCGTGCAGCAGGTCGACGTACGGCTTGAGGGAGTCGACGCCGAGCCCGTCGAGCAGACCGGCGGCCTGGACGGGGTCGCGGAAGCCGCACAGGCCGTCGAACTCGGTGAGCGCGCAGATCAGTTCGGGCTTGTGGTTGGCGTCCTTGTAGTTGCGGTGCGGGGCGTCGGCCGGGACGCCGCGCCGCTCCTCGTCGGCGTACCCCGCCCTGGCCTGCTCCAGGTCCGGGTGCACCTGGAGGGACAGGGGCGCGCCGGCCGCGAGGATCTTGAGCAGGAACGGCAGCCGGGGGCCGAACCTGGCGACCGCGCGGGCGCCCAGTTCCCGCTCCGGGTCGGCCTCGATGACCTCGACGAGGGTGCCGCGGGGAGTGCGCGACGGGGCTCCCGGGTGCGCGCCCATCCACATCTCCGCCTGCGGCTCACCGGTCGGCTCGGCCCCCAGCAGCTGCGGGATGGCGGTGGGGGAACCCCAGGCGTAGGGGCGGATGGTGTTGTCGAGGCGGTCCATGTGTCTTCTCTGTCTCCGTACGTGCGCTGCTCGGTCGGCGCCGTCGCTTCCGTTCCCGGCGCCGACGGGTCTGCCCGTGCCGCCGACGGAATCGGCCGTGCCGTCGGCGGGACTGCCGGGGCCGGCGGCGCGCGTGGGCGGTGGGCCAGGGGTCAGATCAGGCTCCCGAAGCGAGCGCCAGGTAAACGGCGGCGAAATCCGTGACGGCGATCAGTTCCGCGAGGGTCTCCAGTTCGCCGCCCTCCTCCGGTTCGAGTTCGCTGATCGGCGTGTCGTGGCTGAGGGCCACGTCACGGGCGGCCGGGGCGGCGGTGAGGCCGCCGATCGGGCGGTCGCGCAGCAGCACCACGCGCGCGCGCAGCGCGGGCGGCTCCTCGACGCGATCCCGGAAGAAGTCGTCCGGGTCGGCGCTGGCGGCGAGCGGCCCGGCCAGCAGGGCGCTGTGCGCGGCGAGCGCCTCGGGCAGTTCGGCGACCAGGGCGGGGCGGCCGGCGAGTTCGGCGAGGGCGGCGGCGAACCGGCGGCCCGCCGGCCCGGCCGAGGTGCCCTCCGTCCACACCACGGGCAGCGCGTCGGCCAGCTCGGCGGCGAGGGTCTTGGCCGGGTTGCTGTAGGTCGCGATGGCGGGCCCGCAGCGCTCCGCGATGTGGTCGAGCCGGTCGGCGACCTTCTCCAGGGCCTCCGGCGGGGCGTCGAGCAGGCCGACCCGGTCCAGGAGCGCCAGCAGGGGGGTCAGCAGCGCCCACAGCACCCCGGGAGAGGAGGCGGCGAGCGGTTCCTCCTGGTCGTACGGTGCCGTCGCCATCGGCAGGAACAGGCCGTGCGCCCCGGCGACCGCATCGGCGAGCGGAGTGCCGGGCGGGGCCACGCCGACGACGGAGCAGCCGCGGCGGTAGGCCTGCTCGGCGAGGAGGGACAGGCTCGGTTCGGTGCCGTCCGGGGTGGCGATCAGCAGCAAATCCACGGAACCGGCCCAGCCCGGCAGTTCCCAGCGCAGGGCGCCCGCGGCCGGGGCGACACCGGCGGGGGCGAGCCGGACGACGGGGCTGCCCGGGCCGGCCAGCGTGCCGAGGAGGTCGGCGGTGTGGGTGGCGGCGGCACCGGGGCCGGCGATGAGGACCGCGCGGGGGCGGCCGTCGGGCTTGAGGCCCCCGATGCCGGCCTCGGCGGCGTTCCGGGCGGCGGCGCGGACGCGGGCGCCGGCCTCCGCCGCCCCGCGCAGCAGACCTCGGTGGTCGGCCTCGGCGAGGCCCTCCGGGGTGTCGAGCAGCGTTTCGTCCAGCATGGGCGGCAGCCTCCGGTCGCCGGGGATCCTGGGGTGCTACGAGGTGACGGGCCCCGTCACGCGGGGCGGCGGCCGGACCGGGTGGCGCCGGCCCGCCCGCCCGCGGTGACGGGCCTGCTCACGCGGGGCGGCGGGCCTCGTCGACCAGCAGCACCGGGATGCCGTCGCGGACCGGGTAGGCGAGGCCGCAGTCCGGTCCGGTGCAGATCAGCTCGGTGTCCTGCTCCTTCAGGGGGGCGTGGCAGGCCGGGCAGGCGAGGATCTCCAGGAGGCCGGCTTCGAGCGCCATGGGGTGTCCCTTCGGGGGGCGGATGTGTGTCTGTGGATATGCCCGGTCAGCGTACCGCCGATGGGGCGGACCGCTCAGCCCCTGATGATCGCCAGGGCCTCGTCGCGGATCTTGGCCATCGTCGCCTCGTCCTTCGCCTCGGCGTTCAGCCGGAGCAGCGGTTCGGTGTTGGACGGGCGGACGTTGAACCACCAGTCGGCGGCGGCGACCGTGAGGCCGTCGAGGTCGTCGAGGGTGACGTCGGCGCGGTCCTGGTACGCGGCGCGGACCGCGGCGAGGCGGGCGGCCTGGTCGTCGACCGTGGAGTTGATCTCGCCGGAACCCTGGTAGCGGTCGTACTGCGCGACCAGGGCGGACAGCGGGCCGTCCTGGCCGCCGAGCGCCGCGAGGACGTGCAGGGCGGCCAGCATGCCCGTGTCGGCGTTCCAGAAGTCCTTGAAGTAGTAGTGCGCCGAGTGCTCGCCGCCGAAGATGGCGCCGGTGCGGGCCATCTCGGCCTTGATGAAGGAGTGGCCGACCCGGGTGCGGACGGGGGTGCCGCCGTGCTGCCGGACGACCTCGGGGACCGCGCGGGACGTGATCAGGTTGTGGATGACGGTGCCCTTGCCGCCGTTGCGGGCCAGCTCGCGGGCGGCGACCAGCGCGGTGATCGCGGACGGGGAGACGGGGTCGCCGTTCTCGTCCACGACGAAGCAGCGGTCGGCGTCGCCGTCGAAGGCGAGGCCGAGGTCGGCGCCCTCCGCCGGGACCCGCTTGCGCAGGTCGACGAGGTTGGCCGGGTCGAGCGGGTTGGCCTCGTGGTTCGGGAAGGTGCCGTCCAGCTCGAAGTACATCGGGACGAGGGTCAGGGGCAGACCGGCGAAGACCGAGGGGACCGTGTGGCCGCCCATGCCGTTGCCGGCGTCCACCACGACCTTCAGGGGGCGGATGGCGGAGAGGTCGACCAGCGAGCGCAGGTACGCCCCGTAATCCTCCAGCGTCTCGCCGGCGGAGAGGGTTCCCGGCCTTGCCGCGGGTTCCGGGGCGCCCTCGGCGAGCCAGTGCTCGACCAGCTCCCGGATCCGGGTGAGGCCGGTGTCCTGGCCGACGGGGGCGGCGCCCGCGCGGCACATCTTGATGCCGTTGTACCGGGCCGGGTTGTGGGAGGCCGTGAACATCGCGCCCGGCAGGTTCAGCGCGCCCGAGGCGTAGTACAGCTGGTCGGTGGAGCACAGGCCGATCTCCACGACGTCCACGCCGCGGTCCGCCGCGCCGTGCGCGAAGGCGCGGGAGAGGCCGGGGGACGAGGGGCGCATGTCGTGGCCGACGACGATGGCGGCCGCCGCCGTCACGTCCGCGAAGGCAGCGCCGAAGAGCCTGGCCAGTGCCTCGTCCCACTGGTCCGGGACCACTCCGCGCACGTCGTACGCCTTCACGATCTGTGACAGATCAGCAGTCACGGCCATCCTCCTGAAAGTGCTGTGGGTGCCCAAAACTACCCGTCGGGCGGCGGGGAGAGCTGTGCGGACACCGGGCGGAGGTCCGGGAACGTCACCCGGCGTGGTCAGTTGTCCGGGGAGCGCAGGACCCTCAGGTGGCCGCGGCGGGCGACCTCCATGGGGTCCGCGGCGCGGGATCCGCCGCCGCCCGCCTCGGCCACGCGCTCCTGGGGGCGGGCCGCCTCGCGTACGGCGTTGGCCAGCGCTTCGAGGTCGTCTCCGCTGGGCCGCGGGGGTGCGGAGCCGTCGAGGAGCCGTACGACCTCCCAGCCGCGCGGGGCGGTGAGGCGCTCGGAGTGCTCGGCGCACAGGTCGTAGCAGTGGGGTTCGGCGTAGGTGGCGAGGGGGCCGAGGACCGCGGTCGAGTCGGCGTAGACGTACGTCAGCGTCGCGACGGCGGGTCGGCCGCAGGCGGTGCGCGAACAGCGACGTACAGGGCTCACGATGTTGGACGGTACCGCACTCTTGAGCGGGCCGCGACGACTCTCCATCAGGTCACTCCACCGTGTCGGGCTGTGAAACGCCCCACACACCCTTTCGGGGGGACCCCGCTGACCTGCGTGGACGGGCCGGCGGCGAGGGCGGGGAGGGGGCGCGTCCGGTCAGGAGTCGATACAAACACCGCCAATTGCCTTGAGTTCGGTGGTCTCGGAAAGTTACGGAAACGAGCCAGACGTTGGCCGGAATGGTCATCCTGTGACAGGGGAAGCGGGGGCCGGTTGCCGTGTGGAGCCGGACGGGCGGAGGACGCGGGGACTACGCTTCACCGGTGATGGACAACCGTGTACCGCCCCGTGCCAGCGGCCCCGGGCCCCGTCGCCGTGATCGTCACGGGCGGGGCATGCGGGGGCCGATCGCGCCGCCGCAGGTGCCGTTGGCCGCCAGCCGTGCCGAGGTGTTCGCGGATCTGGTGCAGGACTCCGTGGACCGTCTTGAGCGGCGGTGGCCGCAGCTGGCCGACATCGATTTCCTGGTACTGGAGGTCCCCCGGCTGGACGGCCGGGGGGACGGACCGGTGTGGGAGGACGAGGCCGTGCCGCTCGGCGGGGTCGTGCCCGCGCGGGACGGGCGGCGGGCGCGGGTGGTCGTGTACCGGCGGCCGGTGGAGATCCGGACCAAGGGGCGGGACGAGCGGGCCGCGCTGGTGCACGAGGTGGTCGTGGAGCAGGTCGCGGAGTTGCTGGGGCTGACGCCGGAGACGGTGGATCCCCGGTACGGGGAGGACTAGGCGGCGCGGACGCCCCCGGCGCCCGCGCGTCCCTTCCCGCCGCGTCCCGGACCCGTCGTCACTTCTGCAGGATCGACAGGTCCTCCTTCGTCTGCGGTACCGATACCAGGCCGTGGTCGGTGGGGAGGGTCTGGATGGTGAAGGCGGGGGTGTCGGGGGTGGTGAGGGTGCGGGAGGCGTAGAGGGGGGCACCGGAGGCGGGTTCGACGGTGAGGGCGTAGGTGCCCTTCAGGCCCGCCGGGACGGGGGCGTCGACGTTCTGCGTGGTGCCGGCCTTGATCGTGTACGTCCTGGTCGCCGGGGTGCCGCCCTCGCTGCCCGCCGAGGCGGTGACCTTGACCGTGGCCGCGCCCTCGGGCGCGGTCAGGGCGAGCGTCGTGCCCTTGGCGGTGTTGCCGGCCGAGGTCGCGCGCGCGCCGACGGCGGCGGTGGCCGGGATGAACGCCGTCTCCCGCTTGTCGCCCTTGCCCCGCACCACCTGGAGCGCCGCGACGACCGGGACCGCCTGGTCGGTCGGGGTGAGGACCAGGGAACCGGGCTCGCCGCGGGTGACGTCCCCGAGGTCGGTCGCCGTCGTCATACCGGACTTGACGTGGGTGGTCTCGCTCCCGGCCGGGGTGATCAGGCCGTCGGGCGAGGCCAGGCGGATCTTCAGGTCGGCGTCGTCGTCGCCGGGGGCGAACGCGATCAGACGGACGTCGGTGGCGTCCTTCGGGATGCCGGGCAGGACCAGGCTGCCGGCCGGGTCGGCGGCAGGGGCCAGCCAGTCGCCGCCCGCCTTGTCGTCCAGGGCCCGCACGGCGGCGCCGACCCGGCCGCCGCGCACGCTGACGTGCACGGTGAGGTCGGCCTGCCGTTCCTCGGTGAGCGTGGAGAGCAGGATCGCGTCGCTCGCGCCGGGGCCGATGGTGAGGTTCTCGCCCAGCGGGGCCTTGATCGCGCCGTCCTTGCCGTACAGCTCGATGTCGACCACGGCGGCGGAGTCGTCGGGGTTGGTCAGGTGGACGTAGTCGGTGCGGCCGGCGGCCGTGCTCGCGCCCGGGAACCAGAAGTCGGTGTCGGCGCCGGCGCAGTTGACGCCGAGGAGGCCGCGGCCGGTGCCGGCGGCGACCTCGGTGGTCTCCTGGACGGTCCAGCCGGGCGCGAAGGAGCCGTCCGCGGTGCCGACGAGCGCGGGCGTGTCCCCGCCGGAGGTCTCGCCGGTGGCCGGTGTGCCCGGCGCCTTCGGCGTGAGCACCGGCTGCCCGGCCGCCTTGCCGGCGCCCTTCTTCCCACCGTCCTTCTCCTTGCCGTCCTCGCCGTCCTTGCCGTCCTCGCCGGAGCCGCCGTCCGCCGACTGCTCGGCGGCCGCCTGGAGCCGGGCGTGGCCGCCGCTCGCGGCACCCTTGGTGACGGGTGTGAACGAGGTGTACGTCGTCTCGGCGAGGTCCGAGGCGCTCGGCGCCGGGCACACCAGGCTGGTGCGTTCCACGGGCAGCCGGGCGGCGGCCTTGGGGGCGGCGCCGGACGCGGACGGCGGGTCGACCGCGGCGAACGCGGTGACGGCGGCCAGCGCGGCCGTGCCGGCGAACAGGGACAGGGTGGTGCGGTTCACTGCTGGCTCCCGTCGGGACGCTGGCTGCCGGTGCCGTGGGGGTGCTGGGCCGGGTCGTAGCCCTGCGGGGCGGGGTCGTACGCCGTCTCGTAGCCCTGGTGCCCGTAGGCCGTCGGGTCGTAGGACGGCTGGTCACCGGTGCCGCCGTAGCCGTACGGGTCGTAGGGGGCCGTCTGGTAGGGGTCGGGCTGCTGGTACGGCTGCTGGTCGTAGCCGGTCGGCGTCTGGTACTGGTCCGTGCCGTAGCCGGTGTACCCGGTGGTGGCGTACGCGGCCGGGTCGTAGGCCTCGTAGGGCCCCGGGTCGGGGACGGTGGCCGGGGGCGGGGGGGTGCCGGGCCGGTCCCCGGCGGGCGGTTCCTCGGCCTGGGCGCGCAGGCGGCGGGCGCGGCGGCCCTCGCCGGCGGTGGCCTGGGCGGGCACCGGCTGCTCCTCGGGCAGGTCGTCGTCGACGTCGCGGCGGCGGCCGGGCAGGGCGAGGACGACCAGGACGACGGCGAGCAGGCCCTGCGTCCAGAGCCAGGCGGTGTGGGCGAGCGGGGTGTCGTAGGTGACGTCGAGCCTGCCGCCCTGGGCGGGGAGCCGGAAGCCCTGGGCCCAGCCGTCGACCGTGGTGCGGGTGAGCGGTTTGCCGTCGAGGGTGGCCGTCCAGCCGTCGTCGGCGCTGTCGGCCAGGCGCAGGACGCGGCCGTCGGGGCCGGCGGGGACCGTGGTGTGGATCTCCACCGGTCCGGCGGTGACCGGCCGGCTCTCGCCGGAGCCGTCGGCGGGCACGATGGCCGCGCGGGAGACGTCCTGGTCGACGCGCCACAGGGCGCCGCCGTTCTGCTGGCTGAGCCGGGTCAGGCCGGGGGTGGCGTCCAGCACGCGGGTGATCTCGCGGGGGGCGCCCTGGTGGACGAGGACGTAGCGCACGGCGAAGCCGCCGAGTTCGGCGGCCTGGTCGGCGCCGGAGCCGGCCACCAGGTGGGCGACGGTCTGGTCCAGGCGGGTGTCGGTGCCGTCGGCGGCGGTGAGTTCGGCGTCTCCCATGCGGGCGCCGGAGCCGCGGACCAGGCTGTAGCGCACCCGCGCGGTGGAGTCGCTGTCCAGGACCAGGGTGCGGGCCTGGGCGCCGCCGGCGGAGTCCTCGGCGACGAACGCGGGGACCTGGGCCGGGTCGCGGCGCTCCAGCGGGCCGTCGGCGCCGCGGATCATCCAGCCGGCGGCGATGAGGAGCGGCCCGGCGGCCGAGGCGAAGGCGATCAGAGCGGCGACGGGCTGGCGCCAGCCGAAGCTCTGCTCGGCCACGCGGGCGCGCGCGCCGTCGGCGCCGAGTGCGGCGGCGGCCAGCAGGGCGATGCCGTAGACGAGGGTGGCCGGTCCGGCCCAGGCGGACCTGTTGGACAGCACCGCGAAGACGAGGCCGGCCAGGGCGACGGCCCAGGCGGTGCGGATGCCGAGCTGCCGTTCGGAGCGCAGCAGGGCGGCGAGCGCGGCCGGCACGATGCCGATGAGCAGCAGGCCGTTCATGGTGCCGGGGCCACCGGGAGCGGCGCCGAGCAGGTCGAGCGCGGAGGCGGCCGAGGGGCCGTAGTCCAGGCCGGCCTCCTGGAAGAAGCCGGTCGGGAGCAGGGTCAGCGACCAGGGCGCGAGGACCAGCAGCGGGGTGCCGAGCTGGGCGAGGAAGCGCGGCCCGTAGCCGAGGAGGTCGCGGCGGCGCAGCGCCAGGACGCCGAGGCCGAGCAGCAGCGCGAGGGGCCACACGATCGGTGTGAAGGCGGTGGCGATGGTCAGCAGCAGCCCGTACGCCCAGGTGGCGCGCCAGCTGCCGCGGGTGCCGGCGCGGTTCGCCAGGCCGCTGGCGGCGATGCCCGCACGCGCGATGAGCGGCAGCAGCACGGCGAGGACGGCGGTGCCGACGCGTCCGCCGGCCAGCGCGCCGGTGGTGGCGGGCAGGAAGGCGTAGGCGATGGCGGCCCAGGCGCGCAGCAGCCGGGAGGCAACCAGCGGCCGGGAGGCGAGGTAGGCGGTGCATCCGGCGAGCGGCACCGAGCAGATCAGCAGGACGGTGACGGCGAGGCCGGTGGAGCCGAACAGGAGCGAGGCGAGGGTGGCGACGAGGGCCAGGTACGGCGGTGCGGACGGGGTGCCGCCGGTGCCCACCGGGTGCCAGGCGTCCAGGTAGCGCGACCACAGGTCGGTCGCGCCGGCCGGGGCGGGCAGCAGGGCGCCGCCGGCGAGGGCGCCGCCGCCGAGCAGGGCGCGGCAGGCGGCGAGGGAGACGAGCAGCAGGGCGAGGAAGAGGACGGGGGCGGGTCTGCGGGCGATCCGCTTGAGCCGGGCGAACTGCTCGACCTCCAGGAAGTCGGCGTCGTCGCCGCCGGGCCCGGATTCCACTGCGCCGCCGTGCCGGCCGGCCGCGGAGGTGTCGGTGTCGGTGCCGCCGGTGAGGTTGCCGGCGATCTGTTCCACGGTGGCCCGGATGGTGGCGCCGGGCGGCGGGAAGAGGGAGCGCAGTTCCCCCTTGTCGATGCGGGAGGGGCCGCGGCGGCGCCGGGCGGCGATGATCCGCTCCGGCCGCAGCAGGGTGCTCAGCAGACCGCGGATCTCGTCGAGGGCCTGTCCCGGGACCTTGCCGACGAGGTAGGCGAGGGTGCGCAGGAGGGTGCCGAGGACGAGCCGGAACAGCACCCAGGGCAGGGCGGCCGTACGGGTGTTGACGAGCAGGGTGTAGACGGCGCCGGCCTTGTCGACCTTGTGCGGGGAGGCGGTGGTGCGGCCGGCGCAGTCGACGGCGCGGCGTTCGCGGGAGGCGGCCTCGGCGTGCCGGACGACGGCGTCGGGGGCGACCAGGACCCGGTGGCCGGCGGTGTGGGCGCGCCAGCACAGGTCGACGTCGTCGCGCATGAGGGGCAGCAGGCGGTCGAAGCCGCCGAGCTGTTCGAAGACGTCGCGGCGCACGAGCATGCCGGCGGTGGACACGGACAGCACGGTGCGGACGTGGTCGTGCTGGCCCTGGTCCTGTTCGCGGCGGTCCAGACCGGTCCAGCGGCGGCCGGAGTTGGCGATGGAGACGCCGACCTCCAGCAGTTGGCGGCGGTCGTACCAGCCGCGCAGCTTGGGGCCGACGATCGCGACGTCGTCGCGGCCGAGTTCGAGTTCGTTGTCGACGACCCGCAGCAGCTGCGCGAGGGCGTCGGGTTCGGGGGCGCAGTCGTCGTGCAGCAGCCACAGCCACTGGACGGGTTCGCCGTGCGGCAGTTCGGGCAGGTCGTAGGCGTCGTCGCGCCAGGTGCGGGTGGCGGGGTCCCAGCCGCTGGGGCGCTTGAGGTACGGCAGGTCCTCGGCGGTGAGGAGGGGTGCGGTGCGGCTCGCCTCCTCCACGGCCTGGCCGAAGCCGGTGCGGCGGGCGAGGTGCAGGACGTTGGCCTCGCCGAGGGCGTCGGTGAGCAACCGGGCGGAGTCGTCCGCGCTACCGGTGTCGGCGGCCACCGCGTACTGGACGGGACGCTCCTGGCCGAGCAGCCCGGCGAGCGCGTCGGGCAGCCAGCGGGCGCCGTCGTGGGAGACGAGGACCGCGGTCACGACGTGGCGCGGGAACTCAGGGATGGCAGCTTCTGGTTGGGCTGCCGCATGGCTGTGCACGGACATCGAGGTACGGGCCCCGGTTCGATGGACTGCGGTGGACGCCTGTGTCTTCTCGCGGATCGAGGGACAGCGGGGCGTCTCGGACGAGCGTCCACACTATCGGCTGGGCATGACGACGGCCCGCCGCCTGTGGACAACCCACGGCTGACGGGCCGTTCGGACCCTTCGCGGTCGCGCGTATGGTCACACGGCGGCCTTCTTCAGGCGGCGGCGTTCGCGCTCGGACAGGCCGCCCCAGATGCCGAAGCGCTCGTCGTTGGCGAGGGCGTATTCGAGGCACTCGGAGCGGACCTCGCAGGCGAGGCAGACCTTCTTGGCCTCTCTGGTGGAGCCGCCCTTCTCGGGGAAGAAGGACTCGGGGTCGGTCTGGGCGCAGAGTGCGCGCTCCTGCCAGCCGAGTTCCTCGTCCGCGTCGTCGACCAGCAGTTGCTGCACCAGCTCGGTCATGTGCGCCCCTCGTCTGTCTTCGCGTCCCCGTGCGTGGCCGTTACCGATGGCGGCTGAACGACACGAGTGAAATTACAAGTGTGCTGCTCCGGGCGAGTCAAGCCGGGATCTGCTATTGGGCCCGTTATTCACTCTGCGGAACCAAGGCCGTGCTGAAAGTGTTCAAATCGCCATAAACCTTGGCACGCAGGCGGGCCCCCGGGGACGGCCCGACCCCGTACAGATCCTCTGTACGGAGAAGGACGCCTCCGTGTTCGATCCCGTTCCGCGAGGCTCGCGCACTCGGATGTGCCCCATGTGTCCCGAGACCCCGATGAGCAAACCTTTCGCCTGCGAAATAAACCGGATGAGGTGAAACATGTCCCACATACCGGGCGGCGAGTTGACACTGCGCGTGTGAACCGCTGTCCTAGTGGGCATGCTCGCGAACTTGGCACCCGCCTCGACCCGCACCGCCGGGTCCCTCGGTGCCGCCCGCGCGCGCTGTAGCTGTTGCTGCTGTCCCAGCTGTTGAGCCAAGCCCGCTCCGGCTGTTTCCGAGTCCATCCCGGCTCGGCCGCGTTCCGTCTTTCCTGAGCCCCCTCATCCGGGGCATCCCGCCCGCCCGCGACCCGGGCGGACCGCACGCGTCACCCCAGCTCCGCCCTCCAGCTCCGGCCCCACTCTTCCGCCGAGGACCACCGCACCCCCATGAACAGCGACAACGACCTCCAGATCGCCGGCGACATCCTCGAAGTCCCGCACCTGCTCCAGCCGCCGCGCGAGCACCCGGCCACCGTCGCCGAGTTCGTGGGGCTCGCCCGCTCGATCGCCGCCGACCGGGACCAGTGGGCGCACCTGGTCCGCTTCGACGCCACCACCCGCTGGTACCACCGGCTGCGCACCGGCCCCGGCTACGAGGTGTGGCTGCTGTCCTGGCTGCCCGGGCAGGGCAGCGGACGGCACGACCACGGGCGCTCCTCCGGTGTGCTCACCGTGGTGGAGGGGACGCTCACGGAGCACACCGCGCGCGGCACGCGCGCGCTGGGGGCGGGCGCGCAGCGGGTGTTCGCGCCGGGGTACGTCCACGAGGTCGTCAACGACGCGCTGGAGCCGGCGGTCAGCCTGCACGTCTACCACCCGGGGCTGACCGAAATGCCCATGCACACCTCCCCGCACTGCGAGGCACGCGCGGTGACCGCCTGACGCGTTGTCGTATCCGCCTGCAAGACTTGCCCCCATGCGCATTGTGGTTCTGGCAGGCGGCATCGGCGGTGCCCGTTTCCTGCGTGGTCTGAAGCGGGCCGCGCCGGACGCGGACATCACGGTCATCGGCAACACCGGCGACGACATCCACCTCTTCGGTCTGAAGGTCTGCCCGGACCTGGACACGGTGATGTACACGCTGGGCGGCGGCATCAACGAGGAACAGGGCTGGGGGCGGGCCGACGAGAGCTTCCACGTCAAGGAGGAGCTGGCGGCCTACGGCGTCGGGCCGGAGTGGTTCGGGCTCGGCGACCGGGACTTCGCCACGCACATCGTGCGGACGCAGATGCTCGGTGCCGGCTATCCGCTCAGCGCGGTCACCGAGGCGCTGTGCGCCCGCTGGCAGCCGGGCGTGAAGCTGATCCCGATGACCGACGACCGCGTGGAGACGCACGTGGCCGTCGAGCTGGACGGCGAGCGCAAGGCGGTCCACTTCCAGGAGTACTGGGTGAAGCTGCGCGCCTCCGTCCCGGCCCAGGCGATCGTCCCGGTCGGCGCCGAGCAGGCCAAGCCGGCCCCGGGCGTCCTGGAGGCCGTCGCCGAGGCGGACGTGATCCTCTTCCCGCCGTCCAATCCGGTGGTGTCCATCGGCACGATCCTCGCCGTGCCCGGGATCCGCGAGGCCATCGCGGAGGCGGGCGTGCCGGTGATCGGCCTCTCCCCGATCGTCGGGGACGCGCCCGTGCGCGGGATGGCCGACAAGGTGCTCGCCGCGGTCGGCGTGGAGTCCACGGCCGCCGCGGTCGCCGAGCACTACGGCTCCGGGCTGCTGGACGGCTGGCTGGTCGACTCCGTGGACGCGGGCGCGGTCGAGCGGGTCGAGGCGGACGGCATCCGCTGCCGGGCCGTGCCGCTGATGATGACCGACGTGGAGGCCGCCGCGCAGATGGCGCGGGAGGCGCTGGCGCTGGCCGAGGAGGTGCGGGGAGCGTGAGCGCGACGGAGGCCGCCGCGGCCGGTGAGCGGCCGGAATACCGGGTCTGGGCCCTGTCCGGCATCCCCGAGGTGCGGCCTGGCGACGACATCGCCAAGCTGATCGTCTCGGCCGAGCCCGGTCTGGCCGACGGCGATGTGGTGATCGTGACCTCCAAGATCGTCTCCAAGGCGGAGGGCCGGCTGACGCGGGCCGACGACCGGGAGGCGGCGATCGACGCCGAGACGGTCCGGGTGGTGGCCCGGCGCGGCACGCTGCGCATCGTGGAGAACCGGCAGGGCCTGGTGATGGCCGCCGCCGGGGTCGACGCCTCCAACACCCCGGCCGGGACGGTGCTGTTGCTGCCCGAGGACCCGGACGCCTCCGCCCGCGCCATCCGGGCGGGCCTGCGCGAGGCCCTCGGCGTCAACGTCGGGGTGCTCGTCACCGACACCTTCGGGCGACCCTGGCGCTCGGGGCTCACGGACGTGGCGATCGGCGCCGCCGGGGTGCGCGTGCTGGACGATCTGCGCGGGGGCACGGACGCGTACGGCAACCCGCTGAACGCCACCATCGTCGCCACGGCGGACGAGCTGGCCGCCGCCGGCGACCTGGTCAAGGGCAAGGCGGCGGGCCGCCCGGTGGCCGTCGTACGCGGACTGCCCCACGTCGTGGATCCCGGTGGCGCCGACGGCACGGAGGAGGGCGCGCGGGCGCTGGTGCGCCGGGCGCGGGACGACATGTTCCGGCTCGGCACCTCGGAGGCGGTCCGGGAGGCCGTCACCCAGCGCCGCACCGTGCGGGACTTCACCGACGCCCCCGTGGACCCGGGCGCCGTGCGGCGCGCGGTGGCCGCGGCTCTCACCGCACCCGCTCCGCACCACACCACGCCCTGGCGGTTCGTGCTGCTGGAGTCGGAGGAGTCGCGGGTACGGCTGCTCGACGCGATGCGGGACGCCTGGATCGCCGACCTGCGCCGGGACGGCAAGGGCGAGGAGGCCATCGCGAAGCGGATCCGGCGCGGCGACGTCCTGCGCCACGCGCCGTATCTGATCGTGCCCTGCCTCGTCATGGACGGCTCGCACACCTACGGCGACCCCCGGCGCGACGGCGCCGAGCGGGAGATGTTCGTGGTCGCGATGGGCGCGGGCGTGCAGAACCTGCTGGTCGCGCTGGCCGGGGAGCGGCTGGGTTCGGCGTGGGTGTCGTCCACGATGTTCTGCCGGGACGTGGTGCGCGAGGTGCTCGGGCTGCCCGCGGACTGGGATCCGATGGGCGCGGTGGCGGTCGGCCGCCCGGCGGAGGATCCCCGGCCGCGACCGGAGCGGAACGTGGAGGCGTTCGTGGAGGTGCGGTGAGCGCTGCGGTGAGCGCCTACCCTCGTAAAGCGGAACCACGACTTCCGGAACATCCCGGCCGGCCCCTCTAGGACTCCCCCGTGGCAGGACGCTTTCCCCAGCGGCCCACGCGTACGACCGTGCGCGGCGGGCATGCCGCCGTACCCGGAGCGGCCGGGATACCCCGGCAGACCGCGCCCGCGCGGGTGCGCCGCTGGGTGCCGGACGGGCCGCTGGACCTCGGGCTGACCCTCGGACCGCTGCGGCGCGGGCCCGCCGACCCGACCTTCCGGGCCACCGCGGACGGGTCCGTGTGGCGGGCCAGCCGTACGCCCGCCGGACCGGGCACGGTGCGCGTGCGCGCGTACGGCGGTGAGGTGACCGGCGAGGCCTGGGGGCCGGGGGCCGAGTGGCTGCTGGAGCGGTTGCCGGAGCTGCTCGGTGCCGCCGACGATCCCGAGGCGTTCGTGCCCCGGCACCGGGTGGTGGCGCTGGCCCGGCACCGGCGGCCGGGGCTCCGGCTGACCCGGACCGGACTGGTGCTGGAGTCGTTGATCCCGTCCGTGCTGGAGCAGAAGGTCACGACCGACGAGGCGTACCGGGCGTGGCGGCTGCTGGTACGCCGGTTCGGGGAGCCGGCGCCCGGGCCCGCGGGGGTGGGCGAACGGCCGATGTTCGTCATGCCCGCGGCGCGGACCTGGGCGCTGGTTCCCTCCTGGGAGTGGCACCGGGCGGGGGTGGACGACAAGCGGGCGTCCACAATTCTCAGGGCCGTACGGGTCGCCGAGCGGCTGGAGCAGGCGGTGGGGATGCCGGCGGACCGGGCGCGGGCACGGCTGGAGGTCGTGCCGGGCGTGGGGCCGTGGACGTCGGCGGAAGTGGTGCAGCGCAGTCACGGGGCGGCGGACGAGGTGACCGTCGGGGATGTGCACCTGCCCGGGATCGTGGGATGGGCGCTGGCCGGTGACCGCGACGCCGACGACACGGAGATGCTGCGCCTGCTCCAGCCGTATGCCGGCCAGCGGCATCGGGCGGCCCGGTTGATCCTGCTGAGCGGCCACATACCGGCCAGACGCAAGCCGAAGATGCCCTGGGTGGACATCGGGGTGCTGTGAGGCGCGGGGGCTGTGGGGGGGGTGGGGTCGCTTACCGGCGCTGGCAGGTGCCGCCGCGCCCACCCGTGCCGCCCCAGCGGCACGACTGCCCGCAGCGGCGGCGCCCATGTACCTGGCGGTGCGCCAAGCAGGGCTGGAGCGAACCGGAACCCACTACTGGTCGGAGGAGAAGCGGAGCGCCCCCGCGGGGATGCGGGCGTCGCACCACACCCGTACTCCCTCGCGCAGTTCGTTGTCGGCGCCCACGACCGCGCCGTCGCCGATGACCGTGCCGGTGAGGACGGAGCGTTCGCCGACCCGGGCGCGGGTGCCGATGAGGGAGTCGGTGACGACGGCGCCCGGCTCGATGACGGCGCCGGGCAGGATGGTGGAGCCGGTGACCCGCGCCCCCTCGGCCACGAACGCGCCCTCGCCCACCACCGTGCCGCCGGTCACCTTGGCGTCCGGCGCCACCGTGGCCGTGGGCAGCACGAGTCGGTCGCCGCAGCGGCCGGGGACCGCCGGGGAGGGCGCGCGGCCGAGGACCAGGTCGGCCGAGCCGCGCACGAAGGCGGCCGGGGTGCCGAGGTCCAGCCAGTACGTGGAGTCGACCATGCCCTGGAGATGGGCGCCGGCCGCCAGGAGGCCGGGGAAGGTCTCGCGTTCGACCGAGACCGGCCGGTCCGCCGGGATGGTGTCGATGATGGAGCGGCGGAAGACGTACGCCCCCGCGTTGATCTGGTCGGTGACGATCTCCTCCGGCGTCTGCGGCTTCTCCAGGAACGCCAGGACGCGCCCGGTGCCGTCCGTGGGCACGAGCCCGTAGGCGCGCGGGTCCACCACTTTCGTCAGGTGCAGCGAGACGTCCGCGCCCGTCGTCTCGTGGGTGTCCACCAGGGCCCTGATGTCCAGGCCGGTCAGGATGTCGCCGTTGAAGACCAGCACCGGGTCGTCGGGGCCGGAGTGCAGCCGGTCGGCGACGTTGCGGATCGCGCCGCCCGTGCCGAGGGGCTCCTCCTCCGTGACGTACTCGATGTGCAGGCCCAGCGCGGAGCCGTCGCCGAAGTACGGCTCGAAGACCTCGGCCAGATAGCTGGTCGCGAGGACGATGTGCTCCACGCCCGCCGCCCGCGCCCGCGCCAGCTGGTGGGTGAGGAACGGCACCCCGGCGGCCCGGACCATCGGCTTGGGCGTGTACACCGTGAGCGGTCGCAGCCGGGTGCCCTTGCCACCGACCAGAAGGATCGCTTCCGTCACCTGTTGTCTCCGCTTCCAGCCGGGACCGGCCGAGCCGCTCGTCTCATTCGTTTCGGCCGGTCAGTGTATGCAGACCGGCCGACGACTCCCGCGGCGGCCGCGCGGTGTCCGGCCGGATGGGCACGCGCTTTCCCTCGCCCGCCCGGCCTCAACGCCCCTGGTAGCGCGCCGCGCTGGTGCGGGCCGTGCCCAGTTTGGCGTAGAGCCGCTTTCCGGGGCACTCGGTGGCGTATCCGTCCCGGTGACCGGACATCACGTTCAGCCGCACCTTCTTGCCCTTGGGGTAGAGGTTGCCGCCGCCCGACGTGAGGTACGTCTTCGCCCTCGGATCGGCCCCGTGGAGCCCGAGCTTCCACGCGGCGAGCCGGGCGACGGCCGTGACCGCGGCGCCCGGCGGCTGGACCGTGCCGTAGCTGCCGATCACGGCGACGCCCATGCTGTCGGTGTTGAACCCGAGGGTGTGCGCGCCGAGCACCGGCTTCGCCACGCCTCCGGCCCGGCCCTCGTAGAGGGTTCCGCACTTGTCGACGAGGAAGTTGTAGCCGATGTCCCGCCAGCCCATGCTCTTGACGTGGTAGCGGTAGATGCCGCGGATGACGGAGGGGGCCTGGGCGCAGGTGTAGTTGTTGCCCGAGGCGGTGTGGTGCACGAAGGCCGCCTTGATCTTCTTCGTGTAGACGAACCCGCGTCCACGCAGTGACTCGTCGGCGCCCCAGCCCCGGCGCGTGACGATCTTCGGGCGCGGTCCGATGTAGGGCTTGGCCCGCACCGGCCCCTGAAGCTTCGTCAGTTCCTCCTCGGTGGCCGGGCCGTCGAGTTCCGGGATCTCGGTGGTGCCGAAGGCGGCGATGTCGGCATTGGCACCCGAGGCGGCGATCGCGGCCTCCGTGTCCAGCGTGGTGCGCGGCGGTTCGTCGACGGGCGCCCCCGCGGCCGGCGCCTCGTCCGCCTGCCCCGCCGTCCCCGGCTCCGCCGCCGTCTCCCCGGGGTCCTCCCCGGGGTCGACCAGCTCCAGACGCAGCCCCGCCGGCAACGGCCCCCGCCCGTCCCCGGCGTCCGTCTTCCCGGCCCGTACCCGTACGTCCACGCCGTCCGAGGCGCCCACCCACAGCGGCGCGGTCGCCCCGCGCACCCGGCGGGCGGTGCGTTCCGCCGAGGACGGGTCGGCGCCGTGGTCGGCGTGTGTCTCGACGTCCTGCCAGCCGGTCCACCGCCCCGTCACGGCGGACCGGGTACGCACCCGCACCCGGCCGCGCAGTTCGGTGCCGGGGTCGTCCCACACCACGCCGAGCAGCGCGAAGCGGCCGAGGCCGGTGCGGCGCACCCCCTGTTCCGGGGCCGCGCCGGGAACGCCCTCCCGGGACAGCGGGACGAGCGGCAGCGAGCGGGTGCTCCCCGGGACCGCGCCCTCGGACACCGCGCGCCCGAGGTCCGCGCCCCCGTCCCGCCCGGGCCCGGTCGCGGTGGACGCGGATCCGAACGCGGGCGGGGCCGGCGCGAGGGCGAGGACCGCCGCGCAGGCGGCGCCGAGCGAGCGGACGGTGAGCGGAAGGACACCGGAAGAGGAAGTAAGGAATCCACGCATGCGCACGATCTTGGACATAAGCGTACAAATCTGTCCATAGGTCAACTGACGGGCCGTCGGGCGGGGCATCCGCCGAACCGGTGGCCCGTTCCCCCGTGCGCCCGCCCGCCCGCGCGTACCCTGTGCCGGGTGAACGCCACCGATCGCACCCCCGCCGACCTGCTGGCTTCCGCGCTCGCCGCGGACCCCGGCCGCCCACTGGTGACCTTCTACGACGACGCCACGGGCGAACGCGTCGAACTGTCCGTGGCCACCTTCGCCAATTGGGTGGCCAAGACCGCCAACCTCCTCCAGGGCGACCTGGCCGCCGGCCCCGGCGACCGCGTCGCGCTGCTGCTGCCCGCGCACTGGCAGACGGCCGTGTGGCTGCTGGCCTGCTCCTCGGTGGGCGCGGTCGCGGACGTCGCCGGGGACCCGGCGGCGGCCGACGTCGTGGTGAGCGGCCCCGACGCCCTGGAGGCCGCGCGGGCCTGCCCCGGAGAGCGGGTGGCGCTGGCCCTGCGGCCCCTGGGCGGGCGGTTCCCGCAGCCGCCGGCCGGGTTCCTCGACTACGCCGTGGAAGTGCCGGGGCAGAGCGACCGGTTCGTCCCGTTCGCGCCGGTGGTCCCGCGGGAGCCGGCGCTCGTCGTCGCCGGGCGGGAGTTCAGCGGGGCGGAGGTGGCCGAGCGCGCCGCGGCCCAGGCACCCTCGCTGGAGCTGACCGGGCCCGGTTCCCGGCTGCTGTCCGGGCTGTCGTACGACACCTGGGAGGGGCTCGCCGCGGGGCTGTTCTCGCCGCTGGCCGTCGGCGGGTCCGTGGTGCTGTGCCGGCATCTGGACCGGCTGGACGAGGAGGCCCTCGCCAAGCGCGTGGAGAGCGAGCGGGTGACCGCGGTACGCCGCTGAGACGCGTACGGCGGCCACCCCACGGCAGAGCCGCCGCCCCGGCGCCCCGAGACCCCGCGCCTCACCCGGTCGGAGCAGCAAAGGGCGCTGCCCGGACGCTCCCCCGCCATCGTCGTAAGAGCAGCACGTGACGCTCGTACGCCATGAGGGGATGGCCCATCGTGACCGACACCGCAGGCAAGTCCCTCGGTACCGGTCGCGGGCCGGGGGCCTCGGCCACCGGAGACGGACTGATACGGCGCCGGCGGCGGCGCCGGCTGCGGAAGGCGGCGCTGGGGGCGGCCGTCCTCCTCCTCGCCGCCGCCGGCGCCGGCTGGGCCGGTTACGCCCGGCTCAGCGCCAACATCACCTCCGACGAGGCCGCCGCCGCCGAACTGGCGCGCTACGAACGGGAGCGGCCCACCGCACTGGTCAGGGACGCGCAGAACATCCTGCTGATCGGGTCCGACACCCGGGCCGGCGAGGCCAACCGCGAGTACGGCAAGGGCGTCGACGGCCAGCGGTCGGACACCACGATCCTGCTGCACCTGGCCGCCGACCGGACCAGCGCCACCGCCGTGTCGCTGCCCCGCGACCTGATGGTGGACATCCCCTCCTGCCGGCGGGAGGACGGCACGCGCGGCGACCCGGTGTTCGCGATGTTCAACCACGCCTTCGAGGTGGGCGGTTCGGCGTGCACGATCCGGACCGTGGAGAAGCTCACCGGCATCCGCGTCGACCACCACATGGTGCTGGACTTCGCCGGGTTCAAGGAGATCGTGGACGCCGTCGACGGCGTCGAGGTGTGCCTGGAGGAGCCGGTGGACGACAAGGCGGCGAAACTCCGGCTGCCCGCCGGACGGGTCACGCTCGACGGGGAACAGGCGCTCGGGTACGTGCGCGCCCGCAAGTCGCTCGGCAACGGCAGCGACACCGAACGGATGGAACGCCAGCAGCGGTTCCTCGGGGCGCTCGTCGACAAGGTGCGCGACGACGACATCCTGCTCAACCCGGTGAAGCTGTACCCGCTGCTGGACGCGGCGACCTCCGCGCTCACCACCGACCCGGAGCTGGCGAGCCTGCGCGGCCTGTACCAGCTGGCGCGCGGGCTGCGCGACATCCCCACCGAACAGGTGCGGTTCCTGACCGTGCCGAGGCGGTCGTATGTCTACGACGCCAATCGTGACCAGCTCGTGGAGCCGGAGGCCGAGAAACTGTTCGGGCGGCTGCGGGCCGATCAGCCGGTGGTGGTGTCGCGGGAGAATTCACAGAAAGTTCCCCGGGAAGTCACAGGCGCGGGCGGCCCGGACGGCCCCTCGCCCGCCCCGACGTTTCGCGGGTACACCGCCGCCGAACACACCTGCGAGTAGGGCGCCTACCAAAAACTGCGGACGTGCGTTTTGAAAATGCGGTGGATTGCCCGGTTGTAGGCACATGGAATTTGTCATCGGCGTCGTCCGACGCTGAACTGGGCGGATAGTGTGAGCGATCCGGTGCACCTGGCCGCGAGGTCCGACGGGCTTTGTCGGGGCGTGCACTGTTTTACCGAGACCCGAGCGCCTTGGAGGGGGAAGGCGCCGCGTGGCCCCGACGGAGGATTCGGACAACCGTGGACGCGCAAGGCCGTGGGCGGGCGGAGAACATCGACCCCGCAGACCAGTGGGTGCTCAATCCGAACACCGGCGAATACGAACTGCGACTGAGCCCTTCCGCAGCGCAGCCGCCGGTGCCCGGACCGCGCAGACCGTCCGCCCCGGGTGGCGGCGCGGCGGGCGGCCGTGCCCGGCGGCAGGGCGCGGAGAAACGGCAGGGCGGGGAGAAGAGTCAGCCGTCCCGGGCGCGCGGCACCGAGGTGCCGGCGCCGCGCTCGGCCCGGCGCCGGGGCGCGGAGCCGGAGGCGCCGCAGGGCCGGCGCGCGTCGCGGCGGCCGGTGAAGAAGACGTCACGGGCGAAGAAGGCGCTGCTGTGGACCGGCGGGTCCATGGCGTTCGTGCTGGTCGCCGTGACGACCGCCGGCTACCTCTACATCAAGCACCTGAACGACAACATCACCTCCGTGTCCGACGACGGCGCCAGTACGGGCGGCTTCCGCAAGGACGAGGCGATCAACATCCTGCTGATCGGCACCGACAAGCGCACCGGCAAGGGCAACGAGGGCTACGGCGACGCGGGCAGCGCCGGGCACGCGGACACCACGATCCTGCTGCACGTGTCGAAGGACCGGTCCAACGCCACCGCGCTGAGCATCCCGCGTGACCTGATCGTCGACATCCCGGACTGCCCGACCCAGCAGGAGGACGGCACCCAGAAGATCATCCCGGGCTCGACGGGCGTCCGCTTCAACACCAGCCTCGGGCAGGACGGCCGTACGCCGAGCTGCACCATGCGCACGGTGACCGAGCTGACCGGGATCAAGCCGGACGACTTCATGGTGGCCGACTTCAACGCGGTCAAGACGCTGACCGAGGCGGTCGACGGGGTCGAGGTCTGCCTGGCCAAGGACATCGACGACCCGGACTCGCATCTGAAGCTGCCCAAGGGCAACCACAAGATCTCCGGTGAGCAGGCGCTGGCGTTCGTGCGCACCCGGCACTCCGTCGGCTTCGGCGGCGACCTGAGCCGGATCGGCCTCCAGCAGCAGTTCCTGGGCGCGCTGATGCGCAAGCTGAAGGGCAACTCCACGCTGACCAGCCCGACGAAGATGGTGAAACTGGCGGAGGCCGGCACCAAGGCGCTGACCGTGGACGACAAGCTGGACGACATCAACAGGCTGAAGGACCTGGGGCTGGAGCTGGGCAAGCTCGACCCGAAGAACCTGACCTTCACCACGCTGCCGGTCAAGGACAATCCGGCCGACGGCACCGTGCACAAGACGGTGATCCTGGATCAGGCGCTGGCCCCGCAGGTGTTCCAGGCCATCCAGAACGACGTCTCCTTCACCGACGTGAAGAAGAAGGAGAAGGCGGCGAAGGACGCCCAGGCCGCCCGGCTGAAGGGCACCCAGGCGCCCGCCTCCGAGGTGCGGGTGCGCGTCCTCAACGGCGGCGCCCAGGCCGGCAGCGCGCAGGCGGTGCTCGGCTGGCTGCAGAACGGCCAGGGCGTGACCAAGTCGGAGAACGGCGGCAACGCACCCGAGAAGCTGGCCAAGACCACGCTGGAGTACGCGCCCGACCAGGCGGCCCAGGCCCGCCGGCTGGCCGCGATCATGGGCCTGTCCGGGGCCGCGCTGAAACCGGGCGAGAGCGTGACCAACGCGCAGGGGCTGCCGGCGATGACGCTGACCCTGGGCGAGGACTTCAAGGGAGCGGGGGTCTCCCTGACACCTCCGACGAAGGCGCCGAAGGTCGACAAGTCCACGGCGGACAAGGTGAAGTGCGCTTCGTAGGTAACCCATGGGGCCCGTCGTGCGTCTAACCGGACGCGGGACGGGCCCGCTGCTTGGCGCGAGGGCGGGGAGGGCAGGGAGTGGCGCAGAGCGAGGTGCGCGGACAGGCTCCGGCAGTCGAGGACGCGGTGGCGCGCACGCCCGCGGCCCCGGGGGCGCCGGCCGGTCCGGGCCGGCGTAGGGGCGGGCGGCGGCCGGGTGGTACGCAGCCCGACCGGCGGCGGCGCAGACGGCGGGTGCTGCGCTGGTCGGCGACCGTGCTGGCGGTGGTGATACTCGGCACCGCGGGCGCCGGATATCTGTACTACCAGCATCTCAACGACAACCTTCAGAAGGGGCGGCGCGCCAACGGCGACGACTCCAAGGCGCACCGCACCGCGCCGAACGCCGCGGGCCAGACCCCGCTGAACATCCTGCTGATCGGCTCCGACAGCCGGAACTCCAAGGAGAACCTGAAGCTCGGCGGCAGCAGGGACCACGTCGGCGACCCGCCGCTGGCGGACGTGCAAATGCTCATCCACCTCTCGGCGGACCGCAAGAGCGCCTCGATGATCAGCATTCCGCGCGACACCCGGGTGGACATCCCCGCCTGCACCGACCCCGACACCGGCAAGGAATATCCGCCGACGAACGACATCATCAACGTCACCCTGGCCCGGGGCGGAGCCGGCTGCACGCTGCTGACCTGGGAGAACCTCACCGGGGTCTATATCGACCACTGGATGACGATCGACTTCGCGGGCGTGGTGCGGATGGCCGACGCGATCGGCGGCGTCGACGTCTGCGTGAACCAGAACGTGTCGGACCACCCGACGGCCACCGTGCCCGGCGGGTCCGGGCTGAAGCTGACCAAGGGCACGCACAAGGTGAAGGGCGAGCAGGCCCTGCAGTGGCTGCGCACCCGGCACGCCTGGGGTGACGACCTGATGCGGGCCCGCGCCCAGCACATGTACCTGAACTCGATGATCCGCACGCTCAAGCAGCAGAACGTGTTCACCGACACCGGCCGGCTCATGGACCTGGCGGACGCGGCCGTCAAGTCGCTGCACGTGTCCGAGGAGATCACCTCGGTCAAGAAGCTCTACGACCTCGGCATGCAGATGAAGTCGGTGCCGACGGACCGCATCACCTCCGTGACCATGCCCAACCTGAAGGACCCGCAGGACGAGAACCACGTCATCCCCGACAAGGAGAACGCCGACAGGATGTGGCGGATGCTCCGGGACGACGTGCCGTTCGACAAGAACGGCGGGGCCTCGGGCGAGAAGAAGGACACGGCCGGAAGCAAGCCGGACAGGAAGCCCTCGCTGGACCCGGCCCGGCTCGGGGTGCTGGTGCGCAACGCCACCCGCACCTCCGCCGAGGCCGCGGTACCGCAGCGGGCGTCGGCGATCGGCCAGGTGCTGGTGGGCAAGGGCTACGCCCGGGCACAGGCCGACACCTCGGGCAGCCTGGCCGAGGACAAGACGCTGGTGCGCTATCCGAGCGCGGACCTGGAGGGCGACGCCCAGGCGGTGGCCCGGGCGCTGGGCATCCCGGTGACCCAGGTGCAGAAGTCGACCGACGTCTCGGGGGTCACGGTCGTCGTCGGCGCGGACTGGCGCTCCGGCCCGTCCTACCCGAAGAAGTCCGAGCCCAAGGCCGGCGACCTGCCGGAGAACTCCGACGCCGTGAACGGCTCGGACACCTCCAAGTGCATGGACGTGTACGCGCCCTACCGCTGGTAGCGCCATCGGCGCCCGGGGCCCCGGCGGCGGGGCCCCGGCACGGTTCAGGCGTGGACGGCGGGCCGGCGGGAGGCGATGACCTTGCGGGCCAGCGACTTGGGGCTGGTCAGGAAGCCCCAGCCCCAGGACATGTGCATGGTGGCCAGGGCGAGGGGGATGCGCAGCCGGGCCGCCGCCGGCAGCCCCTTGCCGGCCGGGACCGAGCCCGCGACGATCGCGGCCAGGTAGCCGCCGGGGACCACCAGGCCCCAGGGGGTCAGCGCGACGCCGACCACGAGGCCCGCCGCGATCGCGCACACCGCCACCGGCGGGGCGAGATAGCGCAGGTTGATGGAGCCGGAGTGGTAGCGGGCGACGACGTGCCGCCAGCGGCCGTAGTCCTTGTACTGCCGGGCCAGCGCGCGCACCGACGGCCGCGGCCGGTACGACACCCGCAGCTCGGGCGAGAACCAGATCAGGCCGCCCGCCTCGCGGATCCGGAAGTTCAGCTCCCAGTCCTGGGCGCGGATGAACTCCTCGTTGTAGCCGCCCTGCTGCTCCAGCGCCTCGCGCCGGAACACGCCGAGGTAGACGGTCTCGGCGGGGCCGGCCTGGCCACCGGTGTGGAAGGCGGCGTTGCCGACGCCTATCTTCGACGTCATCGCGGCGGCCACCGCGTGCTCCCAGGCGTTCTCGCCCTCGGCGTGCATGATGCCGCCGACGTTCTGCGCGCCGGTCTCCTCCAGCAGCCGCACGGCGGTGGCGATGTAGTTCGGCGAGAGCATGCCGTGGCCGTCCACGCGGACCACGATCGGATGCCGGGACGCCTTGATCGCCGCGTTCAGCGCGGCCGGGGTGCGGCCGGTCGGGTTGGGCACGGTGTGCACGCGGGGGTCCGCGCGGACCAGCTCGGCGGCGATCTCGTCCGTGCGGTCCGTGGACGGACCGAGGGCGATCACGACCTCCATCTCGCCGGCGTACTCCTGCGCGAGGATCGCTTCGACGGCTCCGCGCAGATGCCGTTCCTCGTTGAGGACGGGCATGATCACGGACACTGCGGGGAGCCGCACGTCGGGCTTGGCGTTCATAGGAGCCTCACGTTACCGCGAACGGGGGACACGGATGCGCGCCACCGGGGCCGCGGCGCGGGCTGGAGATCGTATCGGCCTACTGTGCTCCCCGGATCCCACGTACGGCCTCGTCCGGAGGTGTCCCCCTTGCCCAGCCCGCCCCGGTCCCCGGCGCGTCCGCAGCGCCGCCCGCAGCCGCCCCGCCGTGTGCCGCGCCCGCCCGAGCGGCCCGTGCGCTCCGTCCGGCCGCCCAGGCGGCCGCGCTGGGCCATGCGGGCGGTCACCACGCTGTCGGTCGTGGTGCTCGCCTCCGCCGGGATCGGCCACGCGGTGGTCAGCAGCCTGGACGCGGGCATCGCCCGGATCGACGCCTTCAAGGACATGAAGAACCGGCCCCGGGGCGGCCACGGCATGAACGTGCTGCTGGTCGGCACCGACGGCCGGGACAAGGTCAGCGAGCGGGACCGGCGCGCCTTCCGGCTGGGCGGCCAGCCCTGCCACTGCACCGACACGATGATGATCGTGCACATCGCCGAGGACCGGGAGCGGGCCACCGTGGTGAGCCTGCCGCGCGACTCCTACGCCGAGATGCCCGCGCACACCGACCAGAACTCGGGGCGGCGGCACGACCCGCACCCGGTCAGGCTGAACGCGGCCTACGCCGAGGGCGGCCCGCAGCTGACCATCCGCACGGTGGAGAACATGACCCATGTGAAGATCGACCACTATCTGGAGGTCGACTTCACCAGTTTCATGCGGACCGTGGACGTGCTCGGCGGGGTCGAGGTGTGCACGCCGACCCCGCTGAAGGACCGGTACACCGGGCTCGACCTCGCCGCCGGGGCCCACACCCTGCGGGGCGGGCAGGCACTCCAGTACGTACGCGCCCGGCACGTCGACGGGGCCAGCGACCTGGGCCGGATGAAGCGGCAGCAGCGGTTCCTGGCCGCGCTGATCGACAGGACGACCTCCTCCGGGGTGCTGCTGAACCCGATGCGGTTCCGGGACGTGACCCGGGCGGTGCTCGGCTCGGTCCGCGCGGACGCGGGCTTCGGCACCGACGAGCTGCTCGATCTCGGCCGGGCGATGCGGAACTTCTCGCCGTCCTCCTCCGAGTTCACCACCGTGCCCATCGGGCAGCTGAACTACCGGGTCAAGGGCATCGGCTCGACGCTGAAGTGGGACCCGGCGAAGGCGGAGAAGCTGTTCGCGGCGGTGCGCGACGACAAGCCGCTGGCCCAGGACCGCGCGCGCCGCTCCAAGGTGCCCGCGCCGGTGCCGGTGGAGGTCGCGCCGGACACGATCCGGGTGCAGGTGGCGAACGGCACGGGCACGGTGGGGCTGGGCAAGCGGGTCGACGCGGCGCTCGCGGCGACCGGTTTCGCCACCACCCACCGCCCGGTGACGGCCCCCGCCCACGTGCCGCGCACGCTGGTTTTCTACGACCCCCGCTGGGACCGCTCCGCCCGCTCCCTGGCCGCGGCCCTGCCGGGCAGCGAGCTGCGCGCGGTGCCGGGGCAGGGACCGCTGCTGAAGGTGACGGCCGGCGCCGACTTCAAGGACGTCCGCCGGGTCCGCTTCGACGACCCGAGCCGACCGGAACAGAGCGTCCTGCGGGGCAACGAGGTGGTGTGCTGAGCGGTGGGCGCGGGCGGCTCGGGGCTTCGCCGGGCGCTCGGCGCAGCGGCCAGGTGGCGGGTTGGCGACGGCGGCGGGGCGGTTCGGTGGTTGGTGTGGTGGGCGGTCGCGGGGGTCAGTCCTCGAAGCCCTCCGCCGCCCGCTGCTCGCGCAGCTCGCGGATGGCGCGGCGGCGGGCCAGGCGGTGCGTGCGGCGGATCTGCGCCTCCTGGTAGCGGCGGCGGTCGCGGTCGGTCTCGGGTATGACCGGCGGCACCCGGCGCGGCTTGCCGTCGGCGTCCACCGCGGCGAAGACCAGGTAGGCGGAGCCGACCTGGGTGGGCGGGGCGGACTCGTTCCAGCGCTCGGCGAGGACCCGGACGCCGACCTCCATCGAGGTCCGGCCGGTCCAGTTCACCTGTGCCTTCACATGGACCAGGTCGCCGACGCGGACCGGCTCCAGGAACGCCATCTCGTCCATGGACGCGGTGACGGCGGGGCCGCCGGAGTGCCGGCCGGCCACGGCGCCCGCCGCGTCGTCGACCAGCTTCATGATCACCCCGCCGTGCACCGTCCCCAGCAGGTTGGTGTCGTTGTGGGTCATGATGTGGCTGAGGGTGGTGCGGGAGGCGGAGGTGGGCTTACCCGGGATCTCCGGTTCCACTTCCGTGGCCTGGTCTGTCATGCCCTCCACCTTATGCCGACGCCGCTTCGCGGAATTTGTGTCGGCTTGGCAACAGCGCCGCCCTGATTTTCCGACAGCCCTTGTCCGGCACACCGCGGCGCCCGGCACACTGGTGCGCATGAATGACTGGCCCGAGGGATGGTCCGACGACAACCGCGGCCCGCGCTACGGACGCGGCAGTGCCGGCGCGCAGCCGGAGAGCGCCCGTGTGATGCGTCAGGTGCGGCGCGGCCCGGCGGTACCGCCCGGACCGCGCTCGGGGCGCGACGGCTCCGGCCCGGCGGCCCCGCCGTACGGGGCGGGGGTGCCGCAGCAGCCGTCGTACGTGGACGGCCGGGGCCACGAACCGGGCGCCGGCGACCCGCACGACAGCGGCTACAACACCGGCCGGGTCTACGGCGCCGGCGGCGGCCGTGGCCCGGGGTCTGCGGGGAGCGCGCCCGCCCGGGGCCCGCGCCCGGCGCCGAACTGGCGACGGCGGATCAAGTGGACGGCGATCACGGTGGCGGGTGTGCTCGTCGTCACGTCGGTGGCGACCTACTTCTGGGCCGACTCCAAGCTGCGCCGCGAGGTGGACCTGTCCAAGGTCATCGACCGGCCGGAGGGCGGCGACGGCACGAACTACCTGATCGTCGGCTCGGACAGCCGTGAGGGCATGTCCAAGGAGGACGAGAAGAAGCTGCACACCGGCGGCGCCGAGGGCAAGCGCACCGACTCGATGATGATCCTGCACGTCGGCGGCAACGGCGACACGCTGATCTCGCTGCCGCGCGACTCGGACGTGGTGGTGCCGTCGTACCAGGGGTCGACGTCCGGGAAGGTCTTCCCGGCGCAGGGCCGGCACACCAAGCTGAACGCCACCTATGCCGAGGACGGGCCGACGCTGCTGGTCCGCACGATCGAGGCCAACACCGGGCTGCGCATCGACCACTACGTGGAGATCGGCTTCCAGGGCTTCGCCAGCATCGTGGACGCGGTGGGCGGCGTCGAGATCGACATCGAGAAGGCCTTCAAGGACAAGTGGTCGGGCGCCGACTTCGAGGCCGGCAAGCAGACGCTGAACGGCCAGGAGGCCCTCGCGTTCGTGCGCACCCGGCACGCGTTCGCCGCCTCCGACCTCCAGCGGACCAAGAACCAGCAGAAGTTCCTCGCCGCCCTGGCCCACCAGGTGGCGACGCCGTCGACGATCCTGAACCCGTTCAAGTTCTACCCCACCATGGGCGCGGGCCTGGACTCCCTGATCGTCGACAAGGACATGTCGCTGTGGGACCTGGCGTCGATGTTCTGGGCGATGAAGGGCGTCAGCGGCGGTGACGGCACCTCGATGAACATGCCGATCTCCGGCTCCGCGGGCGGGAACCTGGTCTGGGACAAGGCCAAGGTGAAGACGCTGGTGGACGAGCTGAACAACGACGAGAAGGTCACCGTCTCCGGGAACTAGCCGGGAACCAGGCAGCGGGGTAGCGGGGGCCGGGGGCGCCCGGCCGGGTGCCCCCGGCCGTGTCGGTGTGAAACTACATGCGGCCGGCGCCCGCCATCGCCCGGCAGCTCTCGGCACAGCGGCGACACGCCTCCGCACAGCGCGTCAGCTGCTGGTCGTCCGGCATGGCGGTACACGCCTCGGCGCACGTGTCGCACGCCTTGGCGCACAGCGCGCACATGTCGGTGTGGAGGGGCGAGCGGCGCATCATCATGTCGGCGCACATGCGGGTGGTCTCGGAGCAGTCCATCAGCGCGCGCATGATCTGCATCTGCTGCTGACCGCCCTGCTGCATGCAGGAGCTCATGGTCTCCTCGCAGACGCTGTGGCAGTCCATGCAGGCGTCGATGCAGTCCTGCATCTGCTGCGTGAGGGCAGGCATCGCCGGTGACTGGGTCATGGCTCCTCCTGGGGAGGCGGGGGCCCGGGGCGGACCCCGTGTTCTTCCGTCCTACGTCCCCTCCCGCCGCCCCGCATGTCGGGCCGACGACCCCTCGCCGGCCTGCGGCTCGCGGCTCACAGCACCGCCTGGGTCATCGCCTCGCCGTCGGCCCCGAAAGAAGGAAGGCGCCCGGCCGGGCGCCTTCCGGAAAACCGCGGAACGCCGGACGGTTACGGCAGGTTCCGTGCCATGACGATCCGCTGGACCTGGTTGGTGCCCTCGTAGATCTGGGTGCTTAACAGACCATACGGCCGTGACCTGGGCGAACACCCCTCTCAGAGGGAGGCTCCCCAGCATTTCCCCATGATGATCAAGAGTCTGTCCAGGTGGGACCAGCCGCAGCAGAGGCACAACCGGATGGGCAGTGGACGAGCAGGCATGCGGGAGGTTACGCGGTTTCCCGTTCCGTCAACCGTGATCGCTTGACCCGCGCGCCCCGGCCTCGGGAGCATCAACCCAGATGCGGGGAACTGGCAGCAGCGTGGGAGAGGGGAACCCGGACCATGAAGGTCACCAAGCTGGTCAGCACGTGCGACATCAAGGACTGCCCGACGATCTACGCGACGGATCGTGGCACCTTCCTGGTGCAAGGCGAGACGCCGACCGACCACGGGCTTCAGATTCCCGCTCACGAAACCCTGGTCGAGATCCCGATGGAACTGCTCCAGAAGGCCGTCCGTGACAACCTCATCTAAGACCCTCGGTGACCTCTTCGACTCGTTCGAGTATGAGGCTTTCCGCCTGGAGACCCTGGACGACTACAGCAAGTCCGGGAATGTGGACGCGTACCACGCCTACCTGGCCGGAGAGCCGCAGCCGGATGACTACAACGCCGGGTGGGTGGAGGAACTGCGCTCGCACACCGAAAAGGGAAAGCGGGTCTATAGGGTGCACATTCTGTGGCGCCCGCTCACGGACTATCTTTGCTTCGAACTCGGGTGGGGCTACCGGAAAAACATGACCGGGGGCGAAGAGTTCTTCATCCTCGACATCACCGACAAACCCAGTCCCCTGCCCGGCGTGCCGGACTTCTGGTGCTTCGACTCGAATTCCGTGGCCGTGATGAACTACGACGGGGCAGGAAAGTACCTGGGTTCGCAGGTGCTGGAGCCAGACCGGGCAGCGGAGTTCGTCAGGTACCGTGACACGGCACTTGCGCACGCAGAACCATTCACCGAATGGTGGGCCAAGTACGGGGCGTGAACAGAGCACAGATTGGGGCCGCGCTGCGGGCGCTGCGAATGGCATCCGGAAAGGAAGCCAAGGCAGTGGCCCGCAGCGCCCTCATGTCTCCGTCCAAGCTGTCCAAGATCGAGAATGCCAAGCTCGCACCGAGCGCCACGGACGTTGAACGCATCCTGACCGCCATCGGCGTCTCAGATGAGGTCAAGGCCGAGTACACGGAGGCCGCCCGAGCATCGGCGACGGAAGCGACAGCGTGGCGGCTACTGAAGCGCATCGGCGTCCACAAAGGGCAGCAAGCCGCCAAGGCCCTGGAAGCCCAGATGTCGACGCTGCGGCTCTTTCAACCGGCCCTGGTCCCCGGCCTGCTTCAAACCCCCGAGTACATCCGTGCCGTTCTGAAACGGCACAACCTGAGTGAAGACGCCGTCACGCGCACGATCAACGGAAGACTTGAACGGCAAGCGGTTCTCTATGACAGCACGAAATCACTTCAGTTCGTCATCACGGAACCCGTGCTGAGGTGGAGAATCGTCCCCCCACAGATGATGGCGGCGCAACTCGACCGCATCGCCTCCATATCGCGAATGTCTCACGTGGATATTCGAGTCGTACCCCTGGCTATTCAACAACGGGACATCGCCAATCACGCATTCGTCATTCGCGATGACCACATGGTGACGATAGAGACCGTGCACGCTGAAGTCGTCGTTACGGACCCCAGAGACGTTGGGCTGTACGTAGGTAAGTTTGATGGGTTCGCAGCCGTAGCTCTGTCAGGTGACCGAATGCGGGGCCTGCTCGAAGACATCCGAAACGACTTTTTGCGAGAACAGGAAACACCCTAGAGGCACGCCCTCGGCCAGCCGAACATGGCGTCATGGGGAGCGAAGAGAGAACTTCCGATCCAGTGTCGACCGCATCGGCAATCAGCCTGATGGAGGGGCGAAGTGAGCCATCTCCTAAGCCTGGTTGCCGTACCTGCCTCTCACTCTCGGTCGCTCGCGAGAACGCGCGATCCGCGGGGGACCACAGCGGGGTTTCAGACGGCAACGTGAGGCTCCGCCGCCACCAAGCTGAGGTGCACGAGTGACGCGCAGGGGAGCGGCGCAGCGGCTGTTCACTGATCGACCGCTGATGACGATGCGCGTTTCCCGTGACTCCGGGCGAACGTGGGAGCCCGAGCGGGCAGTGTCGGCGAGCGACGATCTGGCACCTCTGATGACTTCAGCGTGGCCGCCGTGCAAGTGCGCGCAGTGCGTCGAGTCCGGCAAGCGTTCCGACCGCTGAGCGGCTCTCCCCTTTGACTCCCGCCCGAACGGGCGGCGGCGGTCAGCCCTGGCCGCGATTAGTTAGCAGGAAGGTGCAGTGATGCTGAACGGAACCGACCTGTACGCGCTCGACATCGACGGGGCCTCGTTCGTGAAGGCGTGTGGCGGCCCCTGCACCGAAGGGTGCGTGACCCTGGCCCGGATCGGTGACGACGCCTGGGCTCTGGGCGACAGCAAGCGGCCGGACGCGCAGCCGCTGCGGTTCACCACGGAGGAACTGGACGCGGCCGGGATCGACCCGGCGCGGTTCGGTCTGAACGTCTGACCCTCCGCCTCGCCAACCGGCCCGGCCTCCCCTCCACACAGGCCGGGCCGGTTGGTTCCGCAACCCCCCCCACCATCGAACGGGAATCGACTGGTGCACCACCATCACGGCTATCTGTGGGTCGGCCCGAGAGAACGCTTCGACCAGGAAGCCCTACGGCGGCCCCCGCACCCCGAGCCGCCCCCGCCCGGCAGCAAACCCGAACTGATCCAGCGCTACCGAGAGGTGGCAGCGGAGTTCCCCACGTCTGACCTGCCACCGCTGGAGACGGCGTACTGGCTCATCAAGCCCCGCTCGTTAGTTCGTGGAACCTGGGACGAGGCCAAGGAAGCAGCGGGATGGATCGGGGAACGGCTGACTGAGTTCGCGCCCCGGTTCGCCTCTGAGCGTGACCGGGACACAACCCGCCTGGCCCGACTGGTGAGCGCTGCTGCTGAGCAACTGCACTCGGGTACGGATGTGTCCTATGGCTTCTGTCTGGAGCGCCCCTCGTATCTGTCCCTGGCAGTGGTGACGTGCTTCCCGAATCGCTCGATGCCTGAGCTGCCCTGCCCAGTCGCGTAGTCGAAGCAACGAAAGAAGCCCCGGCCGACGCGGCCGGGGCTTCTGCGGTTGGTTACAGCAGGGCGCGGAAGGGGTTGAAGTCTGCGAGCGGCTCCAACCCCTTTGGTTGCTGCTCGGGCTCAGAGGCCGCCTGCTTGGGTTCCACACGGTAGGCGTCCAGGCGGACGACCCGAGCACGGTTCTGCTCACGCTCCGCGCTGGCCGGCTAGGCCTCCGCGTGACGAGAAGTGTCCCGGTTCTCGTTGCTGTAGGTGCGGGCCGGCTGCGGCGCAGCGTGACGGGAAGTGTCGTCACGGAGTGAGAAGACGGTGGCCGGTCGGCCGGTCTTCCCCGCCCGTTCCACGGTGACGACGATTCCGGCCAGTGCCTTGACCTCAGCGGCGGTCGCCCCTACGTACGGGAGCACCTGGGAGGACGTGGCCCGGCCCCCGTGCATTTCGATCCGGGCCCGAACCTTGTCCTCAAGGCTGAGCGGCTGCCGCTTCACCTTCGGGGAGGTTGCTCCCTTGGTGATGCGGACGGCGTCCTGGACAGACCTGCGCACGAGTGTGAAGGCGGCCGACAGCATCTCTTCCGTGATGTGCTCTGAGCATTCGGACGCTGCCAGGCATGCCGCAACTCGGAGTGTCTGTTCTGCCGTCCGCTCGATGAAAACCGCCTGTCCCTCGGGCAGGGTCTCACCCAGGATGCGGGCGTAGCGGCGCACGATCCGCCACAGCGGCCGGGCATCCTCCGCGAGTGTGATCACACGCGGCCGGGCGGTGGCCCAACCGTAGGCGTCGGCAAGGTCCCGTCCGTCCACCTCGGGCAGGCTTACCCGGTCGTCGTCCAGCAGCGGGACCGAACCGAGCAGGAAGGGAAGGATGCGGTTGTACGACCCTCCCGCCGCCTCCGACTCGCCCACGTACTTGGTCCAGTCGGACGGGGTTACGTGGCAGTGCAGGACCATGGCGAGGTCGCGTACTTCCTGGGCCTGATCCTTGGTCGTGTTGCGCAGCGTGGCCCCGTCCCACGCCGTCCGCAGCTTGGTCGTGAACGATGCGTCCCGCTTCACCCTGCGGAGGACTTCCGACCACTCTTCCTCACACACGAACGCCCTCACATCACGCCCGTGCTCGGTTTCCGCTGTCGCTTCCTGCTGCTCCCACAGGTGATTCACCATGCTCGCCCCGGACGTGATCCCGGACGTGGTGTGAGTGGCTATGAAACGGCCCAGCGCCTTGTCCACGACGTGATGCGCAGCCCGCAGCGCGGTCCCCTTCCCCCTGCCCGTTCCGGCCACCAGTGCCGACCACAGCAGAACGGGCCGGGCACTGCCACGGGAGGAGACCTTGACCGTGCCGCCGATAGCGGCCGACCACATCGAGAGAGAGGCCACGTACACCCCCAAGGGGTCCGCTTCCAGAAAGGGGGTGATCCTGCGGACGGCGTGACCGATGAGACCGTACAGAACGGGCGTGCTCATGCTGCCTCAATCTCGAAGAGGGATGGTTGGGTGGCCAGCGGCCGGGGAGGCCGGGCGCACTCCGCGCCCGGCACGGCGGGGGCGGCACTCAGGCCGCAGCCGCTTTTCCCTCCGACGCTTCCTTGTGGGTGAGTTCGTAGGCGTGACGGACATGCATGGGAATGCGTCCCTTGGTGGGCACGGCATAGCCGTTCTTTCGGGCCCACGCCCGCACGGCACGGTTCCGCTCCCGCTCACTCAACCCGGAGCGGTCCACCTTGGCCGGTTCGGGAATCGGGTCACCACCCACCAACTCACCGGCCTGGACGGCCGACGGAAGCTGGAGAACAGCACCAAGAAGCAGTACCGGTCCATCCTCAACACGACCATTGAGCCGTTCTTCAAGGCCCGTTCCATCGTGTCTCTGAAGGTCGCCGACATTGAGCAGTGGCTCTTGTGGATGGAGCGGGACCGCAAGCTCTCGGCCCGGACGCGGCGTCAGCGGTTCTCGTTCTTCTCCGGAATGATGGACTGGGCTGTCGTAAACGAGATCATCGGGCGGAACCCCTGCAAGAAGGTCAAGGGGGCCGGGAGCCGCGCCAAGGAGATCCGGGAGCACAAGAGCAAGAGTCGTCGGCTCACAACGCGGGAAGTGCTGGCGATGCTGGAAGCCTGCCCTCCCCGCTACCGCGCGATGCTGTGGCTGATGGCAGGGTGTGGCCTGCGGCTGGGCGAAGCCATGGCCGTCTCCCGCGATCAGGTCGACTTCAAGGCCGAGACCCTTCGAGTGGACTTCCAGATCACCGAGGACGGGGAGACCGAGTCAGGCAAGAACAGCGCTCTTCAGCGGCGGCACATCAAGGCGCGGGATGAGGAAGAGCCGGGGCGCATCGTCCCCCTGCCGCCCAACGTCGCCTTCGAACTGCGGCGACACATCAAGAACCACGGTGTATGGGGGCCGGAACGACTCCTCTTCCCGAACGTGACGCGGACGGGGTACCTGTACGCGTCGTACTTCTACCCGAAGATCTGGATGGTGGCGCTGGACAAGGGCGGAGTGACCTACTGCAAGCCCCACTCGCTCCGGCACTACTACGGCTCTCGCCTGCTGTACGCCGGAGTCCCTGAGAACGATGTGGCGGACTGGATGGGCCACAGCAGCACGGACGTGCTCAGGGAGCACTACCACTACATCTTCGAAGGCGCCGAGCAGCGCGGCCGGGCTGCCATCGCAACCATGCTGACGCCCGGCGCCGATGACCCCGACGACCCCACAGACGCGTCAGAGGTCGCCTGATCCCCACACGACAACAGCCCCCGGCAACTCGCCGGGGGCTGCGTTCGTTTGTGCTGGTCAGCGGGTGTTTTCGAGTCGCCAGCTCCCCAGGATTCCCCCAGCATGACGCCCATGAACGGCCCTGATCAGGCCGCAACGGGCAGAAAGCCGAGAGCCGCTCCTCCGGAGCCTCAGAACCGCCTCTGACCTGCAAAAATCCTGCTACGGAAGGTTCCTAGCCATGACGATCCGCTGAACCTGATTTGTACCTTCATAAATCTGGGTGATCTTGGCGTCGCGCATCATGCGCTCCACCGGGTAGTCGCGGGTGTAGCCGTAGCCGCCGAGGAGCTGGACGGCGTCGGTGGTGACCTCCATGGCGACGTCGGAGGCGAAGCACTTGGCGGCGGCGCCCAGGTAGGTGAGGTCGGCGTCGCCGCGCTCGGAGGCGGCGGCGGCCTGGTAGGTGAGGGCGCGGGCCGCCGAGATCTTCATCGACATGTCGGCGAGCATGAACTGGATGCCCTGGAAGTCGGCGATCGGCTTGCCGAACTGCTTGCGCTCCTGGACGTAGCCCTTGGCGTAGTCGAAGGCGCCCTGGGCGACGCCGAGGGCCTGGGCGGCGATGGTGATGCGGGTGTGGTCCAGGGTCTTCATGGCCGTCATGAAGCCGGTGCCCTCCTCGCCGATCATGCGGTCGGCGGGGATGCGGACGTTGTCGAAGTAGACCTCGCGGGTCGGGGAGCCCTTGATGCCGAGCTTCTTCTCCGGCGCGCCGAAGGAGACGCCTTCGTCGGACTTCTCCACGACGAAGGCGGAGATGCCCTTGGAGCGCTTGGAGGGGTCCGTCACGGCCATCACCGTGTAGTACTCGGAGACGCCCGCGTTGGTGATCCAGCGCTTGACGCCGTTGAGCACCCAGTGGTCGCCGTCGCGGACGGCCTTGGTCTTCATGCCGGCCGCGTCCGAGCCCGCGTCCGGCTCGGAGAGGCAGTACGAGAACATCGCGTCGCCCTTGGCCAGCGGGCCCAGGTACTTCTTCTTCAGCTCCTCGGAGCCGGAGAGGATCACCGGGAGCGAGCCCAGCTTGTTCACCGCCGGGATGAGCGAGGAGGAGACACAGGCGCGGGCTACCTCCTCGATCACGATCACCGTGGCGAGCGCGTCGGCGCCGGAGCCGCCGTACTCCTCGGGGACGTGCACGGCGTGCAGGTCGTTCGCCACCAGGGCGTCGAGGGCCTCCTGCGGGAAGCGGGCCTCCTCGTCCACCGCCGCGGCGTACGGCGCGATCTTCGCCTCGACCAGGGAACGGACGGCGTCCCGGAGCATGTCGTGCTCCTCGGACGGGCGGTACAGGTCGAAGTCAGCCGATCCGGCCACGGGCACTCACGCTCCAAAGACGCAGTGATACTGACGCTAATTACCGTTAAGTAACTCAAATTTTAGAGGTCCGGCCCCCAGCCGCCTACGTGAGCTACGCGACAGCGGGAAAAGTGCCCGGCCAGAGGCCCGGATATGCTCGGGCCCGCATGACCGCGCACGACCGACGGACCCGAGCTGGAGCACCCATGAGCCTGAAGATCACCGTGATCGGCACCGGCTACCTCGGCGCCACACACGCCGCGGCCATGGCCGAGCTGGGCTTCGAGGTGCTGGGTCTGGACGTCGTACCCGAGAAGATCGCCCTGCTGGAGCGCGGCGAGACCCCGATGTACGAGCCGGGGCTCACGGAACTGCTGCGCAAGCACGTCGCCGGGATCGAGGGATCGACCGGGCGGCTGCGGTTCACCACGGACTGGGCCGAGGCCGGCGCCTTCGGCGATGTGCACTTCGTGTGCGTCAACACCCCCCAGAAGCACGGCGAGTACGCCTGCGACATGTCGTACGTGGACTCCGCGATCGCCTCCCTCGCCCCGCATCTGCACGGCCCGGCCCTGGTCGTGGGCAAGTCGACCGTGCCGGTGGGCTCCGCCGAGCGGCTGGCGGCCTACCTCGCCGAGCACGCCCCGGCGGGCGCGGACGCCGAGCTGGCCTGGAACCCGGAGTTCCTGCGTGAGGGCTTCGCCGTCCAGGACACCCTGCACCCGGACCGGATCGTGGTCGGTGTCCGCGGCGAGCGCGCCGAGAAGCTGCTGCGCGAGGTGTACGCGACGCCGGTGGCCGAGGGCACGCCGTTCGTCGTCACCGACTTCCCGACCGCCGAGCTGGTGAAGACGGCCGCGAACTCCTTCCTCGCCACCAAGATCTCCTTCATCAACGCGATGGCGGAGGTGTGCGAGGCGGCCGGCGGTGACGTGGCGAAGCTCGCGGAGGCCATCGGCCACGACGATCGGATCGGCCGCAAGTTCCTGCGCGCGGGGATCGGTTTCGGCGGCGGCTGCCTGCCCAAGGACATCCGGGCGTTCATGGCCCGCGCCGGCGAGCTGGGCGCCGACCAGGCGCTGACCTTCCTGCGCGAGATCGACTCCATCAACATGCGCCGGCGCGGCCAGATGGTGGAGATGGCCCGGGAGGCGTTGGGTGGCGACTCCTTCCTCGGCAAGCGGGTCGCGGTGCTCGGCGCCACCTTCAAGCCGGACTCGGACGACGTACGCGACTCGCCCGCGCTGAACGTGGCCGGGCAGATCCACCTCCAGGGCGGCCAGGTGACGGTGTACGACCCGAAGGGCATGGCCAACGCCCGCAAGGTCTTCCCGACCCTGGGCTACGCCGACACCGCGGAGGAGGCCGTCCGGGGCGCCCATGTCGTCCTGCACCTGACCGAGTGGCGGGAGTTCCGCGAGCTGGACCCGGAGGCGCTGGGCGAGGTGGCGGCGGCCCGGGTGCTGCTCGACGGCCGCAACACCCTCGACCCGGAGCTGTGGCGCCGGGCGGGCTGGACGTACCGGGCCATGGGGCGGCCGACGGCGTAACACCCGCGGACCCGAGGGGGAAGCGCCCCCGGTTCGGCCGAGGCTCAGTCGGCCGAACCGGGGGCTGTGCGCATTGTGCACCAACGTGCCGGGGGTCAGGGGCTCTTCGCGCGGTAGCGGCGCATCTTGGCGCGGGCCCCGCAGACCTGCATCGAGCACCAGCGTCCGCGCCGGGCGGGGCTGCGGTCGTAGTACGCCCAGTGGCAGGTGTCGGACTCGCACGCCTTGAGTCTGGTCCAGGTGCCGGCGACGAGCGCCTCGGCGACGGCGGCGGCGACGCGGGAGAGCAGCGGGCCCGCCGTGGCGGGCGCCAGGCGGGCGGAGCCGTCGTGGTCGTCCACGGCGACGTACAGCGGGGCCCGGGCGAGGAGGGTGCCGAGCGGGGTGACGGCGCGGTGCGGCGGATGGCCGGCGTGGGCGAGCAGCGCGGCCCGCAGCGACTCGCGCAGCTCGCGGGCCTCGGCGACGCCGTCCTTGGTGATGCCCAGCCCGGCGCGGCCCTCCCGCGTGTCCAGCGCGTCGGTGCCCGCGGCGATGTCGAGCGTGTTCACCAGCGACTCGACCAGCGCCAAGCCGCCCGGAGCGGCGGATCTCTCGCTCATGCTTGCGACGTTACCGCTTCTGGGGGAGCATGCAGTAACCGTTACCGGTTACTCGGCATTGCAGGTAACTCCGAGGAGGTAGTCATGGCTCTCGCCAAGCTCGAAGCCGTGGTCCTGGACTGTCCCGACCCCCGTGCCCTGGCCGGCTTCTACGCCGGTGTGCTGGGCGGCACGCTGGAGGGGGACGACGAGTGGGTGGACCTGAAGGTGCCCGGTGGCCCGACGCTGGCCTTCCAGCGGGCGCCCGGGTTCGTGCCGCCCGAGTGGCCCGCGGCCGACCACTCCCAGCAGTTCCACCTGGACCTGACCGTGCCGGACCTGGACGCGGCCGAGAAGGAGGCGCTGGAGCTGGGCGCCAGGCCGCTGGACACCGCCGACCGGTCCCGCAGCTTCCGTGTCTACGCCGACCCGGCGGGGCACCCGTTCTGCCTCTGTGCCGGCTGAGACGTCCTGGACAAGAAACCGGAGGACACATGGCAACCGTGGCCCGTTTCCGCAACATCGTGCTCGACTGCCCCGACCCGCACGCCCTGGCCGCCTTCTACGCGGCGGTGGCCGGGGGCACCCCGGAGCCGGAGGACGACGACTGGGTCGTCCTCCAGGTGCCTGGCGGGCCCCGGCTGGCCTTCCAGCGGGCCGAGGGCCACACCCCGCCGGAGTGGCCGCGCGCCGACCACAACGGCCAGCAGCTCCACCTCGACTTCGACGCGGGCCCGACCTGGGCCGATGTCGACGCCGCCCACGAGCGGGTGCTCGCGCTCGGCGCCCGTCCGCTGGACCTGGAGGAGCGCGAGAAGAAGCACTTCCAGGTGTACGCCGACCCGGCCGGGCATCCGTTCTGCCTGTGCCGGATCGAGCGGTCGTAGCCGCCTAAGGCACGTCCAGGTCGGTGAACCGCAGGGTCGGGGCCTCCCGGCGGTGCTGGGCGGCGCGGGCCGTGAAGTCCGCGCTGCGCAGGACCCGCTGGACGTTTCCCCAGGTCAGCAGGGCCAGTTCGGTCTCGGACCAGCCGCGCCGGAGCAGTTCGGCGATCAGGTGCGGGTAGCGGGAGGCATCGGCGAGTTCGCGGGGGTGGACGGCCCCGGAGTCGTAGGTACCGGACAGGCCGACGCACTCGGGGCCTGCCACGTCACGGATGTGGTCGAGGTGGTCGGCGACGTCCGGGACGGCCGGGCCGGTCTGCTCGGCGGTCAGCGGCACCATGCACAGGCCCTTGGCCCGGCCCAGGGCGGCCAGCAGCTCGTCGGGCAGATTGGCGGGGTGCGGGCGCAGGGCGCGGGCGGCCGAGCGGGTCCACAGCACCGGGGTCTTGGACAGGGCGAGGGCGCGCTGGACGGTGGCCGGGCAGGCGCCGGTGACATCGGCGAGCACCCCGAGCCGGTTCATCTCGCGCACCACCTCCTCCCCGAACCGGGTGAGCCCGGACGGCCCCGCCCAGGCGGTGCCGGCGAGGGTGAGGACGCGCAGGCCGAGGGCGTGCAGGACGCGCAGGACGGCGAGGGAGCCGTCCAGCGCGGCGCCGTGCGCGGGGCCGAGCAGCACCGCGACCCGGCCCCGGTTGCGGGCGTCGATGACCTGCCCGGCGGTGCGCACCAGGCGCAGGCCCTCGGGGTGCGCCTCGACGACCGAGCGCACCAGGTCCAGCTGTTCCAGGGTCGCCGCCACCGGGCGCTCGCCGGCCGGCCGTTCGGGCAGGTGCAGCGACCAGAACAGCGCGCCGACGTGCCCGGCGCGCATCCGGGGCACGTCCGTGTCGACGGCGGCCTCGCCCAGCTGGAGGTCGTAGCCGGGCAGATGGCGCAGGGCCCAGGGCAGGCCGCTGTAGCCGTCGGCGACCGGGTGCCCGGCGAGCAGGGCGCGGGCCCGCTCCAGCAGGTCCCCGGCCGGCGGGAGGCGGAAGGGGTCGTCCGGCAGGCCGTCGTCCTCGCCCACCTCGGTCGTGCGGGGGATGTCGTCCTGGAGGTCGGCCATGGCGGGCTCCGTACGTCGGCGGCGGCAACGCCGGTCGCGAGCTACGGCGGGCTGTGGCCGGCGTACCGACACGGTCGCACGGAGCGCGCGGGACCTCCTGGTGAGTGGGGCGTTCGGGGTACCCCGGTCAGCTCCCGCCGGGTGTGCCGTCCAGCTCCTCGATGGTGGCGAGGGAGGGGCCGCGGGCGGTCTGGAGATCGCGGGCCACGTCCTCCGCCGCGCCCAGTACCCGTACCGCGTTCCGCCAGGTCAGCTTGGCCAGGTCGGTCCGGGACCAGCCGCGGTCCAGCAGCTCGGCGAGGAGGTTCGGGTAACCGGACACGTCGTCCAGGCCGTCCGGGGTGAACGCGGTGCCGTCGTAGTCGCCGCCGATGCCCAGGTGGTCGATGCCGGCCACCTCGCGCATGTGGTCCAGGTGGTCGGCCACCGTGGACACCGTGGCGACCGGGCGCGGGTGGCGCTCCTCGAAGGCGCGGTGCAGCCGCATCGCCTCCGGGCCGGTGTCCAGGTGGTGCAGACCGTGGGCGCGCAGGTTGTCGTCGGCGGCGGCCGTCCAGTCGACGGCGGCCTGGAGCACGAACTTGGGCACGAACGTCACCATCGCCACGCCCCCGTTGGCGGGCAGCCGCTCCAGGACGTCGTCGGGGATGTTGCGCGGGTGGTCGCAGACCGCGCGGGACGAGGAGTGCGAGAAGATCACCGGCGCGGCGGAGGCGTCCAGCGCGTCCCGCATGGTGGTGGCGGCCACATGGGAGAGGTCGACCAGCATGCCGAGCCGGTTCATCTCGCGGACCACCTCGCGGCCGAAGGCGGTCAGGCCGCCCGCCCTGGGCTCGTCGGTCGCGGAGTCCGCCCAGTCCACGTTGGAGTTGTGGGTGAGCGTCATGTAGCGCACGCCGAGCGCGTACAGGGCGCGCAGGGTGCCCAGGGAGTTGGCGATGGAGTGGCCGCCCTCGGCACCCATGAGGGAGGCGATCCGGCCCTCGGCACGGGCCGTCTCCAGGTCGGCGGCGGCCCGCGCGGGCGCCAGGTCCGCCGGGTAGCGCCGGAGCATCCGGTGGACGCAGTCGATCTGCTCCAGGGTGGCCGCGACCGGGTCCGGCTGCTCGGCCGGCACGTACACCGACCAGTACTGGGCGCCGACCCCGCCGGCGCGCAGCCGCGGCAGGTCGGTGTGCAGCCGGTCGCGCTGGTCCCCGGCGATGTCCAGGGCGTCGAGGTCGTAGCGGACCTGCTCGCGCAGCGCCCACGGCAGGTCGTTGTGCCCGTCGACGACCGGGAACTCGCGCAGCAGCTCCCGGGCCTCCTCCAGCGCGCCCATGCCGGTCACTTCCCGAAGCCGAAGCCGCTCGTGCCCTCGACCTTGGCGCGCAGCCGCTTGCCCTTCTCGGTGGCCTGGTCGTTGAGGTCCTGCTGGAAGTCGCGCATCCGGTGCAGCAGCTCCTCGTCGTGCGCGGCGAGCATCCGGGCCGCGAGCAGACCGGCGTTGCGGGCGCCGGCGACGGAGACCGTGGCGACCGGGACACCGGCCGGCATCTGCACGATGGACAGCAGCGAGTCCATGCCGTCCAGGTACTTCAGCGGCACGGGCACGCCGATGACCGGCAGCGGGGTGACGGAGGCGAGCATGCCGGGCAGGTGGGCGGCGCCGCCCGCGCCCGCGATGATCGCCTTCAGTCCGCGGTCGGCGGCCTGCTCGCCGTAGGTGATCATCTCGCGGGGCATGCGGTGCGCGGAGACGACGTCGACCTCGTAGGCGATCTCGAACTCGTCCAGGGCCTTGGCGGCGCCCTCCATGACGGGCCAGTCCGAGTCCGACCCCATGACGATGCCAACAACGGGGCTCATTCGGTGATCGTGCCTCTCAGGTAGCCGGCTGCGTGACGGGCGCGCTCCAGCACGTCGTCCAGGTCGTCGCCGTAGGTGTTGACGTGTCCGACCTTGCGGCCGGGCTTCACGTCCTTGCCGTACATGTGGATCTTGAGCTTGGGGTCGCGGGCCATGCAGTGCAAGTAGGCGGAGTACATGTCCGGGAAGTCGCCGCCCAGGACGTTGACCATGACCGTCCACTTGGCGCGCGGACGGGGGTCGCCCAGCGGCAGGTCCAGGACCGCGCGGACGTGGTTGGCGAACTGCGAGGTGATCGCGCCGTCCATGGACCAGTGGCCGGAGTTGTGCGGGCGCATCGCCAGCTCGTTGACCAGGATGCGGCCGTCGCGGGTCTGGAACAGCTCGACGGCGAGGTGTCCGACTACGCCCAGTTCCTTGGCGATGGTCAGGGCCAGCCGCTCGGCGTGCAGGGCCAGCTCCTCGGGCAGGTCGGGGGCGGGCGCGATCACGGTGTCGCAGACGCCGTTCACCTGCCGGGACTCCACCACCGGGTAGGCGACGGCCTGGCCGTGCGGGGAGCGGACGACGTTGGCGGCCAGCTCGCGGACGTAGTCGACCTTCTCCTCGGCGAGGACGGGGACGCCGGCGCGGAACGGCTCGGCCGCCTCCTCGGCACTCTCCACGACCCACACGCCCTTGCCGTCGTAGCCGCCGCGGACGGTCTTGAGGACGACGGGGAAGCCGTCGCCCTCGGCCGCGAACCGCACCACGTCCTGCGGGTCGGCCACGATCCGGTGCCGGGGGCACGGGATGCCGATCGCGTCGAGCTTCGCGCGCATCACGCCCTTGTCCTGGGCGTGCACCAGCGCCTCGGGCCCCGGACGCACGGGAATGCCGTCCGCCTCCAGGGCCCGTAGATGCTCGGTGGGGACGTGCTCGTGATCGAAGGTGATCACGTCACATCCGCGCGCGAACTCGCGCAGCGTGTCCAGGTCGCGGTAGTCGCCGATGACGACATCGCTCACGACCTGCGCCGCGGAATCCTGAGGGGTGTCACTGAGAAGCTTGAACCTGATGCCCAACGGGATGCCCGCCTCGTGCGTCATACGCGCGAGCTGCCCCCCGCCGACCATGCCGACTACCGGGAACGTCACCCCCCTAGCGTATCGGCCACACGGGGGCGGCCGGATCGCATCCCTCACCCGAACTCTTACCCGACGCTTTCCCGCCTCTTCCCGGCCTGTTTTCCGACCGGTTCCCCGGGTGTGGGCCGGTCCATGGGCACGAGGGGGCCCGCACGGCTAGCATGACGGGGTTGACGAACCCTACCGACGGGAGCTGCCCAGCCATGGAACCTCGTTCCGCGAGGCTGCAACGGCTCGTACGCGAGTTGGTCAAATTCGGCGCCGTCGGCGGCGCCGGGGTCCTCGTCAACCTCGGTGTGTTCAACCTGGTCCGGAACCTCTCCGACCTGCCGGTGGTCCGGGCGAGCGTCGTCGCGACCGTCGTCGCCATCGTCTTCAACTACGTCGGCTTCCGGTACTGGACCTACCGCGACCGCGACAAGGGCCGGCGCACCCGGGAACTGGTGCTGTTCCTGCTGTTCAGCGCGGCCGGCCTGGTGATCGAGAACGGTCTGCTGTACCTGGCGACGTACAGCTTCGGGTGGGACACCCCGCTGCAGAGCAACATCTTCAAGTTCGTCGGCATCGGCGTGGCGACGCTGTTCCGGTTCTGGTCCTACCGCACCTGGGTGTTCCGGGCGCTGCCGGCCGGGGAGGCCGTGGCGAGTGCGGAATCGATTCTGAAGCAGGAGCCGCGGCGGTCCGCGCCGCGCCAGCGGGTTCCGTAACGGTCCCTGAGCGGTCCCGGAGGGGACCTTTCCCGGCGGTCTGCGGCCGCGGCCTCCGGGCCGGGTCACGTGCGGCGCCGCGCCCGGCCCTCAGCGGACCGTCGTGCGGTGCTCCTCCTGCGCCTGGCGCTCCGGGGGCGTGCGGGAGAGGAACAGGCCGAAGACCGGGGGCTGCGCCTGGAGCAGCTCCAGCCGGCCGCCGTCGGCCTCCGCGAGGTCCCGCGCGACGGCCAGGCCGATGCCCGTGGAGTTCCGCCCGCTGATCGTCCGCTCGAAGATCCGCGCGCCGAGGTCGGCCGGCACCCCCGGCCCCTCGTCCGTCACCTCGATCACGGCCTGGTTGCCGGTGACCCGGGTGCGCAGGGCCACCGTGCCGCCGCCGTGCATCAGTGAGTTCTCGATCAGCGCGGCCAGCACCTGGGCGACCGCTCCCGGCGTGCCCACCGCCGTCAGGTGCCGCTTGCCGGAGCTGACGATGGCCCGGCCGGCGCTGCGGTAGGCGGGCCGCCACTCGGCGAGCTGCTGCTGGATGACCTCGTCCAGGTCGAAGGCGACCGCGGAGCCGGTGCGCGGATCGCGCGAGTTGGTCAGCAGCCGCTCCACCACATCGGTCAGCCGCTCCACCTGCGTCAGCGCGATGGTGGCCTCCTCCTTCACCGTCTCCGGGTCGTCGGTGAGGGTGATCTCCTCCAGCCGCATGGACAGGGCGGTGAGCGGGGTGCGCAGCTGGTGCGAGGCGTCGGCCGCGAGGCGCCGCTCGGCGGTCAGCATGCGCGCGATCCGCTCGGCGGAGGCGTCCAGCACATCGGCGACCCGGTCCAGCTCGGGCACGCCGTACCGCTTGTGCCGCGGGCGCGGGTCGCCGGAGCCGAGGCGCTCGGCGGTCTCGGCGAGGTCGGTCAGCGGGGAGGCGAGCCGGCCCGCCTGCCTGAGGGCGAGCAGCACGGCCGCGATCACCGCGAGGAGTGCGACCAGCCCGATGATCAGCAGCGTCCGGCCGACCTCGCGGGTCACCGCGGAGCGGGGCTCCTGCACGGTGACCGTCTCGCCCTCCTCGCCCCGCTGCGTGAAGTGGATGGTGTCGCCCTCGGGCTTGCTGCCGATCTCTATGGGCGGCTGGCCGGGCATGCGGATGACCGCGTACTGGTCCTTGCTGACCGGATTGCGCAGCACGTCCGCGTTGACGTTCTCCGCGGCCAGGAGCCGGCTGTCCACGATGCTGGCGAGCCGAACCGCCTCCGACTCCACCCGCTCCTGGGCGCTGTCGCTGATGGTGCGGGTCTCGACGGCGACGAGCGAGACACCGAAGACGGCGATCACCACCAGCACGACGGCGAGGGTGGACTGGATGAGACGTCGGCGCACGGGATTCTCCGGGGGGCGGCTTTATCGGTACCAGCGGGGCGACGGCCCAAGGGGGCGCGGGCCGTATCGATACGCGGCTCCGCCGCGCGGACGCGGCCGGTCACGGCGGACCGGCGGCCGGACGTCCGCCCGAGCCCCCGCGGCGCGATCCGTCGTGCCGGCCGGGCCCCAGCGGCAGCCCTCAGCTCTTCTCGAAGCGGAAGCCCACGCCGCGCACCGTCGCGATGTACCGGGGGTTCGCCGCGTCGTCTCCGAGTTTCTTGCGCAGCCAGGAGATGTGCATGTCGAGGGTCTTGGTGGACGACCACCAGGTGGTGTCCCAGACCTCGCGCATCAGCTGGTCGCGGGTGACCACGCGGCCGGCGTCGCGCACCAGGACCCGCAGCAGGTCGAACTCCTTGGCGGTCAGCTGGAGCTCCTCGTCGCCCATCCACGCGCGGTGCGACTCGACGTCGATGCGCACCCCGTGCGTGGCCGGCGGCTGCTGCGGCTCGGCGGATCCGCGCCGCAGCAGCGCCCGCACCCGGGCGAGCAGTTCGGCGAGCCGGAAGGGCTTGGTGACGTAGTCGTCGGCGCCCGCGTCGAGGCCGACGACGGTGTCCACCTCGTCGGCCCGCGCGGTGAGGATGAGGATCGGCACGGTGTGACCGTCCGCCCGCAGCCGGCGGGCGACCTCCAGGCCGTCCATGCCGGGCAGGCCCAGGTCCAGCACGACCAGGTCGACGCCGCCCTGCATTCCGGCGTCGAGCGCGGCGGGTCCGTCCTCGCGCACCTCGACCTCGTAACCTTCCCGGCGCAGGGCGCGGGCCAGCGGCTCCGAGATGGACGCGTCGTCCTCGGCGAGCAGTACACGGGTCATGAGGTGATGGTAGTCCGCCCGTCCACGGTGCCGGGGCGTGATCGCCTTCCCGGCTTCTTACCTTCGTACGCTGCTGGTACGAACCATTGCACTGGGGATGGGATCGTGGAAGAGACCTTCGAAACCGGTTGTGTGGTTCCCGCGACACCTGTGATCCGCGTCTCAAGTCCTTCCATTTCCGGCGGTGTCCTGCCGTATGGTGACCTGAACGCCTGTAGTACGCACCGGGGACCTTTGGCGAGCAGTCGACGCTGAAGGTCTCTTTTGTGTACGGGCTGATCGATCAGCCTTGAAAGGAATGACCTCTGGCCGGGCTCCGGGCGCAGCGACGCGTGTGGGGCGTGGATCCCGGTGGTCGCCGTCCGCCGCTTCCGTGATCCGGAGGCGGGCTCCCCCTGGGCGTGGGGGTGGACGACCGACCCGCCGGTGCCGGCCACACCCCCACCGGGCGCGCACGCTCAATCGCGCGTCCCGACCAGCAAGGAACGACCATGGCGTCCAGCCTGACGAAGGACTCGGTCCGACCGGGCACCCCCGGTTCCGAGAAGACCTTCTTCGGCCACCCCCGCGGACTGGCCACTCTCTTCATGACCGAGATGTGGGAGCGTTTCTCCTACTACGGCATGAGGGCCCTGCTCCCGCTGTACCTGGTGGCTCCGGGTGGCCTGCACCTCAACGGCGGCACGGCGAGCGCGATCTACGCGGTGTACCTGTCGCTCGTGTACCTGCTCGCCCTGCCCGGCGGCTGGTTCGCCGACCGCCTGCTCGGCCCCCGCAAGACGGTCGCCGTCGCGGGCGCTGTCATCATGCTGGGTCACCTGTGCCTGGCGGTCCCCTTCGCCGCGAGCTTCTACGTCGGCCTGGTGCTCGTCGCCATCGGTTCGGGTCTGCTGAAGGCCAACATCTCCACGATGGTCGGCCACCTCTACAACGGCCCGGAGGACCCGCGCCGGGACGGTGGCTTCACGCTCTTCTACATCGGCATCAACCTCGGCGCCTTCGTCGCCCCGCTGGTCATCGGCACCATCGGCGAGAACGTCAACTGGCACCTGGGCTTCGCGCTGGCCGCGCTCGGCATGGCGCTGGGCCTGGTCCAGTACCTGCTGGGCGGCCGCCACCTGAACCCGAAGAGCAGCGAGGTCCCGACCCCGCTGTCCGCCGAGGAGAAGGCCGCCACGCTGCGCAAGGGCCTGATCTGGCTGGCCGTCGCCGCGGTGTTCTACGGCGTCGTCGGCGGCACCGGTCACTTCACCCTGAACTGGGCGCTGATCCCGCTCACCCTCATCGGCCTGATCGTGCCGATCCTGGTCATCGCCCGGATCCTGCGGGACAAGGACCTGGACGCGGGCGAGCGCTCGAAGGTGTCGGCGTACATCTGGTTCTTCGTCGCCGCCGCCGTCTTCTGGATGATCTACGACCAGGGTGGCTCGACGCTGTCGCTGTTCGCGAAGGACAGCGCCGAGAACTCGGTCCTCGGCTGGGACTTCCCGGTCTCCTGGTACCAGTCGGTCAACCCGGTCCTGATCATGGCGCTGGCGCCGGTCTTCGCCTGGCTGTGGCTGTGGCTGAACAAGCGCGGCAAGGAGCCGAGCACCATCGTGAAGTTCGCCTCCGGCCTGGTGCTGGTCGGTGTGTCGTTCTTCGTCTTCCTCGCCCCGCTGTCGGTCGCGGAGGGCGGTCACAAGGCCGCGGCGCTGTGGCTGGTCGCGATCTACTTCGTGCAGACCGTCGGTGAGCTGACGCTGTCGCCGGTGGGTCTGTCGGTGACGACGAAGATGGCGCCGCAGAAGTACGCCTCCCAGATGATGGGTGTCTGGTTCCTCGCGGTGACCGCGGGCGACTCCGTCACCGCCCTGTTGTCGAACCCGGCCGTCGGTGGTGTCAACCTCGACAAGAAGGGCTTCGTCGCCCTGGAGGCCGTGCTCGCCGTGGTCGCGGGTGTGGCGGTGTGGATGTACCGCAGCAAGGTCAAGAAGCTGATGGGCAACGTCAACTAGTCGTCGGCCCAGGCCGTGAGGGCCGCCGCACCCGGGTGGGTGCGGCGGCCCTCCGCGTTTCGGCGGCGTGCCCGGCGCGCCCTTCCCCGGGGCGCGAGCACGAGCGGCCGCGCCGCCCGGCAGGATCACCGCGCCGGCCACCAGGCCAGGGCCCGCGGAGCGCCGTGCTGGTAAGTGCCGGTGAGGCCGCAGCTCACGCCGGCCTTCCGCGCACCGGTCCGCACCGGCGAGGTCGCGCTCTTGTCGCCGATCGGGGTCCGGCAGCGGTAGTCGAACGTCGGTCACGGCGGCGGGTGCCGCCGGCGGACCCACCGACACCGCCGCGCCGGCCAGGCCGGTTGGTGATGGAGCGTCAGGTTCGGCCGTCGAGGTCCGGAGTTGCGGCGGGACGCCGGAGTGGCGGCCCGGGGGGGCGTGCGCCATCCGGCACGGCCGGGGCCGTACACCATGGGATACGGCCGGGCCGGGGCGCCCTGCGGGTACGGCCGGGCCGGGGCGCCCTGCGGGTACGGCCGGGCCGGGGGGCCCTGGGGTAGGGCCGGGCCAGAGGGCGTACGGACGCCTGCCGGGCGGGGACGCGTACCGGAACCGCCGGGGCAGGGCGCGTGCCGGATACGGCCGGGCCGGGGGTCCACCGGCTGCCTGTCGGGCGGAGGAGACGCCACCTCCGGTCGGGCCTGGGCACGCACCGGATACCGCCGGACAGGGTGTCCACCGGCTACCTGTCGGACCGGAGAGGACGCCACCTCCGGTCGGGCCCGGGCACGCACCGGATACCGCCGGACCAGGTGTCCACCGGCAGCCTGTCGGGCGGAGGAGACGCCACCTTCGGGTTGGGCCTGGGTGCGCACCGGCTGCCGCCGGGGCCGGGTGTCCACCGGCTGCCTGTCGGGCAGGAGGGGACGCCGCCTCCGGTCGGGCCCGGGCCCGTACCGGCTGCGGCGGGGGGGCGGGGTGGCCGTCGGCTGCCGTCAGGCCGGGGCGCCCAGTTCTGCCCACACCGTCTTGCCCGGCGTGCCGGTGACCCGGATGACGCCCCAGTCCAGGCACAGCCGCTGCACGATGAACATGCCGTGGCCGCCGGGCCGTCCGGCCCGGTGCGGGGTGCGTGGGGCCGGCTGGCCGGCGCCCCGGTCGGAGACCTCTATCCGGATCACCTTGTTGTCGCAGGTGAGCCGCAGTTCGTCGGGGCCCTCGGCGTGCAGGCAGGCGTTGGTGACCAGTTCGGAGACGACGAGCAGCACATCCTCGGCGGCGGCCCGCCGGTCGGCGGTGGCGGCGGGCAGCCAGCCCCACGCGTACAGCGCCTGGCGGGTGAAGTCGCGGGCGAGCGGGACGACCCCGCTCTCGCCTTCGAGGCGGAGTCTGCGCACCTGCCGCTCGCGGCTCCGCGGAGTGCCGTCGGTCGGCACGGACGGCACGGACGGCACGGCTGCCCCCGCGGCCGCGCCAACGGCCGGCGCGACCCCCTCGGACGCCCCGGAAGCGCCGCTGGGCTCCGGGCCGCGCTCGCCCGGCGAGTAAGGCCGGGTGGTGCTCATCAGCGCTTCACCTCACCGATTCACCAGTTCACGATTACAAAAGTCCGGTCAGCGGTCCGGACGGCACCGCTGCCCATGATCCGGTCGAGGGACCGGACGACGGGACCGGCCGCGTCGGCCGTCGCACCACCCGGGGGCCGGCCGCTCGTCCGCCGGACGCGCGTCCCGTGCGCGCCCCCCGCGTAGCGGCTGGGCCGTCCCCGCCTTCTTCTGCCCTCTCCTGCCCGACCGATCCCGGGGAACACCCCCGTGTTCGGGGTGACCCGCGCGACGCCCGCGGGGGCCGGGCACGGACCGGTCCGTACGGCAGGACACGGCGGCTCAGTCGGCACCGTCGGCCAGGGCGGCCTCCACGGAGTCGTGGACGGTGAAGACCGTCTCGGCCCCGGTGATTTCGAACACCCGGGCCACCACCGGCAGCATGCCGGCCAGGTGGACCCCGCCGCCGGCGGCGTCCGCCTTCAGCCGGGCGCCGAGCAGGACGTTCAGCCCCGTGGAGTCGCAGAACTCCAGGCGGGAGCAGTCCACGACGAGCCGTGTGAAGCCCTTGCCGAGCAGGTCGTCGAGGGGCTCACGCAGAAGATCGGCGGTGTGGTGGTCGAGCTCGCCCGCCGGTGTCACAACGGCGCTGGAGCCCTCTTCCCGCACCTCCACCAGAAGCCGGCCCGACTGTGCGCTGCCGACCGTCCCGTGGTCCATGCCGTCTCTCTCTCCCGAGGTCGTGGCTGCTGATGCCCTCGAACATTACGCCTTCCCTGCGCACTCCGACACCCGAACATCCGCACACAATCGGACATACCGCAACAGAACGCACTTGCGACTCGCTCGGTGCACCGGGTAGGGCTAGTAAGGACACACACCCCTACACGCCGGCTTTGGAGGCGCCGCACACCGCAGTGCACGTACTGGCTTCGGCAGCCATATGCCGAGAACGATGGAGGACACCCATGTCACCCCGGCTCGACGCATCGCATACCCCGATCGCGACGTCGACACCCCCACCGGTACAACTGGACCATCCCATCGATCCCCTGGACCCCTTCGAGGGACTCCCGGAGATCCCCCCTTACGACGAGATCGGCCCGGTCGACGCGCGGGCCCTGTCCAAGACCCTCTTCGAGCGGCTGGAGTCGCTGGAGGAAGGGACGTACGAGCACGCGTACGTCCGCAACACCCTCGTCGAGCTCAACCTCGCGCTCGTCAAGTTCGCCGCCTCCCGCTTCCGCTCCCGCAGCGAGCCGATGGAGGACATCATCCAGGTCGGCACCATCGGCCTGATCAAAGCCATCGACCGCTTCGAACTCTCCCGCGGTGTCGAGTTCCCCACTTTCGCGATGCCCACCATCATCGGCGAGATCAAGCGGTTCTTCCGTGACACCTCGTGGTCCGTGCGGGTCCCGCGCCGGCTCCAGGAGCTGCGTCTCGACCTCGCCAAGGCGGGCGACGAGCTGGCGCAGCAGCTGGACCGCGCGCCCACGGTCGCGGAACTCGCCGAACGCCTCGGCATCTCCAGCGAGGAGGTCGTCGAGGGCATGGCCGCCTCGAACGCCTACACCGCCTCCTCGCTGGACGCCCAGCCCGAGGAGGACGACACCGAGGGCGCGCTGGCGGACCGCATCGGCTACGAGGACCACGGGCTCGAAGGCATCGAGTACATCGAGTCCCTCAAGCCCCTGATCGCCTCGCTCCCGCCCCGGGACCGGAAGATCCTCTCCCTGCGCTTCGTGGCGAACATGACCCAGTCCGAGATCGGCGAGGAACTGGGCATCTCCCAGATGCACGTGTCCCGGCTGCTGTCGCGCACGCTGGTACGGCTGCGCAAGGGGCTGACCCTGGAGGAGTGATCCGCGCGGCACCGCGCGCACCGCGGTGAGCGGCCCGGCCCCTCCGGCCGGACCGCTCCTCGGGGCCGTCCGGCACGGGCCGGATCGTCCGGTGGTCGGTGGCCGGTCAGATCACGCGTACGCCCGCGCGCCACACCGCGTCGACCAGCGGCACGCCCGGGCGGTAGGCCAGGTGGACATGGCTCGGGGCGTCGAGCAGGAGCAGGTCCGCGCGGGCGCCCGGGGAGAGCCGGCCGATGTCGGTGCGGCGCAGGGCGGCGGCGCCGCCCGCCGTCGCCGACCAGACCGCCTCGTCCGGGGTCATCCGCATGTCGCGGACGGCCAGGGCGACGCAGAAGGGCACGGACGAGGTGTAGGACGAGCCCGGGTTGCAGTCGGTGGACAGGGCGACCGTCACGCCCGCGTCCAGTAGCCGACGGGCGTCCGGCCACTCGGCGCGGGTGGAGAACTCGGCGCCGGGCAGCAGCGTGGCGACCGTACGGCTGTGCGCCAGGGCGTCGACGTCCGCGTCCGTCAGGTGGGTGCAGTGGTCGGCGCTGGCCGCGTCCAGTTCCACGGCCAGCTGGACGCCGGGGCCATAGGAGAGCTGGTTGGCGTGGACGCGCGGGTGCAGGCCCTTCGCCTTGCCCGCCGTGAGGATGGCGCGGGCCTGGTCGCCGTCGAAGGCGCCCTTCTCGCAGAACACGTCGATCCAGCGGGCGTGCGGCGCGCAGGCGTCCAGCATCTCGCCGGTGACCAGGGCGACATAGGCCGCCGGGTCGTCGGCGTAGTCGGGGCTGACGACGTGCGCCCCGAGGTACGTCACCTCCTCGGTGTGCTGGGCGGCGAGGCGCAGGGCGCGGGCCTCGTCCTCGACCGTGAGGCCGTAGCCCGACTTGGTCTCGAACGTGGTCGTGCCCTGGCGCAGGGCCTCGGCGAGGTGGCGGGTGAGGTTCGCCTCCAGTTCCGCGTCGCTCGCGGCGCGGGTGGCCGCGACCGTGGTGCGGATGCCGCCCGCGGTGTAGGGGCGGCCGGACATGCGGGCGTTGAACTCCTGCGTCCGGTCACCGGCGAAGACCAGGTGGGAGTGGGAGTCCACGAAGCCCGGCAGCACCGCCCGGCCGCCCGCGTCGACCCGGTTGTCAGTGGCGGGTGCTTTGCTTGACTCACCGGTCCACACGATCCGGTCGCCGTCGATGACGACGGCCGCGTCCCGGACCAGACCGAGAGGGGAGCCGTCACCGAGGGAGGGATCGTTGGTGACCAGCGTGGCGATGTTGGTGATGACGGTGCTGCTGCTCATGGTGTCCTCGTGGGTGGTCGTCAGGCGCGGAGGGCTTCGACGGCCCGCGCCAGGGCTTGCGGCACATCGGGGACGAGCGTGTGCGCCCCGTCGCGTACGACCTGCCGGCCGCCCACGACCGTATGCCGCACGTCCGCCGCGCCCGCCGCGAATACGGCCGTCTCGGCGCCCAGCCGGGGCAGTGGTCCGGCCGTCCTGACCGAGTCCAGGGCGATCGTCGTCAGGTCGGCGAGCGCGCCGGGCTCGATGGTGCCGGCCTCGTCCCAGCCGAGGGCGGCGTGGCCGTCGGCGGTGGCGGCCCGCAGCAGGGCGGCGGCCGTCCAGTGGCCCCGGGTGCGGGTGCGCAGCCGCTCGTTCAGCTCCATCGCGCGCGCCTCTTCGAACAGGTCGATCACGGCGTGGCTGTCGGAGCCGAGGGAGAGCGGGGAGCCGGCCCGCTGGAGGGCGACGGCCGGGCCGATGCCGTCGGCCAGGTCCCGCTCGGTGGTGGGGCACATGCAGGTGCCGGTGCCCGAGCCGCCGAGCAGGGCGATGTCCTCCTCGGTGAGGTGGGTGTTGTGCACGCCGGTGGTGCGCGGCCCGAGGACACCGTGGTCGGCGAGCAGCCGGGTGGGGGTACGGCCGTGCGCGGCCAGGCAGGCCTCGTTCTCGGCGGTCTGCTCCGACAGGTGCACGTGCAGCGGGGCCCGCCGCTCCCCGGCCCACTGGGCCACGGTCGCCAACTGCCCGGCGGGCACGGCCCGTACGGAGTGGATCGCCGCCCCGATCCGCGCGTGATCCCGTTCCTTGAGAACTGCACAGCGTTCGGCCCAGTCCGCGGCACTGCCGTCGGAGAACCGCCTCTGGTGCGCGTTGGGCGGCTCCCCGAAGCCGGCGGAGAGGTAGCAGGTGTCGAGGAGGGTGATCCGGATGCCGGCCTCGGCGGCGGCCTCGATCAGCGCCTCGCCCATGGCGTTGGGGTCGGCGTAGCGGGTGCCGCCCGGGGCGTGGTGCACGTAGTGGAACTCGCCGACACAGGTGATGCCGGCGAGGGCCATCTCGGCGTACACCGCGCGGGCCAGGGCGTGGTAGCCGTCCGGGGTCAGGCGGTCGGCGACGGAGTACATCACCTCGCGCCAGGTCCAGAAAGTGCCGGAACCGACCTGAACGGTGCCGCGCAGGGCGCGGTGGAAAGCGTGCGAGTGGGCGTTGGCGAGCCCCGGCAGGGTCAGCCCGCGCAGCACCTCCGCGCCCGGCGGCGGGGCGTCCACGTCCGTGCGCACGGCGCTGATGCGGCCGTCGGCCACGTCCACGGCCACGCCCGGCTCGACGCGGTCGCCGAGCCAGGCGTGCTCCAGCCAGTAGGTTCCCTTGGTCACCGGCAGGCCAGCCCTTCCAGTACGTCGGCGAGCGCGCGCACCCCGGCCACGCAGTCGTCCTCGGCGGCGGACTCGGCCGGGGAGTGCGAGACACCCGTGGGGTTGCGCACGAACAGCATGGCGGTCGGGACGCTCCCGGAGAGGATCCCGGCGTCGTGTCCCGCTCCGGTGCCGAGGACGGGCACGGTCAGGCCGGTGTCCTTGCCGAGGATGCGGGCGAGTTCGTCGCGCAGGGCGTGGTCGAACTCGACCACCGGGGTGAAGGACTCCCGGACCACGTCGAGATCGATGCCGTGGGCGTCGGCGTACTCCCGGGCCGCCTTCTCGATGCCGCCCACCACCGTGTCCAGGGTGTCCTGGTCGGCGGCGCGGGAGTCGAGCCAGCCGCGCACCAGCGAGGGGATCGCGTTGACGCCGTTCGGTTCCACCACGATCTTGCCGAAGGTGGCGACGGCACCGGCGAGTCCGGCCTCGCGGCGGGCGGCGAGCACGGTCTCGGCGTACGACAGCATGGGGTCGCGCCGGTCCGCCAGCCGGGTGGTGCCGGCGTGGTTGGCCTCGCCCCGGAAGTCGAACCGCCACCGTCCGTGCGGCCAGATGGCGCTGGCGACGCCCACCTGGTCGCCGGACAGGTCCAGCGCCCGCCCCTGTTCGACGTGCAGCTCCACGAAGGCGCCGATCCGGGCCAGCCGTCCGGGGTCGGGCCCGATGGCCTCGGGGTCGTATCCGGCCGCCTCCATGGCGTGGGGCAGGCGGACCCCGTCGCCGTCGGTGAGCCGGTGCGCCTGCTCGACGGTCAGCTGCCCGGCGGTGAGCCGTGACCCGACACAGGCGAGCCCGAACCGGGCCCCCTCCTCGTCACCGAAGTTGACGATGGCGAGCGGCTTGGCGAACTCCACACCCCGGCCGCGCAGTTCGTCCAGCGCGGCGAAGGAGGAGACCACGCCGAGGGGCCCGTCGAAGGCCCCGCCGTCCGGCACCGAGTCCAGGTGCGAGCCGGTGACGACGGCGTTCCCGGCGGCCGGGTCCCCCAGCCAGGCCCACTGGTTCCCGTTCCGGTCGACCTCGTACGCCAGCCCGCGCGCCGCGGCCTGCTCCCTGAACCAGTCCCGGCACTCGGCATCGGCCCCGGTCCAGGCGTAGCGCCGGTAGCCACCGGAGTCCGGGTGCCGCCCGATGGGCAGCAGTTCGCGCCACATCTCCTGGAAGGAGGCGCCGCGTACCGGCTGTGGGTCCTCTCCCCGCCCGGGCCGCGGGCCGTCGCCCGGCGCAGCGGCACCCGCGGGCGGCGACGAGAGGCCGGCCCCCACCGGAGGGCCGCCGCGCCCGCCCTGACCCGCCGTCACGCCTCGTCACCCTCACGCATGGGCACCCGGACCCCCCGCTCCCCCGCGACGGACTCGGCGATGTCGTACCCGGCGTCCACATGCCGGATGACGCCCATGCCGGGGTCGTTGGTGAGAACGCGCCGGATCTTCTCGCCGCCCAGCCTGGTGCCGTCGGCCACCGTCACCTGACCCGCGTGGATGGACCGCCCCATCCCCACGCCGCCACCGTGGTGGATGGACACCCAGGACGCGCCCGAGGCCACGTTGACCATGGCGTTCAGCAGCGGCCAGTCGGCGATCGCGTCGGACCCGTCGAGCATGGCCTCGGTCTCGCGGTACGGCGAGGCGACCGACCCGCAGTCCAGGTGGTCCCGCCCGATGGCCAGCGGCGCGGCCAGCTCCCCGCTCGCGACCATGTCGTTGAACCGCTCGCCGGCCTTGTCCCGCTCGCCGTAGCCGAGCCAGCAGATGCGCGCGGGCAGGCCCTGGAAGTGGACGCGTTCGCCGGCCATCCTGATCCAGCGGGCCAGGGACTCGTTCTCCGGGAACAGGTCCAGGATCGCCTTGTCGGTCTTGGCGATGTCGGCCGGGTCGCCGGACAGCGCGGCCCAGCGGAAGGGGCCCTTGCCCTCGCAGAACAGCGGGCGGATGTAGGCGGGGACGAAGCCGGGGAAGGCGAACGCCCGGTCGTAGCCGGCGAGTTCGGCCTCGCCCCGGATGGAGTTGCCGTAGTCGAAGACCTCGGCGCCGGCGTCCAGGAAGCCGACCATGGCCTCCACGTGCCGGGCCATGGACTCGCGGGCACGGGTGGTGAAGCCGGCCGGGTCCTTCGCCGCCTCGTCGGCCATGTCCTCGAAGGCCACGCCGGCCGGGAGGTACGACAGCGGATCGTGGGCGGAGGTCTGGTCGGTGACGATGTCGATGGGGGCGTTCATGGCGAGCAGCTGCGGGACCAGCTCGGCCGCGTTGCCGAGGACGCCGATGGACAGCGGGCGGCGGGCGTCGCGGGCCTGAACCGCCAGCTGGAGCGCGTGGTCGAGGGAGTCGGCCCTGACGTCGAGGTAACGGTGCTCGATGCGGCGCTCGATGGCGCGCGGGTCGCAGTCGATACAGATCGCGACGCCGTCGTTCATGGTGACGGCGAGCGGCTGGGCGCCGCCCATGCCGCCGAGGCCGGCGGTCAGCGTGATGGTCCCGGCGAGCGTGCCGCCGAACTTCTTCGCGGCGACGGCGGAGAAGGTCTCGTAGGTGCCCTGGAGGATGCCCTGGGTGCCGATGTAGATCCAGGAGCCGGCGGTCATCTGGCCGTACATGGTCAGGCCGAGGGCCTCCAGGCGGCGGAACTCCTCCCAGTTGGCCCAGTCGCCGACGAGGTTGGAGTTGGCGATGAGGACGCGCGGGGCCCACTCGTGGGTCCGCATCACACCGACCGGGCGGCCGGACTGGACCAGCATGGTCTCGTCCTGCTTGAGGGTCTTCAGGGTGCGGACCATGGCGTCGAAGGAGCGCCAGTCGCGGGCGGCCTTGCCGGTGCCGCCGTAGACGACGAGCTTGTCGGGGTGCTCGGCGACCTCGGGGTCGAGGTTGTTCTGCAGCATGCGCAGGGCGGCTTCCTGCTGCCATCCCAGGGCGCTGAGTTCCGTGCCGCGCGGTGCTCGTACGGGGCGGGGTCCCGACATCTCTGTCTCCTCCTATGCCTACGACTATTCACATCCTGTAGGTCTGAATAGAGCTAGTCAATACATGGCGCGGTCCGGTCCGGGCGTGGCGGGTATCCCGCTGGTGACACCGGAAAGCCGGGGACAGCAGGCCGGGACAGGACGGAGAGGCGCGTGAAGGACGCCGGGGCCGCGCGGAACATCCGGGGCACACAGGAGCAGGGGGCCGCCGTACAGGGCCACGGGGTCGTACGGCAGCCCGGGGGCGTACGGCAGCCCGTGCACGAGGCCCGGGTGCGGGCGGCCCGGCGGGACCGGGCGGTGCGGGCGGCCGTGGAGCAGGGGCTGCTGGGGCCGGACGCGGCCGTGGTGGGGCTGCTGGACGTCACCGGCATCCGGGAGTCGGCGGCGGCGCTGCGGGCGGCGTTCGGGGCGGTCGTGGCGCCGGGGACGCCGGTGCTGCACGCCTTCGCGGTGAAGGCGTGCCCGCTGGTGCCGGTGGTGCGGCTGCTGCACACGGCGGGTCTGGGCGCGGAGGTGGCGAGCCCCGGGGAGCTGGCGCTGGCCCGGGCGGCGGGGGTGCCGGCCGCGCGGACGGTGCTGGACTCGCCGGCGAAGACCCCGGCGGAGCTGCGCGAGGCCCTCGCCCTCGGTGTCGCCGTCAACGCGGACAACCCGCAGGAGCTGGACCGGCTCGACGCGCTGGTGCGCGCCTTCCCCTCCCGGTCCCCGCTCGGCCTCCGGGTCAATCCTCAGATCGGCAACGGCACCATCGGAGCGACCTCGACGGCGACCCGGACCTCGAAGTTCGGGGTGGCCCTGCGGGACGAGGGGGCGCGCGCCTGGGTCGTGGAGGCGTACACGCGGCGGCCGTGGCTGACCCGGCTGCACACGCACACCGGCTCGCAGGGCATCCCGCTGCCGCTGCTGGCCCAGGGGGTGGCGGAGGTCTACGCGCTCGCCGAGGAGATCAACGCCGCCGCCGGGCGCCGCCAGGTGGACACCGTCGACATCGGCGGCGGGCTGCCGGTGGACCCCGCCTCGGAGGAGACGGCGCCGACGTACGCGCAGTACGCGCGGCTGCTGGCCGCGCGGGTGCCGGGGCTGTTCGACGGGCGGTACGGGCTGGTGACCGAGTTCGGGCGGTCGCTGCTGGCCCGGCACGGGGCGGTGGTGGCCCGGGTGGAGTACACCAAGCACGCCGGCGGGCGGCGGATCGCGGTGACGCACGCGGGCGCGCAGGTGGCGGCGCGGACGGTGTACGCGCCGGACGCGTGGCCGCTCAGGATCGCCGCGTACGACGCCGAAGGGCGGCCGAAGACGGGTCCGGGGGCCGTGCAGGACATCGCGGGACCGGCCTGCTTCGCGGGCGACCTGCTCGCCGAGGGGCGCGCGCTGCCCCCGCTGGAGCAGGGCGACTACGCGGTGGCGCTGGACACGGGGGCGTACTGCTTCGCCCACCACTACGCCTACAACTCCCTCGTCCGGCCGGGGATCTACGGCTACGCCCCCGACGGGTACGGCGGCACGGCCTTCGCGACCGTGCGGCGTGCCCAGACCGTCGCCGAGGTGGTGGCCGAGTCCGGCGGAGCGCACGCGTCCGCGCTCACCACCCTCCACGCCCCCCGGAGCCGTTGACGCGCCCGGCCGCCGGTGGGCCGTCGGTCGAACACGTGGATCAACGGCCGTGGAACACAGGCCAGTTGACCAACACTAGTACGTAGGACGCATGTTCCATCGGAAAATGCCAAAGGCCCCACCTCCCGCACACACGTTGCGTAGTGTCGGCGTCACTCAGCCGGAGTCCCAGGCGGGAGGAAGCCACGGTGCCCGGAATCGACGAGTGCTTACTGGAAGCGATGCGCCTGCCCGGTGCCCGGGGGGCCGCGCTGGTGGACTGGACGAGCGGGCTGGCCCTCGGCACGGTCGGCGAGGCCCCCGGCGGCGACCACGAGACGAGTGCCGCGGAGGCCGCCGAACTGGCCCGGCTGGCCGCCGAGCACGGCACCTTCGCCACGGCCCGCGAGGGGCTGCCGCCCGTGGAGGACCTGATCGTCAGCAACGGTGACAGCTACCACCTGCTGCGGTTCGTGGACACCTCCTTCGACAGCAGCGTGTTCCTGCACCTGTGGCTCGGCCGCGAGGAGGGCAACCTCGCGCTCGCCCGGATCCGGCTCGGCGACATGGCCGCCCGCCTGGTGCTGGGATGACCATGGTCCGGATCCCTCCGCCGGCCCTGCCGGTGCGGGACAGGCGGGCCGCGCGCGCCCTGTCCCCGATGCTGACCCGGCTCGCCGAGGAACGGGCCACCGGCGTCCTGGTCCGCGAACACGGCGTCCTGCACCTCGCCGAGGGCCGGGTGGTGCACGCCGAGAGCCCCCTCGCCCCGGATCTCGGCGTGCTCCTCACGGCCCACGGCACCCTCGCGGCCGCCGCCTGGCAGCGGGCCGCCGCCCGGGCACCGGACCCCGCGCACGCGGCGGAGCTGCTGCTGCGCTCCGGGGTGCTGCCCACCGGCGCGCTGGAACTGTGCCATCTCGACGCGCTGTACGACGCCGGGTACTTCGCGCTGGCGCCGAGCGGCACCCCGGGCCGGTTCCGGTACGGCCCCGGGCCCCGGCTCGGCCCGCTGCCCTCGGTGCCGGTGGTCGCGCTGGAGCACGAGACGCTGCGCCGCCGGCTGCTGCTGCACCGGCTGTGGCCGGACCCGGCCGCCGACAGCGCCCCGCTGATCCGCGCCGACCCGGCGCCCGGCCCCGCCCCCGCCGCGCCGGTCACCCCCCGGCAGCGGGCCGTCCTGGACCGCGTGGACGGCGTCCGCACGGCCGCCGGCCTGGCCCGGGACCTGGGCCGGCAGGCCTTCCACACCCTGGTCGACGTCCGCCGGCTCACGGCGGCCGGATGGATCGCGCCGGTGCCCGCGGACCCCGCCCCGCCCCCCGCGCCACCGCCCCGCCCGACCGCCACCGACCCCGACATCGCGCTGCTGAAGAGGCTCAGGGATGCGCTGGAGGCGCTTTGAACGGCACCGCCCCGCCGAGAGGAGACAGCTGATGGTGACCGAGGACGACCTGCGGAGCGTGCTGGCCGAACTGCACCGGCTGCGCACCCGGGTCCCGCAGCTCACCGGCGCCCTCGCGGCCGGCGTCGACGGCCTCGTCATCGCCCACGACACCCCCGGCGTGGACCCCGAGGGCCTGGCCGCACTCACCGCCGCCGCGCTCGGGGTCGCCGTACGGACCGCCGACGCCACCGGCCAGGGGGCCCTGCGGGAGCTGCTGGTGCGCGGCGAGCGCGGCTATGTCGCCACCTACGCGGCCGGCCGCACCGCCGTGCTGACGCTGCTCGCCCAGGACCGGGTCAACGTGGGCCGGCTGCATCTGGAGGGCCGCCGGGCCGGCGCCCGCGTCGGGGAGCTGCTGGACGCCGCCGAGGCCGTACGCCCGCTCCCCGGCACCACCCCCGCACGCCCCCCGGGCCCCCGCGCGCCGCGCACCACGGCCGCCGAGGCCCGCACCGCAACCGACAGCTGAGAGGACCCCCATGTCCGACACCGGAACCGCGCTGAAGCAGGCCCTCACCACCATCGCGGGCGCCACCGGCGCCGCGCTGGTCGACTACACCAGCGGGATGGCGCTGGGCACGATGGGCGACAGCGCGAGCTTCGACCTGAACGTGGCCGCCGCCGGCAACACCGACGTGGTCCGCGCCAAGATGCGCACGATGGAACTCCTCGGCCTCAAGGGCGAGATCGAGGACATCCTGATCACCCTGACGGACCAGTACCACCTGATCCGCCTGCTCAAGGGCCGTGGCGGCAACGGTCTGTTCCTGTACCTGGTCCTGGACTCCTCCCGGGCCAATCTGGCGATGGCCCGGCACCAGCTGCGCAGGATCGAGGAGGAGCTGGAGGTCTGACGCCGGCCCGGACCGGTACGGCTCAGACCAGTGCCGGGGTACGGCGGCGGGCCCCGCCCGGGGCCGCGTCGCCGGCCGCGACGCCCGTGGCCCGCAGGCTCTTGACGGCCTTGCCCGCCGGGCTCCCGCCGCCGGGGCCGAGCCAGTCGACGCGCACCCACAGCAGGGCCTCGGCGGACCGCTCCAGCCGTCCGATCCAGGCGGCCTTCAGCCACAGCCCGGCGCCGAGCCCGGCCAGCAGCAGCCCGCCGGCCACGGGCACCGCGAACGCGGAGCCGAGCGCGAGCGCCCAGCCCAGCAGCAGCCACCAGCGGTGCCCCCGGCGCCAGGCGCGCACGGTCACCGCGCGGTCCTGGAGCACGTCGTACTTGCCCGCGCGGGCCGCCCCGCGGGCGAGCGCCGCGTACCGGCCCCGGCGGGCGAGCAGCACACCGGCCGCGCCGAGCAGGAACAGCGCCGCCCCGGCCAGTACCCCGATCCGCCGCCCGGTCAGTCCCTCGGGCACGGCCCCGGTCCCGGCCGCGACCAGCCCGAGCCACCACAGCGGCGCGGCGCCCGCCCGTACCACGACGGCCACCCGCGCCAGTCCCTGCCCGCCACGTCCTCCGCGTCCTCCGCGCGCCACGTCAGCCTCCCGTGTCACGTGTCCACAGCGCTTGTGTCTCGCTGGGGAAGCTAATAGCAGAACGTGAGACGAATCTGAGAGCGGCGGGGCCCGGTCACCCGGCTCACCCGGCTCACCCGGCTCACTCCACGAACAGCCCCCGGGCCGCCGCCTTGGCGTCGAACTCCTCCAGCCGGGCCTGGGCGTCCGGCAGGTCGTCGCACAGCGCCTCCAGCAGCACCCGGCCGAGCAGCATCGGCGCGCACGCGGTGTCGAAGGCGAGCCCGGTGCCGACGGCGGCGGGCAGCAGCAGGTCGGAGTACTTGGCGACCGGCGCGAACGCCGAGTCGGCGACCGTGACCACGGTCAGGCCCGCGTCCTTGGCGTAGGCGAGGGTGTCCACGACCTCGCGCGGGTGCCGGGGCAGCGCGAAGCACAGCAGGGCGGTGGCGCCGGCCCGGACGGCGGCGTCGATCCGGTCCTGGATCATCGTGCCGCCCTCGTGGAGCAGCCGGACGTCCGGGTGGACCTTGGCGGCGAAGTAGGCGAAGCCGTAGGCCTGGGAGGCGGCGGCGCGCAGGCCCAGCACCGGCAGGGGGCGGGAGGCGGCGAGGATCCGGCCGGCCCGCTGCACCGGGCGCGGGTCGGCGAGCAGTTCGGCGAGGTGCCTGAGGTTCTCGATCTCGGCCTCGACGGCCTGCTGGTACTCGTTGTAGGCGCCGTCGCCCGCGGCCGGTTCGGCCGGGACGACCTCGCGCAGGTGCCGGCGCAGGGCGGGGTAGCCGTCGAAGCCGAGGGCGACGGCGAACCGGGTCACCGACGGCTGGCTGACCCCGGCCAGTTCGGCCAGCTCCACACTGGACAGAAAGGGCACGTCGGCGGCCCGGCGCACCATGCTGTGCGCGATGCGGCGCTGGGTCGGCGTGAGCCGGTGGCCCTCGAAGAGCGCCTGCAACCGGTTCGCAGAGCTGTCGCTCGCGCTCATGCGGTACTCCCCCTCCAGATCTCCTCGACGCCCCGGGAGAGTACAGCGCCGGGGCATTGACAAACACCGGCCGCCTATTCAGACAGTGTGTCGCTGCATACCGTTATACAGCCCGGTGTGGGGAGAACGCATGGCACAGTTCGTGGAATCGCGCTCCATCGACGTCGTCCCGGACGAGGAACGGCACGGCAGGGCCTTCGGCCAGTTCACGCTGTGGCTGGGGGCCAACCTCCAGATCACGGCCGTCGTCACCGGCGCCCTCGCGGTCGTCTTCGGCGGTGACGTGGTCTGGTCGGTGCTCGGGCTGCTGCTCGGCAATCTGCTCGGCGGCGCGGTGATGGCCCTGCACTCCGCGCAGGGCCCGCGCCTGGGCCTGCCGCAGATGATCCAGTCGCGGGCCCAGTTCGGGGTGCGCGGGGCGGTCGTCCCGCTGCTGCTGGTGGTCGTGATGTACATCGGCTTCTTCGCCTCCGGCAGCGTGCTCGCCGGACAGGCGGTGGGCGAGCTGACCCACACGGACGACACCACCGGGATCCTCGTCTTCGCCGCCGTCACGGGGGTCATCGCGACCGCCGGGTACCGGGTCGTGCACGCCCTCGGCCGGGTGGCGAGCACGGTGTGCGCGCTCGCCTTCGTCTACCTCGCCGTACGCCTCCTGGAGCGCGCCGACACCTCCGCGCTGCTGCACGACGCGCACTTCTCACTGCCGCTGTTCCTGCTGGCGGTGTCCCTGTCGGCGTCCTGGCAGCTGGCGTTCGGGCCGTACGTGGCCGACTACTCCCGCTATCTGCCGCGTACGACGTCCGCCAAGGCGACCTTCTGGTGGACGCTGTCCGGCTCGGCGCTGGGCTCGCAGTGGTCGATGACCTTCGGGGTGCTGGTCGCGGCCACGGCCGGGGAGGAGTTCCTGGACAGCCAGGTCGGCTATGTGGTCGGCCTCGGCGGCACCGGCCTGGTCGCGTCCTTCCTGTACTTCGTCATCGCGCTCGGCAAGCTCACCGTCAACGTCCTCAACACCTACGGCGGTTTCATGTCGCTGGTGACCGGCGTGAGCGGCCTGTGCGGGCAGCGCCGGCTGTCCCGGGCGGGCCGGACGGCGTACATCGCGCTGGTGATGGCGGCGGGCACCGCGGTGGCCCTGCTGGGCAAGGACGGCTTCCTGTCCTCCTTCAAGGACTTCCTGCTGTTCCTGCTGACGTTCTTCACGCCCTGGTCGGCGATCAACCTGGTCGACTACTACCTGATCTCCAAGGAGCGCTACGACCTAGCGGCCCTCGCCGACCCGCACGGTCGCTACGGCGCCTGGCGCTTCGACGCCCTCGCGGTGTACGCGGCCGGCCTGCTGGCCCAGCTGCCGTTCCTCGCCACCGGCTTCTACACCGGCCCGCTGGTGGACCCGCTCGGCGGCGCCGACGTCTCCTGGATCGTCGGCCTGGCCGTGCCGGCGCTGCTGTACCGGCTCGTCGCCCGCCGGACCCCGCCGGCCGACCCGGCCCCGGAAAGGGGGGCCGGCACCAGTGCGGTGGAGCCCACGGCTCCCTAGGCTGACCGCCATGGACACTCGCGATCCGCGCGACACCGGCCCCGGGGAGGGCACCGCTCCCCGTCGGAATCCCGGCCTCGGGAAGGACCCCGGCCTCGGGAAGGACCCCGACCTCAGGAGGGAGCTGGACGCGACCGTGCGGGCCCGCGCGGAGCTGGGCGACGAGTACGACTCCGCCCTGGCGGAGTCGTTCCTGGAACGGGTCGAGCAGCGGATCGACGACGCGGTGGACCGCCGGGTGCGCCGGCAACTGGCCGAACGGCGGCTGGCCGACGCCCGCACGGCCCGGACGCCGGGAACAGCCGGCTCCTGGGCCGAGCGGTACGGCTTCGCGCTGATCACGCTGGTCCTGGCGATCCCGCTGTCCGCGGTCGCGGGCGGCATGGCCGGGCTGTCCGGGCTGGTGGTCGCCTGGCTCGGCATCGTCGGCGTCAACGCGGCGCAGGCCGTACGCCCGAACCGGGAACCCCCGGCCGGCCGCGAGCGCCCCGCGCCCGAGGAGTGACCCGCCCCGGAGGCCTCACGCCTGCCGGGTCGGCAGCACCATGATCTGGCGCAGGTTGACGTGCCGGGGGCGGCTGGCCGCGTAGGCGATGACGTCGGCCACCTCCGCCGCCGACAGCGCGCCGATCTCCGCGAACATCCCCTCCAGCTGCCCGGACAGCTCCGGGTCGCGGACGGACGTCTTCAGCTCGGTGTCGGTCAGTCCCGGCTCGATGTTGGTCACCCGGACGTCCCGCGGCCCGAACTCGGTGCGCAGGGACCGCGACAGATGCGTGACGGCCGCCTTGGTCGCCCCGTACACCGTGTAGCCGGGGAAGGTCAGATGGGCGGAGACGGAGGAGACGTCGACCAGGTCGGCGGTGCCGCCCCGGGCCGCGGCGGCGACCAGGTCGGCGGTGAAGGTACGGATGATCCGCAGTACTCCGGTGACGTTGGTGTCCAGCATCCGCCGCCACTCCTCCAGCCGGCCCTCCTCGACGGGGCCCGGCACCATGACACCGGCGTTGTTGACGACGAGGTCGGCGGCCCCGAAGACCTCGTGGATCCGGTCCCGGGCGGCCGTCACGGAGGCGTCGTCGGTGACGTCGGCGACCACGGCGAGCGCCTGCCCGCCGTCCGCCCGGATCTTGTCCACCAGCGCGTCCAGCCGGTCCGCGCGGCGGGCGAGCAGCGCCACCCGGGCGCCCTCGGCGGCCAGGCGCAGGGCGGCGGCCTCGCCGATGCCGCTGGCGGCCCCGGTGACGACGGCGGTACGGCCGGACAGGCTCTCGTACGACATGGGTGCTCCCTCAAGCTGCCGTCCGGGGCGGCTCCCCGGCGGTCGGCACCACTGTCACCGGGCCCGGGGACCGTACCCAGGGATGCGCTTTTCCTGGGTCTGCCAGTACCAGGACGGGACCGGCCCGGACCCCTACGATCGGCACATGGACGGGGACTGGACCGAAGCAGAGGTGGGCGACTTCCTGCGCTCGCGCCGCGCCCGCATCCGGCCCGGGGAGGTGGGGCTGCCCACGCACGGACGGCGTCGCGTGCCGGGTCTGCGCCGCGAGGAGGTGGCCCAGCTCGCGGGCGTGAGCGTCGACTACTACATCCGGCTGGAGCAGGGGCGGGGCACGCGCGTCAGCGACGCCGTCCTGGACGCGATCGCGCGGGTGCTGCGGCTGGACGAGACCGAGCACGGATATCTGCGCACGGTGGCGCGCCCGGCCCGGCGGCGGATGCGGCCCGCCGCGCCGACCCGGGTCCGCCCCGGGATCCGGGCGCTCCTCGACGGCATGGAGCGCAGCCCCGCGTTCGTGCTGGACCACCGCATGAACGTGCTGGCCTGGAACGCGCTCGGCGACGCGGTGAGCGGCTACGGCCGGATGACGCCGGCCGAACGGAACGTGCCCCGGCAGCTCTTCCTCGACCCCGACGCCCGGGAGCTGTACCCGGACTGGCCGGCCGTGGCCGCGATGGCGGTGGCCCATCTGCGGCTGGGCGCCGGCCGGTACGCCGACGACGCCGGGCTGTGCGCGCTGATCGGCGAACTCTCCGTGAAGAGCGAGGACTTCCGCCGGCTGTGGGCGGACCACGAGGTCCGGGAGTGCTCCTACGGCGTCAAGCGGATCCGGCACCCGGTCGCGGGCCTGCTGACGCTGCCGTACGAAACCCTGACGGTGCCCTCCCAACCGGACCAGACCCTCGTGGTCTACTCCCCGGAACCGGGCTCGGAGACGGCGGAACGGCTGGCCTTGCTGGGTAGTTGGGCAACCCTCTAGCCGCCGGGAGGACTGTCGCGGGGACCGCCGCACCCCCGTTGCCGGGGGGCGGGACGACGGCGGTCCCCGCGAGGGACGCGGCCCGGCCGGAACCGGATGTGCGCGTCCGTGGCGTCCATGGAGGTCCGGGAGCCGCTCCGGAGGTCCTGGCGCCGTTCGGCGCCGGCCCGGGCGGGGAGCCGTTCCCGCCCTGCCGACGCACTCCAATCTGCCGGACGCGTGTTAAGCGGGTGCTGCGCGCACGTGACACGCTCGTACCACTTGCGCGAACCCCGCCTGCGCCGAAGTCGGCTACTTGTTGCCGCCCTTGGCCAGGAAGGCGAGCAGGTCCTGCCGGCTGACCACGCCGGTCGGCTTGCCCTCGACCAGGACGATCGCCGCGTCCGCCTCGCCCAGCACCTGCATCAGGTCGCCGACCGGCTCACCGGAGCCGACCTGCGGCAGCGGGGAGCACATGTGCTTCTCCAGCGGGTCGTCCAGCGAGGCCCGCTTGCTGAACAGGGCGTCCAGCAGCTCCCGTTCCACCACGGAGCCGACGACCTCGGCGGCCATCACGTCCGGGTGACCGGCGCCCGGCTTGACGACGGGCATCTGCGAGACGCCGTACTCGCGCAGCACCTCGATGGCCTGGCCGACGGTCTCCTCCGGGTGCATGTGCACCAGGGACGGGATGGCACCGGCGGCCTTGTCGTTCAGGACGTCGCCGACGCGGGCGCTGGGGCCCTCGTCCTCCAGGAAGCCGTAGTCCGCCATCCACTCGTCGTTGAAGATCTTGCTGAGGTAGCCGCGCCCGCTGTCCGGGAGCAGGACCACCACGACGTCGTCCGGTCCGAGCCGCTCGGCGACCTTCAGCGCGGCCACGACGGCCATGCCGCAGGAGCCGCCCACCAGCAGGCCCTCCTCCTTGGCCAGCCGGCGGGTCATCTGGAAGGAGTCCTTGTCGGAGACGGCGACGATCTCGTCCGCGACGGAGCGGTCGTAGGCGGTCGGCCAGAAGTCCTCGCCGACGCCCTCGACCAGGTACGGCCGGCCCGAGCCGCCGGAGTACACCGAGCCCTCCGGGTCGGCGCCGACGACCTTGACCCGGCCCTCGCTGGCCTCCTTCAGGTAGCGGCCGGTGCCGGAGATGGTGCCGCCGGTGCCGACGCCCGCCACGAAGTGGGTGATCTTCCCCTCGGTCTGCTCCCACAGCTCGGGACCGGTGGAGTGGTAGTGCGAGAGCGGGTTGTTGGGGTTGGAGTACTGGTCGGGCTTCCAGGCGCCCGGGGTCTCACGGACGAGCCGGTCGGAGACGTTGTAGTAGGAGTCCGGGTGCTCCGGCGCCACGGCGGTCGGGCAGACCACGACCTCGGCGCCGTACGCGCGCAGCACGTTGATCTTGTCGGTGCTCACCTTGTCCGGGCAGACGAAGATGCACTTGTAGCCCTTCTGCTGGGCCACGATGGCAAGTCCGACACCGGTGTTCCCGCTGGTCGGCTCGACGATCGTGCCACCTGGCTTCAGCTCCCCGCTCTTCTCGGCGGCCTCGATCATGCGCAGGGCGATGCGGTCCTTCACGGAGCCGCCGGGGTTGAAGTACTCCACCTTGGCCAGGACGGTCGCCTGGATGCCCTTGGTCACGTTGTTGAGCCGCACCAGCGGGGTGTTGCCGACGAGGCTGATCATCGAGTCGTGGTATCGCACCGTTGTCTCCGGTCGCTGCAAAAAAGATGGGTTCGTAGTGGTGTCGCCAGCCTAAGGCCAGCCATGCGGGGAGCGCGGTCGTTCACTCCCCGTTGAGATTGACGCACGGTCCGTACGGGGCAAGGAGTGGGTGTACGGCTACGAGGAGGTGGCGGCGACGCATGACGAGCATGTCGAGGGCGCGGGTGGCCCGGCGCATCGCGGCCGGGGCGGCGTACGGCGGTGGCGGGGCCGGCCTGGTCGGTGTGGCCGTCGTGGGTCTGGTGCTGGCGGAGGTACGGCTGGCGCGGCGGCAGCTGGGCAACGGGCTCAGCGACCGGGTGCCGTCGGCCGAGGGCGTGTACGGGCACGGGTACGACATCCCGGGCGAACCGCCGCTGCGGCTGGCCATGCTGGGCGACTCCACGGCGGCGGGGCAGGGCGTGCACCGGGCGGGCCAGACACCGGGGGCGCTGCTGGCGTCGGGGCTGGCGGCGGTGGCGGAGCGCCCGGTGGAGCTGCGGAACGTGGCGGTGACCGGTGCGCGCTCGGACGACCTGGACCGTCAGGTGGGGCTGGTCCTGGCCGCTCCCGGGCCCGTCCCCGACGTGTGCGTGATCATGATCGGCGCGAACGACGTGACGCACCGGATGCCGCCGACCCAGTCGGTACGGCAGCTGTCGACGGCGGTACGGCGGCTGCGCACGGCCGGTGCCGAGGTGGTCGTCGGCACCTGTCCCGACCTCGGCACGATCGAGCCGGTGCAGCAGCCGCTGCGGTGGCTGGCCCGGCGGGCGTCCCGGCAATTGGCGGCGGCCCAGACGATCGGGGTGGTGGAGCAGGGCGGGCGGACGGTGTCGCTGGGGGACCTGCTCGGGCCGGAGTTCGAGGCGAATCCGCGGGAGTTGTTCGGGCCGGACAACTACCACCCGTCGGCGGAGGGGTACGCCACGGCGGCGATGGCCGTCCTGCCGACGGTGTGCGCGGCGCTGGGGCTGTGGCCGGCGGAGGAGGAACGGCCGGACGCGTCGCGCCGCGAGGGTTTCCTCCCGGTCGCGCGGGCCGCGGCCGAGGCGGCGTCGGAGGCGGGGACGGAGGTCGCGGCGGCGATGCCGGCGGGGCCGCGGGGGCCGTGGGCGTTGCTCAAGCGCAGGCGCCGCCGGCGCGTCCCGGAAGCCGAACCGGCGACTCCGTCGCCCTGACCGGCCCGACCCGGCCCGGCGGGCGGGTCGGGCCGGGCCGGTCGGGCCGTCGAGCCGGGTCGGGCCGGTCGGTCCGTCGGCGTGCCTGATCCGGGGTGCGGCGGGCGAGGGCCCGGCGCGCCAAGCAAGCGCTTAGAAAACTGCGGCCAGTGTCACACCGCGACACCGGTGACCTGGACCATACGGCCGGGTAACTTCCCAACCGGCCCTGCCCAACCTCCTTCCACTGGAGCCGTGATGCCCGAAGCCGTCATCGTCTCGACCGCCCGCTCCCCCATCGGCCGCGCGAACAAGGGCTCCCTGAAGGACCTGCGCCCCGACGACCTCACCGCCACGATCATCCAGGCCGCGCTCGACAAGATTCCCGAGCTCGACCCCGAGGACATCGACGACCTCATGCTCGGCTGCGGCCTGCCCGGCGGCGAACAGGGCCACAACCTCGGCCGCGTCGTCGCCGTGCAGATGGGCATGGACCACCTGCCGGGCTGCACGATCACCCGCTACTGCTCCTCCTCCCTGCAGACCTCCCGCATGGCGCTGCACGCCATCAAGGCCGGCGAGGGCGACGTCTTCATCTCGGCCGGCGTCGAGATGGTCTCCCGCTACGCCAAGGGCAGCTCCGACGGCATCCCGGGCACGCACAACCCGCTGTTCGCCGACGCCGAGGCCCGCACCGAGGCCGTCGCCCAGCAGGAGGGCACCACCTGGCACGACCCGCGCGAGGACGGCCTGCTGCCCGACCCGTACATCGCGATGGGCCAGACCGCCGAGAACCTCGCCCGCTGGAAGGGCGTCACCCGCCAGGAGATGGACGAGTTCGGCGTCCGCTCCCAGAACCTCGCCGAGCAGGCCATCAAGAACGGCTTCTGGGAGCGCGAGATCACCCCGGTGACCCTCCCCGACGGCACGGTGGTCAGCAAGGACGACGGCCCGCGCGCCGGCGTCACCCTGGAGGGCGTGGCCGGTCTGAAGCCGGTCTTCCGCCCCGACGGGCTCGTCACGGCCGGCAACTGCTGCCCGCTCAACGACGGCGCCGCCGCCCTCGTCATCATGTCCGACACCAAGGCGCGCGAGCTGGGCCTGACCCCGCTCGCCCGGATCGTGTCCACCGGCGTCTCCGGCCTCTCGCCCGAGATCATGGGCCTCGGCCCGGTCGAGGCCAGCAGGCAGGCCCTGAAGCGGGCGGGCCTGACCATCGACGACATCGACCTGGTCGAGATCAACGAGGCCTTCGCCGCCCAGGTGATCCCCTCCTACCGGGACCTGGGCATCGACCTCGACAAGCTGAACGTCAACGGCGGCGCCATCGCCGTCGGCCACCCCTTCGGCATGACCGGCGCCCGCATCACCGGCACGCTCATCAACTCGCTCCAGTGGCACGACAAGCAGTTCGGCCTGGAGACCATGTGCGTCGGCGGCGGCCAGGGCATGGCGATGGTCATCGAGCGCCTCAGCTGACCTGCGGCCCACGGCCCGTAGCGGGCCCGGCACGGTACGTCACGAAAAGGCCCAGAACCGGGGAAACACCACGGTTTTGGGCCTTTCCGTGACCCAATCTCCCCCAGGATGTGACCTATCTCGCTCGCCGGGCACATCACCGCAGGTCAGCGGCGATCGGCTCGCCGTACGGCGAATCCACGTGCCGTACGTCCTGTCCGATTCGTGACGTTACGCACTGACAGTTGGTTAGTCCGCCCTTCAAGCTGATGTAGGAAGTCGGGGGTCGACTTTGAACCGGGAGTACGTCAGTGAGCGCCATGCCTATCGCCCTGCTGCTCACCACGGCAGCCACCGGCGCCGTGGGCGTCGCCGTCCTGCGCACCGTCCTGAAGCTGCGCCGCCAGCTCACCGAGCTGCAGCGGCAGCTCGCCGACGAGCAGGCGGTCACCGCGCGCGCCCTGCTGCCCGGCGCCCGGTCCGCCGCCGACGCCGACCGGATACGGGCGGCCGTGGCCGAGGCGCTCGCCGAGGAACGGGAGCGGGAGCTGGCCGAGGCACGCGCCTTCTGGGCCGCCCAGGAGGCCCGTGACGCCTCCGACGCGCCGATGCTGTTCGGCCTGCCCGAGGGCGATCTCTTCATGCCCCGGCAGGCGGACTTCGCGGGCCTGGAGCCTCTGGAGCCGGTGTCCGAGCCGACCGTCGACGCCGAGGAGTTCTCCGGAGGCGAGTCCGCGGAGCTGGCCGCCGCCCGCCGTCGGCACCCCTCGCACCCGGACTTCGTCCCGGCGCAGCCGCCGGCCGTGGGCGACCACGAGCGCACGGTGGCCGCCCTGGAGGAGCTGGCCGCCGAGCAGGTGCGGCTCGCCGACGTGCGCCCCGGCCCGCTGGGCACGCTCGACGTCTATGTCTTCGCCGACGGCACCACGCTGTGCATGACCCCGGGCCACCGCGAGACGGCGGAACGGCTGGCCGCGGCCCTGGAGTCGGGTGAGACGCCGTACCTCCTGGGCGGCTCGGGCGTCTCGGGCGCCTACACGCTGACCTTCGCGTGCGGCGAGGACATGGTGTACATCCTGGCCGACCGGGTGATCGCGTCCCTGTAGCCCCCGGGGTACCCGCGGGGGAGCCTCAGACCCCGGCGCGCTGCCGCGCCTCCTCCACCCGGCGCACCGCCTCGGCGACCTGTTCGTCGCTGTCCAGCACGACAGCGAGGTCGTGGGCGGCCACCAGGATCTGGTCGGCGGCGGCGAACATCCCGGCGTCCGGCATCTCGCGGGGCTCGGCGCCGGGCGCCTCCTCGCGCTGGGCCCACCCGGACAGCTCCCGGGCCAGCGCCAGCGCCTCCGCCGCGGCCCCGCGCTGGAGCCGGCTCTGCGGTGCGGCCCGCAACCGGTCGGCGAAGTGATCCACTGCTTGGGTCAAGGGCGTCGTATCAACCACCCGCCGAGCGTAACGTGCCGCACTGTTGCCAATACGCGAACGCTCAGGCACGGTGACGTGAAGGACCGGCTTACATCCCCTTTGTGTCCGGAGGCGCCGATGTCCCACGTCTTCTCCGAGGAGACCCACCGCAACCTGCTCGCCCGTATCCCGCACTGCACCGGTCGTGAGGTGTCCGACTGGCTGCGTGCCGTAGAAGAAGGCCCGGCCCTGTTCCGCTTCGAGGAGAAGGTCAGCTGGCTCCGGCACGAGTACGACCTGGCGTACGGCCACGCCAAGGCGATCGTGCACGAGTACGACCTGAGGAGGGCGGCGCGCAGGCTGCTGTGAACGCCGGAGTGCCCCGGGTGGGTCACCCGGGGCACTCCGTCCGTCCTGACCGACCGGCGCTAGTCGTTGCTGCTGAAGATGGCCACCAGGCGCAGCATCTCGACGTAGATCCACACCAGGGTCATGGTGAGGCCGAACGCGGCGAGCCAGGACTCGCTGCGCGGGGCGCCGTAGGCGATGCCGTCCTCGATCTGCTTGAAGTCCAGCGTCAGGAAGAACGCGCCGAGCACGATCGCGAAGATGCCGACGATCGCGCCGAGCGGGCCGAAGCTGCGCAGCCCGCCGTCCTCGGCGACACCGAACGCGACCAGCAGCAGGTTGACCGCCATGACGACCATGAAGGCGATCGCGATGGCGAGGCCGATGCGGGCGTAGCGGGCGGTGACGCGGATCCAGCCGGCCTTGTAGATCAGCAGGGTGGCACCCGAGACCGCCATGGTGCCGAGCACCGCCTGGAACGGGGCGCCGCTCCAGCGGCTGTTGAACATCTCGCTGAAGACGCCGAGGAAGACGCCTTCGAAGGCGGCGTAGCCGAGGATCAGCGCGGGCGACGCGGTGCGCTTGAAGCTCTGCACGATGGCCAGGACGAACGCGACCAGCGCGGCGCCGACGGCCAGGCCGTAGCTGGTGCCCGAGACCGGCAGCAGCGCCCAGGCGAGGACGGCGCCGACGGCGACCGTGCCGAGCGTGAGAGCCGAGCGGACGACGACGTCGTCCATGGTCATCCGGTCGGTGCCGGCCGGGGCCTGGACGTCCGCCTGGGCGTACGGGTTCTGGGCGTAGGGGTTCTGCGCGTACGGGTTGCCCTGTGCGTACCCGGCCTGCGGTGCGGTGTTGAAGCCGGCGTAGCCGTTGTCGCGGCTGAAGCCCCGTCGCGAGAAGACCGGGTTGCTGCTCCTCATTTCACTCCTCCATGACTGCCGAGTGCAGTCTTGGCTCAAGAGTAATGGATTGGCAAAGGACCGACCATGATACTTGAGGAGGATCCTTCCCCTTGCATGCTGCGCAACACGCTACGCGCGCGTCCGATTCCCGGCCAGGGAGGGGCGGCTAACCGAGCGGGAACCCGGTGTACGCCTCGGCGAGGTCGGTCTCGGCCGCGCGGGAGGAGGCGATCCGTTCCAGCCGGGCGAGCTGGAGCCGGGCGTCGAAGGGGGTGGCGTCCGGGGCGGGGTGCAGCAGGGTCGTCATGTCGTAGGAGAACCGTTCGGCCTGCCAGACACGGCGCAGGCAGGTCGCGGAGTAGGCGTCGAGGAGGTCCGGGGAGCCGGTCTCCCGCTCGTGGACGAGGGCCCGGGCGAGGGTGACGACGTCGCCGACGGCGAGGTTCAGGCCCTTGGCGCCGGTCGGCGGCACGATGTGGGCGGCGTCGCCGGCGAGGAAGAGCCGGCCGTGCCGCATCGGCTCGTGCACGAAGGAACGCATGGGGGTCACCGACTTCTGGGTGAGGGGGCCGCGCTCCAGCCGCCAGCCGTCGTCCGTCTCCAGCCGCCGGTCCAGCTCGTCCCAGATCTCCTCGTCGCTCCACTGCCCGGCCTCCGTCCCCGCGGGGACCTGGAGGTAGAGCCGGGAGACGGCCGGGGACCGCATGGACAGCAGGGCGAAGCCGCGCTCGTGGCGGGCGTAGACGAGTTCGTCGTGCGAGGGGGCGACGTCGGCGAGGACACCGAGCCAGGCGTACGGGTACGACCGCTCGAACACCCGGGAGACCTCGGCCGGGAAGGCGCCCCGGGCCACCCCCCAGAACCCGTCGCAGCCGACGACGTACTCGCACTCCAGCACGTCCTCACGCCCCTGATGGCGGAACGGGATCCGCGGCCGGTCGCCCTCGGCCCCCTCCACGGCCAGCGCCTCGGCCTCGAACAGCAGCGGTCCGCCCTCCTCGAGCCGGAGCGCGATGAGGTCCTTGCAGACCTCGGTCTGGGCGTAGACGGTCACGGAGCGCCCGCCGGTGAGCGCGGGGAAGTCGACGCGGTGCCGGCGCCGGTCGAAGCGCAGCTCGATCCCGTCGTGCCGCAGTCCCTCGCGGTCCATCCGCTCCCCGGCCCCGGCGGCGCGCAGCACGTCGACCGTGCCCTGCTCCAGGATCCCGGCCCGCTGCCGCCGCTCGACGTAGGCGCGGTCACGGCTCTCCAGGACGACCGACTCGATCCCGGCGCGGTGGAGCAGCCGCGCGAGCAACAACCCGGCCGGCCCCGCCCCGATGATCCCCACGGTGGTACGCATCGACCGTCCCTTTCTCTTCACGCTTCCCGTCCCGCTGTTCGCCAGGTGAACTTTTCTTCACCGGCTGCCCGCGAGTCTCCGCCTGGCACTTCCCCCTGTCAATGGTCGCGACCGTCCGCGCCCGGCGAGAGCGGGCGCCGAACCGGGAGGCGCGTACGGAAGAAACGGAAAGAACGAAAGAAACGGAACACCGCCACACAACGACCAGAACCGTGCAAAAGGTGCCGTATGGCGGAAAGTGCCCGGAGCCGGACTCGAACCGGCACGCCCGCGAAGGGGCAGCGAGGTTTAAGCTCGCCGTGTCTGCATTCCACCATCCGGGCTTGCCAGGGGCTCCGCAACGAGGGTCCGAGCCTATCGGGACCCATCCCCCGAACAGCGGACGGGTGGGCCGATGTTGTCTTATTTTATTGACGTCTGAGGGTGCATCAGCGGACGGAACGAGCCATCCGCACTTGCCAATAGCGTGCCGTGAGAGGTGCGCGCGCGTACGCGGAATGACGGAATTTCACCGCACGAACCAGACCGGTCCACCGGTTAACGGGATACCGGACGGCTGTCGGGGCCCCCGGCGCCTTCTCAGGGTCGGCCGTCCTCCCCAGGTATGACACGACGGCTCCTCGTCCGACCCCAGTCGCCCCCCGGAACCGGAACAGCGTCTGACTCCGGGCGCGCACCGCGCCGGGACGATGGAACGGTCCCCAGGAAGCACGTCGTCCCGACAGGAGCACCGTCCCGTGACCACCACACCCACCGCCGGCCGGACCACCGCCGTAGCCGCGCGCGCCATGGAGCTGTCGAAGATCTACGGGCAGGGTGAGACCCGGGTGGTCGCCCTGGACCGGGTCTCCGTCGACTTCCGGGCCGCCGAGTTCACCGCCATCATGGGACCGTCCGGCTCCGGCAAGTCCACGCTGATGCACTGCGTGGCAGGTCTGGACACCTTCTCCTCCGGGTCCGTGCGGATAGGCGACACCGAGCTGGGCTCCCTGAAGGACAAGCAGCTCACCAGGTTGCGCCGGGACAAGATCGGCTTCATCTTCCAGGCGTTCAACCTGCTGCCGACGCTGACCGCGCTGGAGAACATCACCCTCCCGATGGACATCGCCGGGCGGAAGCCGGACAAGGCGTGGCTGGATCAGGTCATCCAGATGGTGGGCCTGTCCGGGCGTCTCGGCCACCGGCCCTCCCAGCTGTCCGGCGGCCAGCAGCAGCGCGTCGCCGTGGCCCGGGCCCTCGCCTCCAAGCCGGAGATCATCTTCGGTGACGAGCCCACCGGCAACCTGGACTCCCGCTCCGGCGCCGAGGTCCTCGGCTTCCTGCGCAACTCCGTGCGCGAGCTGGGCCAGACGGTGGTCATGGTGACCCACGACCCGGTGGCCGCCGCCTACGCGGACCGGGTGATCTTCCTGGCCGACGGGCGGATCGTCGACGAGATGTACGGCCCCACGGCCGAGTCCGTCCTCGACACGATGAAGCAGTTCGACGCGAAGGGCCGTACCAGCTGATGTTCCGCACCGCCCTGCGCAACGTCCTCGCGCACAAGGCCCGGCTCCTGATGACCGTGCTCGCCGTCATGCTCGGCGTGGCGTTCGTCTCCGGGACGCTGGTCTTCACCAACACCCTCTCCGACGCCTACCAGAAGAGCTTCGCCAAGGGCTTCGACCAGGTCGACGTCGCCGTACGGCCCAAGTACCAGGATTCCAAGGGCGACCAGGTCGGCAAGGACGCCGAGCTGACCCAGGCCCTGCTGGACCGGGCCGCCAAGGTCCCCGGGGCCGCCTCCGCCGCCGGGGTCGTCACCGGCTTCACCGCCGTCGCCGGCAAGGACGGCGAGCTCGTCGGCGGCGACTGGCAGTCGGCCGGCGGCAACTACTGGGGCACCAAGGACCCCCGCTACCCGCTCGTCAGCGGCCATGCCCCGCACGGCAAGGGCGAGGTGCTGATCGACTCCGCGACGGCCGAGCGGACCGGCTTCAAGGTCGGCGACACCGTGCGCCTCTCCGTCGACGGCCCGGTCCTCACCCCCACCATCAGCGGCATCTTCCGCACCGACGACGGCAACGTGGCCGCCGGCGGCAGCCTCACCCTGTTCGACACGCCGACCGCGCAGTCCCTGTTCGGCAAGAAGGGCACGTACGACGAGATCGACGTACGGGCGGCGGCCGGAACCAGCCAGGAGACGCTGAAGTCCGCGCTGGACAAGGCCCTGCCCGCGGGGCTGGTGGAGACCACCACCGGTGAGCAGCTCGCCGACGACCAGGCGGTGGCGATCGCCGATTCCATGAGCAGCCTGAAGCAGAGCCTGCTGGTGTTCGCGGGCATCGCCCTGTTCGTCGGCACCTTCATCATCGCCAACACCTTCACCATGCTGGTCGCCCAGCGCACCCGTGAGCTGGCCCTGCTGCGGGCGGTCGGTGCCTCCCGCCGCCAGGTCACCCGTTCGGTGCTCGTCGAGGCGCTCGCGGTCGGCACGGTGGCCGGCGTGGCCGGTCTGGCCGCCGGTGTCGGCATCGGCGCGGGCCTGCGCTCCCTGCTGGGCGCCATGGGCGAGACCGTGCCCGACGGGCCGCTGGTGATCAGTCCCGGCACGGTGGTGGCCGCCCTCGCCGTCGGCATCCTCATCACCATGCTCGCCGCCTGGCTGCCCGCCCGCCGGGCCGCGAAGATCCCGCCGGTGGCGGCGATGAGCAGCCTGCACGCCAAGGCCACCACCAGGTCCCTGGTACTGCGCAACACGCTCGGCTCGCTGTTCGCGGCCGCCGGCATCGCGGTGGTCCTCATGGCCACCCGCATGGACGCCGACGCCGCCCAGGGCCCGATGGGCATCGGCGCGGTCCTGCTGATCATCGGTGTGTTCGTGCTGACCCCGCTGCTGTCCCGCCCGCTGATCGCCGCCGCCGCTCCGGTGCTGCGCGCCTTCGGGGTGTCGGGCAAGCTGGCCCGCCAGAACTCGGTGCGCAACCCGCGCCGTACCGCGGCCACCGCCTCCGCGCTGATGATCGGCCTGACCCTGATCACGGGCATGACGGTGATGGCGGGCAGCCTGCAGACCTCCATCGACCGGCTGGCCAGCTCGGCGATCCGGGCCGACTACGTCGTCTCGATGGCCAACCGCGGCCCGCTCTCCCCCGACGTGGCGAAGAAGCTCGCCACCGCCGACGGGGTCACCGTCAGCAGTCCGCTGCGCAACGCCGAGTCCCGTATCGACGGCGGCACCGAGTGGCTGACCGGCGTCGACGGCGCGGCCATCGGCAAGCTGACCGACCTGAAGGTGACCGAGGGCTCCTTCACGGTGGGCGGCACGCGGATCGTCGTGGACGAGGACCGGGCCGAGGAGCACGGCTGGAAGCCCGGTTCGCAGGTCACCGCGCACTTCGAGGACGGCGCCGCCCGCCGGCTGACCGTCGCCGGGGTCTACGAGGGCAACGACATGATCAACGGGATCATCCTCGACAACAAGGTCCTCACCCCGCACCTGAGCGACCCCGCCGACATGCAGGTCATGGTCAAGATGGCGGACGGCGCGTCCGACGCGGCCAAGGACGGTCTGGTGAAGACCCTCGGCATCAACCCGGCGATCAAGATCCAGGACAAGCAGGACATCTCCCATGAGATCGGGAATGTGTTCACGCAGGTGCTGAACATGGTCTACGGCCTGCTCGGCATGGCGGTGATCGTCGCCGTGCTGGGTGTCGTCAACACGCTGGCCATGTCCGTCTTCGAGCGCGCGCAGGAGATCGGCATGCTCCGTGCGATCGGCCTGGACCGCCGGGCGGTCAAGCGGATGGTCCGCCTGGAGTCCCTGGTGATCTCCCTGTTCGGCGGCGTGCTGGGGCTCGGCCTGGGCGTGTTCTTCGGCTGGGCGGCCGGGGAGCTGCTGGCCACGAAGATACCGACGTACGAACTGATCCTGCCGTGGGGCCGCATGACGGTCTTCCTGCTGCTGGCGGGTGTGATCGGCGTCCTGGCCGCCCTGTGGCCGGCCCGCCGCGCGGCCCGGCTGAACATGCTCGCGGCCATCAAGGCCGAGTAGCCGGCCACAGACGGAGCAGTCGGCGTACGACGGCGCAAGGGGGCCCCTCGGGAAGGGGCCCCCTTGCCGTGCGTACCGGCTGATCGGCGCGGGCGGTCAGCCGTGCCAGGTGCGGGGCCGCAGGGCGAGTCCGGAGGCGCCGGAGGCGGGGGTACGGATCGCGAGGACCTGGTTGACGCCGATCCGGTTGCGCTCGAAGGCGAGCGCCGAGGCGGCCATGTACAGCAGCCACACCCGGGCCCGGCCGGGGCTGGTGAGCCCGACCGCGCGGTCCCAGTCGTCCTCCAGGTTGGCCACCCAGCGGCGCAGGGTACGGGCGTAGTGCTCGCGGATGGACTCCACGTCCCGCACCTCGAACCCGGCCCGCTCCAGCTGGGTGACGGTGGTGCCGATGGGCGCGAGTTCGCCGTCGGGGAAGACGTAGGAGTCGATGAACTCGTCCACCTGGTACGCCGACTCGTCCCGCTGCGGGCGGCGGGCGATCTGGTGGTTGAGCAGCCGGCCGCCGGGCTTGAGCAGGGCGTACAGCTGGCGGGCGTACTCCAGGTAGCGTTCGGCGCCCACGTGTTCGGCCATGCCGATGGAGGAGATCGCGTCGTAGGGGCCGTCCACGACGTCCCGGTAGTCCTGGACCCTGATCTCCACCCGGTCGGTCAGCCCCGCGTCGGCGACGCGCTTACGGGCGTAGGCGGCCTGCTCCTGCGACAGGGTGACCCCGACGACGCTCACCCCGTGCTCGCGGGCCGCGTGGATGGCCATCGAGCCCCAGCCGCAGCCGACGTCCAGCAGCCGCTGGCCCTCCTTCAGGCCCAGCTTGGCGCAGACGAGTTCGAGCTTGTCGCGCTGGGCGGTCTCCAGGGTGCCGGCGTCATCCCAGTAGGCGCAGGAGTACACCATGGAGGGACCGAGGACGATCTCGTAGAAGTCGTTGCCGACGTCGTAGTGGTGGCTGATGGCCCGCTTGTCGGTGCGGCGGGTGTGCAGATGCCGGCGGGGTCTGCGCATCTCCTCGCGCGGCGGGGTGGGCGGGACCGGGGGGCCGGCCAGTCTCAGCAGGTCGCGGACGGCGGCCCGGACGGCGGGGTCGCGCACGGCCTGGCGCAGGGTGCGGGCGTCCTCGCCGCGCTCCCAGACCAGGCCCGCCATGGCGTCCAGCACGGTGTACAGGTCGCCCTCGACGTCCAGGTCACCGGAGACCCAGGCGCGGGCGAGGCCCAGTTCACCGGGCTTGAAGAGCATGCGGCGCAGAGCGCGGCGGTTGCGCACCACGAGGGCCGGCGCGTCCGGCGGACCGGCCTGCGATCCGTCCCAGGCCCTCAGACGCACCGGGAGCGGGGCCCCCAGCACCTGCTCGGCAAGACTCCTCAGCCGCTGTGCGGCGTCGGCCATGACGCACACCTCCGTGACGGACGATCCCGGAATGCCAACACCACGTAAACACACGCGGGGCCGGGCGGTAGTCCCCACGCCGTGTTGCGGCTGGGTAAAAAGCGCGTCCCCCGCCACGCCTCAGAGCTCACCCGGCACGACCGGACCGTTGACACACGGAAGACCGTCCACCATCTTCCGCGCGAACCGGGCGGTCATCTGCCTCAGCAGCTTGGTATCGAAACCGGGAACCCCCCTGACCTCGGTCTCCACTTCCAGAGGCAACTCCGCCTCCTGCGCCTGGTGAGAACCCTTGACCTTGCACGGGATCACCGCGGTCAGATGCAGCCCGCCCTCTTCCCGCTTGACGTAGACATCCCCACCCAGGGCCCCCCAACCCCCACCCGCAACACCAGCCCTGATGTCCTCCACCGAGTCGAGGGACCAGCTCACATAGGACTCGAACCTCGCACGTTTCCCGTCAACACCCAGGCTGCAGGGCTCACTGACATTCGAAAAATGCACTTCACTGCCCGGCTCCCAACGCCTTGCAACACTGGCCCGGTCGGACATCAGTTCGCCAACCGGCCTGCTCACATTCAGCACCGACAAGGTTCCGGTGCCCATCTCATCCTGCAGCCTGTCGATCCGATCGGCACCGAAAAGCTGGTTGCACACGCTCCAACCCAGCGGATCGTCGTCCCTGTCCCGGCCATCGCCCCCGGCGCAGGCCGAGAGCACGACAACCGCCGCGACAACCACCCCGAGGGCCGGATGCAGCCTCCTCCTGAACGTCATGACGACACCTTTTCTGCTTCCGATATGGCAGCCTTTCCAACCACGTACGAACCTTCGATTTCCCGGTTGAACTCTTCCTTCTCCGGCAGGGTCATACCGATCGCGTCCGCATAGTTGGAGGCAGGCGTCCAGGCACCGCGCCGACCGATTCTGTCAATATCCTGTACTGCTACCAGAGCCTCGGCGTCGTTCTTGTACTCATGGTTCTCCAGATACTGCAGCGTGTGATTTCCGTACGCGGTGTTGACCGTCTCGCCGGCCGACTCAACCAATACCGGAACGACGGTGGCGGCGACAACGCCGGCGGCCGGTCCGAGGAGCAGGGCCGTACCACCGGCCGCGACCGCGGCGACACCCCCCGACATCAAGGTTTTGCGCCACTCACCCTGCTTCTCCAGCTCCAGATTCCGTGCGGTCTTGTCATCCTTGAAGTCCTCACGGATCTGATGTTCCCGGGACTCGTCCAGGATCCCGTTCACCTTTGCTGCGTTGTGGGCGAAAGAGATTCCGTCGTCTCGGTTGTTCTCCAGGGAGGCGAGGCCGCTTGCCGCGAAGACCTGGTGGGCGGCGGACAAGGTTTTGTAGCCGTCCTCGTCCGCGGCCACCAGCATCATGAAGTTCCGTGCCTCCTGCTCGCCGAAGGACTTCCGTGCCGAACCGTCGCTGCTGTGCGCGAAGAGCCGATCGCGGCCCAGTTCGTCGCCCGAACCGCCGAAGTCCTTGATCGAGTAGTTGAGGTCGTCGATGTACGCGGCGCCCATGCGCGCCAGGCTGTTCTTCATCGCGTCGTGCGGCCCGTCGGCCACGGTGACGTTGTACCGCTCGACGACGCGCGTCATGATGTCCCGGGTCGTCCCGTCACGGTGCAGCGACGGCGGGTCCGCGTCCCAGGCGCTGCCCGTGACCGCCGCCTCCAGCGCGTGCCCGAGGGCGGCGGGGCCCATGTCGCGCACATGCTTCGCCTCGTCACTGCCGGGGTGGACGAGGCTGTCCGGGGGCCACACGAAGTCCTTCTCGTTCAGCTCGTCGAAGTAGTCGTAACCGAGCGAGGCGTTCTTGTCGGCCGTGCCGTCCTCCTTGTACACGGTCGGCTCGCCGGAGAAGAACTTCTTCGCGGCCTCCGGGCTGTGTCCGAGCCCTTCCAGCACGCTCGTCAGCGGGTCGTAGCCCGCGCCGTTGCGTCCGGACGGGTTGAAGCCCCAGTCGACATCGGCTCCCCCTGTCACCGGCTTGTTGCTCATGAACAAGTCCGGTTCCTTGTGGTGCAGTTGGACGATGTGTTCCGCGATGGGGTTGATGAATTTCGCGTCGTAGTTCCCGTACCGGAGCAGTCCGCCGAGGATCTGGTAGCCGTACGGGGGGCTCGGGGCTCCCGGATAGAGTTCGATCGGCCGAGTGCCCAGCTTCCTGAAATCGCCGCCCCAGCGCGCCGGCAGGTGCGGTGCGTTGTCCGCGTCGGTCGCGGTGGCGAGCGCGATTCCCATACCGCGCTGAAGCTGCCGGGTCAGGGCTAATCGTTCCCTGTCGTTGCCCTGTGTGCCGTCGAGGGACATACGTCCGTAGAATTCGAGGGTTTTCTCGGGCCCGCCGAGTGACGTGTAGAAGGCGGTGCTGAAGTCGGCGTCCCGCGCGTTCCACTTCAGGAGGGAGTTCAGCTCGGTGAACTGCTTGTCGGTCATCTCCGTGCCGAGCCGGGCCAGTTCCGCCGCACGCTCGACCTGGGCCGCGTCGAGGGACTCGTACGCGCTGTGACCGGCGTTGTGCGGATCGCTGCCGTGGCTCCTGCGCAGGGCGCGGGCCGCCGAGGCGTCGATCTCCGCGGCGTGGGAGAGGATCCGGTTGATCCTTCCCTCCAGTTCCTGTCTGGCCGCCACCTGTTCGGGGGTGTGTTCGTCCCCGGCGCTCCTGTCGTGCGGGTAGACACAGCGAACGGTTCCGTCGCCGTGGTCGTCGACGCGTATGCCCCATCCCCGGGTCTCGGTGTGTGCGGCCCGTAACCGTTTCTGGAGCGCGACCAGTTCGGTGTGGGCGTCGTCGAGGACCTGGTGGATGCTGCTCGCCTCGGTGTGGAGGTCGGCGATCTCCTTCGCCGTCTTGTCGACGAACTCGCGCGTCAACGTGGCGTTCACCCCGGCCCAGCGAGCGCTGTCCGCCTTGGCCTTCATGCCCTTCCGGGCGTTCTCCGCCGCGGTCTTGAGCTTGTCGACGGTGCCCTTCCAGTCGGAGACGGCCGATTCCAGTCTGCCGAGGTCCACCTCGACCAGGTCTTTGTAGGTGATGGTCACCGGCTGCTCCTACGTGAGGTACTTGCCGATCTCGGACACGGATGCGGCAGAGCCGTCCCGGCCGCGCATCACGGCCGCGATCCCTGCATCGTCCCGGGCGTGCAGCTTCTTGCTGTAGTCGAGGTGGTTGGAGATGTGCGCGCACGCCTGGAGGACCGTCTTGGCCTGGGACGTCCAGACCTCGCTCGTCAGCTCCAGGGCGCCGCCCATCTCGAAGCCGTGGGACTTCAGGGCGGCGGCGGCCGGCATCGTGGAGCCGGCGCCGTCCCGGTTCAGGTCCGTACCGGTGTGGAGGTCCTGGAAGAGGGTGTGCGCCTCATGGCCTACGGCGCCGAGGTCGTCCTGGTGGACCACCAGGTCACCGGCGGCACCGCCCCCGCCCGCGGTTCCGCTCGCGGAGAGCTGGTCGAGCCGGGTGTGCGGCGAGCTTCGCCGGGCCGCGTCGGCCTTGAGCCGTTCCCACTCGTCCCACGCCATCTCCCCGCGCCCCCTGATCCCTGGTCCCCTGACGCCTGGTCCCCTGATGCCTGGTCCTGCGGGCCTCTGGTCCCCGAGAAGCGTCTGCCGATCGCGAGGCATCGCAGGGCCTCCTACCGATCCCTCAACCTACCGAAGGCGACGGGCGCTTGGGTGCCGAACAACCCGAAGGGGCCGCCCGCACCACGGATGGCAGGCGGCCCCTTCGGGCTTGAAGCAGGTGACCGGGAGGTCAGGAGGCCTTGGCCTTCTCCTCCGGCTTGGCGGCGGCGACCGGCGCCGGCTTGGCGGCCTCGTAGAACTCCTCGCGCGGGTTCTCCATGGCGCCGAGGGAGACGACCTCGCGCTTGAGGAACATGCCGAGGGTCCAGTCGGCGAAGACACGGATCTTGCGGTTCCAGGTCGGCATCGCCAGACCGTGGTAGCCACGGTGCATGTACCAGGCGAGACGGCCCTTGAGCTTGATCTTCATCTTGCCCATGACGATCATCGCCACGCCCTTGTGCAGGCCGAGGCCGGCGACCGCGCCCTTGTTGGCGTGCTCGTACTCCTTCTGCGGGAAGCCCCGCATACCGGAGATCACGTTGTCGCCGAGGACCTTGGCCTGGCGCAGCGCGTGCTGGGCGTTCGGCGGGCACCAGGCGTTCTCGTTGCCCGCCTTGCGGCCGACGAGGTCCGGGACCTGTGCGTTGTCACCGGCGGCCCAGATGTAGTCCGTGCCCTTGACCTGGAGCGTGGGCTCGCAGTCGACGTGGCCGCGCGGGCCGAGGGGCAGGCCGAAGCGGGCGAGGGCCGGGTTCGGCTTGACGCCGGCCGTCCACACGATGGTGTTGGCGTCGACCTCCAGGCCGTTCTTCAGCACCACGTGGCCGTCGACGCAGGAGTCCATCGAGGTGGAGAGGTAGATCTCCACGCCCCGGCTCTCCAGGTGCTCCTTGCCGTACTGGCCGAGCTTGGGGCCGACCTCGGGCAGGATCTTGTCGGCGGCGTCGACAAGGATGAAACGCATGTCCTCGCGGGACACGTTCTTGTAGTACTTGGCCGCGTCCCGGGCCATGTCCTCGACCTCGCCGATGGTCTCCGCGCCCGCGAAGCCGCCGCCGATGAAGACGAAGGTGAGCGCCTTGCGGCGGATCTCCTCGTCGGTCGTGGAGTCGGCCTTGTCCAGCTGCTCCAGGACGTGGTTGCGCAGGCCGATGGACTCCTCGATGCCCTTCATGCCGATGCCCTGTTCGGCGAGGCCGGGGATCGGGAAGGTGCGGGAGACCGCGCCCATGGCGATGACCAGGTAGTCGAAGGGCAGCTCGTACGCCTCGCCCACCAGCGGGGCGATCGTGGCGACCTTGCGGTCCTGGTCGATGGTGGTGACCCGACCGGTGAGGATCTCCGCCTTCGGCAGCACGCGTCGCAGCGGGACGACGACGTGGCGAGGGGAGATGCTGCCGGCGGCGGCTTCGGGGAGGAAGGGCTGGTAGGTCATGTACGACCGGGGGTCGACGACCGTGACGGTCGCCTCGCCGTAGCGCATCTTCTTGAGGATGCGCCGAGCTGCGTACAGGCCTACGTACCCACCGCCTACTACGAGGATCCTGGGACGCTCCGTGGTGCTCATGCCATCGAGTATCCACCCGCCCCAGGGGGGTCGCTCGTGCGCCCCTTCACAAGAACCGACAGGCCCTGTGTTAAACTCCGCGACCCACGTGAGCGAGGTCATGTGGTCCGGCGGGAACCGCGCGGCGGTTCGCCCCGTTGTCAAGGCCGCGTGAGCAGCCTCTCCGGAGTCGCGGGGTGGCCGTGAGAGTGTCGTGACGCCTCCGGAACAGCCTCCTCCAGGGCCCGTTCGCGCCCTTCATCTGAACATGTTCAAACGGTCTTTGATGCCCCGGAAGGGCCATCCGGCCCCGTTCGGGGGTCCCCCTGGGCCCAATTCCTTGTGAAGAACTTCACGAACTTTTCCGCGCGCATACGACGGAGGGCCCCCGAGGGGGCCCTCCGGGCCGCTCAAACGTTATCCAACCTGCTCAGCGGTCGGCTACCGGTGAGTAACAAAAGAGATCTACGCCACCGACCACGCGATGCCGTCCAGGATGTCGTGCTCGCTCACCACGACCTCCTCGGCGCCGGTGCGTTCCATGATCGCGAGCAGGACGAGGGCGCCCGCGCCGATCACGTCGACCCGGCCCGGATGCATGGACGGGACGGCCGCGCGCTCGGCGTGCGTGGAGCGCAGCAGCCACTCGGTGATCTCCCGCACCCGGTCCCGGGAGATCCGGGAGTGGTGGATGCGCGCGGAGTCGTACTCGGGCAGCTCCTGGGCGATCGCGGAGACCGTGGTGACCGATCCGGCCAGGCCCACCAGGGTGCGCGCCTCGCGCAGCGGGACCGTCCGCTCGGCCAGGTCCAGGGCGGCCTCCACATCGGCCCTTATGGCGGCGATCTGCTCCCCGGTGGGCGGGTCGGAGACCTCGCCGCCGTGCACCAGGTGCCGCTCGGTCATGCGCACACAGCCGATGTCCACCGACCGCGCGGCGCGCACCCGGTCGTCGCCGACGACGAACTCGGTGGAGCCGCCGCCGATGTCCACCACCAGATAGGGCCGGGCGAGGTCGGTGCGGCCGGTGAGTTCCTTCGTGGCGCCGGTGAAGGAGAACTCGGCCTCCTGGTCACCGGTGATGACCTCCGGCTCCACCCCGAGGATGTCCAGCACCCCGCGCGTGAAGTCCTCGCGGTTCTCGGCGTCCCGGGAGGCGGAGGTGGCGACGAAGCGGACCCGTTCGGCCCCGTGCTCCTTGATGATCCCGGCGTACTCGCGGCAGGCGGCGAAGGTGCGCTCCAGCGCCTCGGGGGCGAGCCGGCCGGTGCGGTCGACGCCCTGGCCGAGCCGTACGATCGTCATCCGGCGGTCCAGCTCGGTCAGTTCCCCCGTCGCCGGGTCGGCGTCGGCGACCAGCAGCCGGATGGAGTTCGTCCCGCAGTCGACGGCGGCCACACGGGTCACTTGGCGTCCCCCTCGGTGGTGGTGTCGACCGTCACGCACGCGCCCTTGCGCCACCACTCCGGCAGCATCGCCAGGGCCTCGTCGCCGAGCGGGTTCACGCCCGGTCCGGCGGCCAGCGAGTGGGCGACGAGGACGTGCAGGCACTTCACCCGATCGGGCATGCCGCCCGCGCTCGGGAAGCCCTGGAGGACCTCGATCTCGTCCCGGCGCCGGATGTAGTCCTCGTGCGCGGCCCGGTAGGCGGCGGCCAGCTCCGGGTCGCGCTGGAGCCGCTCGGTCATCTCCTTCATCACGCCGTCCGCCTCCAGCGTGCCGATGGCGGAGGACGCCTTGGGGCACGTCAGGTAGTACAGCGTCGGGAAGGGGGTGCCGTCGGGCAGGCGCGGCGCCGTCTCCACGACGTCCGGCTGACCGCACGGGCAGCGGTGCGCGATGGCCCGAAGGCCCCGCGGCGGGCGGCCCAGCTGCTGCTTGAAGGCCTCTACGTCCGCGTCGGTGGGCTCGGTGCGCGGAGTGGGCGACGGAGGGGTTTCCATGGCTGGCTGTCGGAGACTTTCTGTCGGTTCACTGGTCGGAGGCGTCGGACTTGTCGACGCCGTCCCAGACGTTCGCGTACCAGGGCCGGCGGGCGGCCCCGAGGTCGGCGCGGGACTGCTTGGCCGCGCCGGGGTCGACGACCACGTACCCGGTCTCGCCGGGCCGTACGTAGTGCAGCCGGCGGCGGATCTGCTGCTCGGCGTAGGCGTCGTCCTGCCAGCGCGCCTTGAGGTCCCGCAGCTGTTCCACCCGCTCGCGGGCCTGCTGCTGCCGGCGCTGGAGGTCGGCGATCTCCGCGCGCTGGGAGACGTACTGCCGCATCGGGTAGGCGAGGGCGACGACCATCGTGCACAGCACCAGTGCGAGCAGCGCCGCGCGGCCGGTGAGCCGGGAGCGGCGGGCCTGCCGTCTGGTCTGGGAGCGGTAGACACGGGCCGCGGTCTGCTCGCCGAGCAGCCTGATCCTGGTCGCGGTGGAGAACCGGTCACGGTCCTTCACGCCCATCTTCCCCGCCTCCCGTCACACGCGCGTACGTCCCCGGACACGGTACGGGACCGGGTGCGGGGACGTACGTACGACTGGCTAGGACGTTAGCCCGGGCAGGCGCTCAGCCCTTGAAGCGCGGGAAGGCGCTGCGGCCGGCGTACACCGCGGCGTCGTCGAGGATCTCCTCGATGCGCAGCAGCTGGTTGTACTTGGCGACGCGCTCGGAGCGGGCCGGGGCGCCGGTCTTGATCTGGCCGCAGTTGGTGGCGACGGCCAGGTCGGCGATGGTGACGTCCTCGGTCTCGCCGGAGCGGTGGGACATCATGCACTTGTAGCCGTTGCGCTGGGCCAGCTCGACGGCGTCCAGGGTCTCGGTCAGCGAGCCGATCTGGTTGACCTTGACCAGCAGGGCGTTGGCGGCGCCCTCCTCGATGCCCTTGGCCAGGCGCTCCGGGTTGGTCACGAACAGGTCGTCGCCGACCAGCTGGACCTTGTCGCCGAGCTTGGCGGTGATGGTCTTCCAGCCCTCCCAGTCGTCCTCGAAGAGCGGGTCCTCGATGGAGACCAGCGGGTACGCCTCGACCAGCTCGGCGTAGTACTCGGTCATCTCGGAGGCGGTGCGGTTCTTGCCCTCGAAGACGTACGAGCCGTCCTTGTAGAACTCGGACGCGGCGACGTCGAGCGCCAGGGCGATCTGCTCGCCGGGGGTGTAGCCGGCCTCCTTGATCGCCTCCAGGATGAGGTCGAGGGCCTCACGGTTGGAGCCGAGGTTCGGGGCGAAGCCGCCCTCGTCGCCGAGGCCGGTGGACAGGCCCTTGTTCTTCAGGACCTTCTTCAGGGTGTGGTAGACCTCGGCACCCCAGCGCAGGGCCTCGGAGAAGGACTCCGCGCCGATCGGGGCGATCATGAACTCCTGGATGTCCACGTTGGAGTCGGCGTGCGAGCCGCCGTTCAGGATGTTCATCATCGGCACCGGCAGCAGGTGCGCGTTCGGGCCGCCCAGGTAGCGGAAGAGCGGCAGGTCGCTGGCCTCGGAGGCGGCGTGGGCGACGGCGAGCGAGACACCGAGGATGGCGTTGGCGCCGAGGGAGCCCTTGTTGTCGGTGGCGTCCAGGTCGAACATGGCCTGGTCGATCAGGCGCTGCTCGGTGGCGTCGTAGCCGACCAGCTCGGGGCCGATCTGCTCGATGACGGCGAGGACGGCCTTCTCGACGCCCTTGCCCTGGTAACGGTTCGGGTCACCGTCGCGCAGCTCGATGGCCTCGAAGGCGCCGGTCGAGGCGCCGGACGGCACGGCGGCACGACCCGTGCTGCCGTCGTCGAGGCCGACCTCGACCTCGACCGTGGGGTTGCCTCGGGAGTCCAGGATTTCCCGGGCTACGACGACGTCGATGGACGGCACGAGCATCTCCTTCTTGGATGTGACGCTGGAAGTGCGGGGCTGGTGTGCCTTGCGACTAGAGCCTAACCGTCCCGGGCCGCTCGGCCGGCGACCGACCGCCCCGTGGACAGAGCGACCGTACCGTTTGTTTCCATTCGAAACAAAGGGGTCCCGGCCGGTTCCGGGCGAAGGGGCGCCGGGCGGACGCGGAAAAACCCCGTCCCGGCGCGTACGGGGGAACACGCGCCGGGACGGGGAGCCCCTGGGGGACGGGGGTGGCCCGCACGGCCCTTCGGTGAGCGGCCGGCCTGTGCGGGCCTCGCAGCCTCCCGTGGGCCCGCCGGGATGTGCGGGCCGCCGGGCCGGGGGCCGGGGGGTTACTTCAGGTGGAGCTGCTGGCCCGGGTAGATCAGGTCGGCGTCCTGGACGATGTCCTTGTTCAGCTCGAACAGCTTCTGCCAGCCGCCGGCGACCTTGTGCCGCGCGGCGACGGTGCTGAGCGTGTCGCCCTCGACCACCTTGTACTCGCCGTCGCCCTTCTGGACCTTCTTGCCGGTCGGGGTGGTGACGGTCTTGCCCGCGCTCTTGGACGTGGAGGCGGCCGGGCGCTCGGCGGAGCGGGAGGCGGCCTGCTGGTCGGTGGAGCGGGTGGTGGTGCCCGAGTCCTGGGTGGACGGGGAGGAGGGGGTGGAGGGGGTGGACGGCGCGGGGGCGCTCGGGGCCGAGCCGTTGTACGGGGTGCCCGACAGGCCTGTGCCGCACACCGGCCAGGCGCCCTTGCCCTGCGAGGCGAGGACCTTCTCGGCGACGGCTATCTGCTGGGACTTGCTCGCCTTGTCGGCGGTGGAGGCGTACTGCGTGCCGCCGTACGCGGCCCAGGTGGAGGCGGAGAACTGCAGACCGCCGTAGTAGCCGTTGCCGGTGTTGATGGACCAGTTGCCGCCGGACTCGCACTGGGCGACCGCGTCCCACTGGGAGGCGGTGGCGGCGGAGGCGTTGCCGGCCGCCATCAGCGGGGCGGCGACGGCGGCGCCGGTGACACCGGCGAGCGTGACGGCGCGGACGGCCTTGGACGGACGACGGTGCTTGCCCTTGCCGGTAAACAGCATGGATCGATTCCCCTCACCGACGCCTGCGAGGTGAGCTGTCGGGTTCGGGCCGGTTGAGTTGCCCGGCCGCGTCCGCTTTCGCGTGACACGGCTTCACCCCCAGCCGGTCCCAGCCTCAACTGCTGGGCCCGGCACTTACCTTGGGTCCCCCGCTCCTGCCTACGGCGCTTGACGCGACGACTGTTCCCGGACGACCGCCGGCAGGATTCGGCGTGGCGGATACCGGGGCTCGTGGTGACGAGCGGCCTCGACCGTAGACAGGTGATCGCCGGAATTTCAAAGACGATCAGGGCTTCTGAGACTCATCCCACACTTTCGCCAAACCGGACATTCAGGCGTTAAGTAGGGCGCCAAGTCCCGCTACTTTGCGCCCGTTTCGCCCTGGACATCCAGGGTCTGACCGGCGGCGATGTGATTCGGGTCGGCGCCGATGGCCTTCTTGTTGCCGGCGTACAGCGCGCGCCATCCGCCGTCGACGTCAAGGGAGTCGGCGATGGAGGACAGCGAGTCGCCCTGGCGGACGGTGTAGGTGTCCGGTTCACGGGACGCGTGACGGCCGGACGAGGCGTCGTGCTGACCGTTTGTCACGCTTTCGTCCGCGCTCGGGCCCCGGTGGCGCCCGCCGGTGCCGACGGCGCCGGTGTCGACCAGGCTCCAAGACCCGGCCGCCTGCTGCGGGTTGCCCACGGTCCCGACGTCCGGCGTGGCCGTCGGGAAGCCGCCCGGGCCCTGCGAACCGCCGATGTCGGGCGTGGGGGACTTGTCGGACTCGGGGGTGTCGGTCCCGGCGGAACCGGGGGTCTCGCCGGTGCCCTTGCCCGTTTCCCTGTCCGCGTCTTCGCCGGCGGCCTTGTCCGCGCCCTTGTCGCCCTTGTCGCCGTTGTCGCCCTTGACGTCCTTGTTGCCCTTGTCCTGCTTGGTGGACGGCGTGCCGGTCGGCTCCGCGGAGGAGCCGGATCCCGGGTCGGCAGTGGAGCCGGTGGAGGGCGACGCGTCCGGCGAGCCGGACGGGGTGGAGGTCCCGGGGGTCGCGGACGTGCCGGAGTCGCCGGCCGGTCCGGACGAGTCCTCGGAACCGCCGGTGTCACCGGAGCCGCCGACGCCCGTGTCGACGTCCACGGACCCCGAGTTCCGCGTCAGGCCGGACAGCAGGGCGCAGGTGGCCCAGGGGGCGGTGCCCCGGTCGGCCAGGATCTTCTCGGCGACGGCGATCTGCTGCTGACGGCTGGCCTGGTCGGCGCTGGTCGCGTACTGGCCGCCGCCGTACTTGTCCCAGTCCTCCTGCGAGATCTGCAGGCCGCCGTAGTAACCGCTTCCGTTGTCCGCGCTCCAGGAGCCGCCGCTCTCGCACTCGGCCACCTTGTCCCACGTGGTGCCGTCGGCCGCGTTGGCGCTCGCGGCGCCGAGCAGCGGGATGGCGATGGCGGAGCCGGTCACTCCGGCCGCGACGAGGAGGGCCGGAGCCTGGCGGGGGCGACGGTGTCGACCGTTCCCGGAGAGCATGCAGAAGCCTTTCGAGCGACAGCAGGACCGGCGCGGCGGTCGGAGCCGCTCGCCGCGCTGATGGGTGAACGTATCGGCAGACGATCACTTGTCACAAGTTCATGCCGCACAGATCACGTGAAGATCACAGAGTTGAGAAAGTGTCAGGTTTCTCTGGAGAGGCTGTGTTCAGGCGGTCGGCGTGAACTTCACCGGCAGGGTGCGCAGGCCGCGCATGATGAGCCCGCCGCGCCAGCGCAGGTCGGCCGGATCGGCGGCGAGCCGCAGGTCGGGCAGGCGGTTGAACAGGGCGGCCAGCGCGGTCTGACCCTCCAGCCGGGCGAGCGGCGCGCCCAGGCAGTAGTGGATGCCGTGGCCGTAACCGAGGTGCTGGTTGTCGCGGCGGGCGAGGTCCAGCACATCCGGGTCGGCGAACCGCTCCGGGTCCCGGTCGGCGGCGGCGAGGACGACGAGCACCGGGTCGCCCTGCGCTATGCCCTGCCCGCCGATGGTCAGCGGTTCGGTGGCGAACCGCCAGGTGGCCAGCTCCACCGGGCCGTCGAAGCGCAGGAGTTCCTCCACGCCCGTCTCCAGCAGGTCGCGTTCGCCGCGGGCCAGGGAGTCCTGCAGCCGGGCGCGCTGGCCGGGGTGGGTGAGCAGGGCGTAGGTGCCGTTGCCGATGAGGTTGACGGTCGTCTCGAAGCCGGCGAACAGCAGGATGAAGGCCATGGCGGCGGCCTCGTTCTCGGTGAGGTGCTCACCGTGGTCGGAGGCGCGGATGAGACCGGAGATCAGGTCCTCGCCGGGCGCGGGCGTGGCGGACAGCGCCTCGCGCTTCTTGTGGATCAGCTCGGCGAGGTAGCCGCGCATCTTCTTCACGGACCGCGCGACCCCTCCCCTCGGTCCTCCCCCGTGCCGGATCATCATGCCCGCCCAGTCCCGGAAGTCGTCCTGGTCCTCGCGCGGGACGCCGAGCAGGTCGCAGATGGCGTAGATGGGCAGCGGGAAGGCGAACTCATGGATGAGGTCGGCGGAGCCGGTCTTCGCGAACCGGTCGATGAGCTGGTCGGTCAGCTCCCGCACCCGGGGGGCGAACTCGGCGACCCGGCGCGGGGTGAACGCCTTGCTGACCAGCCTGCGCAGCCGGGTGTGGTCCGGCGGGTCGATGTTCAGCAGATGCGTCATCAGCTCGGCCTTGCGCTCGCCGGGGATGCCGGTCTTGCCCTTGGCGTGCGCGGGCTCGTCGTGGTGGGCCGGGTTCTTGCTCAGCCGCGGGTCGGCCAGGGCCTGCCGGGCGTCGGCGTACCGGGTGACCAGCCATGCCTCCACCCCGCTCGGCAGCCGCGTGCGGTGCACGGGGGCGTGCTCGCGCAGCCAGGCGTAGGCGGGGTAGGGGTCGGCGGCGAACTCCCACGTGAAGAGGGCGGGGGCCGGCTGGTCGGGGTGGTGCTGGTCGCTCACACCTCGACCGTATCCGCCCCGGCACCCACCTCGCCGATCGCCTTGGGGGGTGGCGGGATGGTCCGGGTCGGCGGACACCTTGCGGGGCGACTTCGGAGCGGCGGGACAGCCGGGGCGACGGACACCTTGCGGAGCGCCTTCGGAGCGGCGGGACAGCCGGGGCGACGGACACCTTGCGGAGCGCCTTCGGAGCGGCGGGACAGCCAGGACGGCGGGCGCCTCGGGGAGCGCCTTCGGGACGGGGGGCGACCCGGGGTGGCGGGTCGGTGGATCGGCCGGGCTCGTCGTACCGGTGGTGTACCTGCTCGTCCTCGCCGTGCCGGTCGCGCGGGGGGCCGGGGCGTTGGGCGTCGGGCGTAGGGGTTGCCGGTTCGCCGGCTCCGGGTGCCCGTGGCCTGCTTCGGGGACACTTCCGCTTTTCCGCCCCGCCGTACTGGGGCGGGAGGGATCCCGAGGTGCCGGTGGGTGATCCGCCTATCCCTCGTCCTCCTCCGCGTCACCGGCCGCGCGCGCCGCCTCGCCGGCCTTGATCGCGTCCCGGTACACCCGGGCCGCCGCCCGCAGCGCCGCCTCCGGATCGACGCCGTCCGCCTCGGCGCCGACCGCGAGCGCCAGCAGTTCGTACCCGATGCCCTCGCCGCGGGGCAGGGGCACCTCCAGGCCCGCCGTACGGACGCGGGAGGCGAGCTTGGCGGCCAGGGCCAGGCCGGGCTGGCCGAGCGGGACGCCTTCCGTGACCGAGGTGCGCCGCTTCTCGTCGGCTTTCACGCGCAGCCACTGCGCCCTGACGTCCTCCGGGGTCTCGGCCCGCTCGTCACCGAAGATGTGCGGGTGCCGGCGGATGAGCTTGGCGACGATGCCGCCGGCCACGTCGTCGATGGAGAACGGCGCGTCCGGGTCCTCCTCGGCGATCCGGGAGTGGAAGACGACCTGGAGGAGGACGTCGCCCAGTTCCTCGCGCAGTTCCACGCGGTCGCCGGCCTCGATCGCCTCGACCAGTTCGTAGGCCTCCTCGATGCCGTACTTGGCCAGGCCCTCGTGGGTCTGCCGGGACGACCAGGGGCACTCGGCGCGGATGCGATCCATGACCTGCACCAGGTCCAGCAGACGGGCGCCGGGCAGGTCGTAGGAGGCGGGGAGCAGCTCCAGCTCCGGCATGGCGACCCGGCCGGAGCCGGCCAGCCGGGCGAGGCCGTCGGTGAGCTCCGGTTCGCCCTCGCCGGTCGCCACGACCACCACCGTCCGGCCGCCGGCACAGGCGTCGACCAGTTCCCGCGCGGTGGGGGACGCCTGCGTCACCGCTATCCCGGCCTCGCGCAGATACGGCAGCTGCGGGTGCGTGCCGTCCGCGCACAGCACGGTGTCGGCGGCGCGCAGGGCCTGCCAGGCGGGCCAGGACAGCAGGCCGGGGGCGACGCGGTGGCTGGTGGTCAGCAGGACGATGCGGCCGGGGGCTGCTTCCCGGCCGGGGGCGGGGCTGGGTTCGGGGCGGGCTTCGGCGCTGGATTCGTTCACGATCCGAACGTAACCCACGGCACGCGAGGGTGGGACGAGTTATCCACAGGGCCAGGGTGCTCGTGTGATCGTACGATCGGAACGCTTGCTTCCGGTTCCGGTTTCGGTTCCGGATGCGGATGCGGATGCGGACCAGGCCGCCGTCCGGCCCCGGCCCGCCTACGTCGTCACCGGCTGGCCGCCCGCCGCCGTGGCCTCCCGGACCCATGGTGTCTTCGCGTCCACCCGGCTGCTCTTCTGCACGTCCCAGGTGCCGTAGCGCGGGTTGAGGTCGACGTGGAGGTCGGTGGACGCCTTGGACAGAGCCTTCCAGAACGCGGGCTGACTGGTGTCGGTGCCGAGCTTGGCGGCGAGCTTCTGCGCCTCCAGTTGCAGGCGCAGGTTGTCGTCGAGGCGGGCCGGTGCGATGCCGTACCGCTGCAGCCAGGCCGTCTCCAGGCCCTTGCCGCCGCCGGCCTGTTTCTCCAGGCCCGCGCGCATCCGCTGGATCTCCGCGCGGGTGACCGTGATGCCCTTGTCCTCGGCGGCGCGGTGCAGTACCCGGTCGAGCACCATGTTGTGCAGGGTGTCGCGGGTGAGGCTGCTGGTGGAGGAGACGACCTGCTGGTACTGCGTGTCGTCCGGTACCGCGGCCCGCTGGGCCCGGCGGACCTCGTCGACCCGGTGCTCCAGCTGGGCGACGGTGATCCGCTGCCCGCCGACCACGGCCGCGGCGCCCGGGTGCGCCTCGCTTCCGCAGGCGGTCAGCAGGGGGGCCGCGGTGGCGATCGCGGCGGTGAGGACGAGCGCGGTGCGACGGCGGCGGTGCAAGGTAGACCTCCTGGGGGGAGATTGTGCGACGGTGCACAAAGTCTTGCGATGATCGATGGTAGGCAGTGGGCAGGCCGCGGCCAACCCATTCGACCAACGATTCGCGCGTACTTCGGGCACCGCCGCGCCGCCCCGGGAGCGGACCGCCGGGTCAGCCGATGATGGCCACCGGCGCGTCCCAGGAGTCCCGGTCGACGGTCAGCGTGACACCGCCGCGCGTCTCCTTGCTGTTGACCATGTACTGGTGACCGCGGCTGTGCGGGGTGAACTGGCCGGCGCCCCACGGCCAGTCAGCGGTCGTCGTGTCCTTCTTGTCGTACAGCGCGTACCAGAGGTTGCCCGGCAGGTCCTTCTTGTCCGCGGCGGTGGCGACGGCCTTGGCGCTGGAGCTGGTGAAGCCGTAGTAGCCGGCGCGGTAGGTCTTGGCGCGCAGCGTCTTCGTGAAGGAGCGCACGTACGTCAGGACGGCGTCGTTGCACGCCTTGTTCTTGATGTCGTACGCCTCCATGTCGAGGTAGACGGGGCTGCCGGCCTTCATGCGGAGCGCGGACGCCTTGGCCACGGCGTCGGCGGCGTCCTTCGCGCCCAGCGAGGCGGCCGTCGCGGCGGTCAGCTTCTCGGGGCTGGAGCCGGTCTGGCAGGGCGGCTGGGCGCCGACGTAGATCGGGATGATCTTCCAGCCGAGGGAGTTCACCGACTTCACCCACGAGGCGGTGAGGTTGGGCTGGGCGCAGCCGCGGTTCTTGCCGCCCACATAGACGGCGACGGCGCCGTAGTAGCCGGTGTTCCAGGCCTTCATCGCGGACAGCGAGGGCGCGGTGCAGGTGTCGAACGCGCGGCCGGTGAACGTCTTCTGCGCGGGCCAGCCGGTGGCGGCCATGGAGGTCTGGGCGGCGATGCCGGCCCCGGCGGCGACCACCACGCCGACCGCTCCCCAGGCGATGTATCTGCGCTTCTTGGACTGCCGGTGTCCGGCCATGATTCCCACCCCTGTTCGTGCACCGCGGCTCACCCGCGTGCGTGCCTGACGCGATCGCCTGACGCGATCGATCGACGGACAATCTATCCGCGCACCTGTCCGAGCCACTGGAGGGTCCGGCGGACCTCCACGGCCAGCGGGTGACCCGGGCCGTGCAGCCGCTCGACGTCCATCACCAGCCGCGCGAGCGTGTCGTGGGCGGCCGGCCGGTCGCCGAGCGCGAGCAGCAGATGACCGACCCGCCGGCGCACCTCGTGGGCGAGCCGCGGGTCCTCGGAGATGTACTGGTTCTCGTAGTACGGCAGCAGCGCGCGGTACTCGGCGAGCGCCGCCGCCGGTTCTCCCAGCTGCTCCAGACACTGCGCGGCCTCGTAGCGGTAGCGCAGCGACTGCGCGTCCGCCGGGCCGGCCTCGGCGGCGCGTTCGTCCGCGAGGCGGCGCAGTTCGGGCAGCGCGCGCCGGTACTGGCCGTCGTCCAGGAGCGTGGCCGCGTACTGCTTGCGCAGGGTGCGTACGACCGGGGAGTGCTCGCCGTGCTGGTCGGCGGCGGCCGGCAGGATCGCGCCCAGGATGTCCACGGCCTGCGTGATACGGCCCTCGCCGAGCAGCCGTTTGACCTCGTCCACGGCGGCCGCGACATCGGGCTTGTCGGCCACCGGCGGTGCGGGCGCGACGGGGGCGGGCCGGTGTGCGGGTATCCGTGCGCGGTCCGGCCAGGGGGCGTGCGGACGCAGGAAGGGGCGCGTGGGATCCAGGGGCGCCCCGGTGGGGGTGCCGCGCGCGGGCAGCAGCAGCGCCAGATCCTCGTAGACCTCCTGCGCGGACGCCGGCCGGTGCTGCGGGTCCTTGGCCAGCAGGCGCAGCACCAGGGTCTCCAGTGCCTCGGGGACCTCGGGGCGGATCCGGCGCACGGGCAGCGGCGGCTCGTACAGATGCCGGTGCAGCACTCCGAGCGCCGTGGACCCGGCGAACGGCACCTCGCCGCTGAGCAGTTCGTGCAACAGCACACCCAGCGCGTACAGGTCGGTGTACGGGCCGACCGCGCCGCCCATCGCCTGCTCGGGCGCCATATAGGCGGGCGAGCCGATCGGGGAGCCGGTGTGGGTGAGCCGGGTGGTGTCGGTGTCCATCACCGAGGCCACGCCCAGGTCGAGGACGGTGACCGTGCCGTCCTGCTTCACCATCACGTTGCGCGGCTTGAGGTCGCGGTGCACGATCGGCACGGCGTGCACGGCGCTCAGCACGGCGCACAGTTGCGCGGCCACGGCGACCGCCCACGGCCACGGGTACGGGTCGTGCTCGGCGAGGTGGTCGGACAGGTCGGCGCCGTCGACGTACTGCATGACCAGGAACAGCTCGTCGCCCTCGCTGCCCGCGTCGTGCACGGTCACCAGGCCGGGGTGGTCCACCTGCGCGGTGACCCGGCACTCGCGCAGGAACCGGCGGCGCAGCTCGTCCGCCTCCTGGCCCGCCACCTTGTCCGGGCGCAGCAGCTTCACCGCCACGCGCCGGTCCAGCCGCCGGTCGTACGCCGTCCAGACCTGGCCCATGCCGCCCTGCCCGATGAGCGTGGACAGTTCGTAGCGTCCGGCGACGGCTCGTCCGGTCGCCACGCTCACCGACCGCCCTCGTGGCCGTCCTGCCGCCGCAGGTAGTCGCTCAACTCGTCCAGCTCCGCGCGCACCTGCTCGATCCGCGCGGGCGCCGGGGGCTGCGGCGGCGGGGCGACCGGCGGCGGCCCGGGCGCGGGCATGGGCGCGGGCACGGGGGTGTGCGGGGCCGGGGCCGGGGCGGTCGGTCCCGTCGGCGCGGTCGGTACGGTCGTCACGCCGTACGGCGCCGCCGGGGCCGGGTAGCCGTACGCCGGGCCCCCGGGCACCACCGCGTACGCCTGCCGGCGCAGCACGAAGTGCTGGATGTCCGCGGCCAGGTAGTACGCGATCGCGCCCACGAGCGTGCCCAGCACCAGGAACAGGCCCACATAACCGCCCGTGGTGTGGACCTCGTCGCCGGGCTCCGTCCCCAGCAGGGTGAAGCCGAGGACGTCGGCGGCCAGCACCGCGACGAACAGACCCCAGTCCAGCGACCGGCGCGTGACGAGCGCCAGCCGCAGCAGCATCGCCCAGGACAGGAAGCCGATGGTGAGGATCCCGAGTGCCACGAACAGCACACGCAGGAAGACCAGCCACGCCGTGTGCGGCGGCTGCGTCACCGGCTGTCCGTAGCCGTGGCCTTGCATGGCTGCTCCCGATCCTGGAAGTGGGCGTATCCGGTCGCCCGGCGGTCCGCGGGCGCGCGGATCACACCACTCGTGTGCTTGTCGCTTCGAGCATATGGCCCGGCACGGACAACTGATCAGGTGTGTACCGAACCGTTGTCCGGCCGCCGGCGCGGGGTCAGTCCGGTGCCACCGTTCCGTCGGTGAGCCCGTCGTACATCCCGCGCACCAGCTGCTCCCCGAGCCGGCTCGCGTGCCTGAGCGCCCGCTCGAACTCGTCGAGTGCGCGGAACCGCGCCCCGTAGCGCCGCTGCTCCTCCAGCGGCAGCCGGGGCAGGTGCAGCCGGCGCACGTCCAGCCGGGTCGCCGTGGAGGCGTAGCTGCTGGCCTGCCGGTTGTTGGCGGTACCGCGCAGGAACCCGGCCAGGAACCACGGGTCGAGCGCCGTGCGGTCGGGGCGCAGCAGCACCAGGTTGCGCCCCAGGGCCGCGCCCCCCGTCGCCTCGTCGATCACGCGCGCCACCGCGCCCCCGCCGAGCACGGGTACGACGACGTCGCCCGGCTCGGTCAGCACGGCCTCCTCCTCGCTCTCGGGCAGCGTGCCGGAGGGCGCCGTCCCGGCGAGGACGTCGTGGTCGGTGAGCACCGGCACGCGCGCGTGGCCGCCGTTCCCGCCGGTACGCATCACCAGCGCGCCCCCGCGCGCGAGCTCGCCGACGGTGGTCAGCGGCCAGCGCGCGGGCGGTGCCGGGTCGGCGGGCGGCGGGGTGAGGTCGGCGGTGAGCCGCAGCGTCGCCCCCAGGCGCTCGCGCACCTGCGTGAGCTGCTCCGCGCCGTCGGCCACCGCGGCCGGCGGCAGATGGCGGGCGGGCGCGAGGTCCACGTCGTCGTCGAGGAGTTCGATGACCGGCACGGAACGGGCGAGTCCGGGCCGCTCCGCGAGCCGCCCCGCGCCCGCGAAGGCACGCCACGCGTCCAGTACCGCCTCCCGTACCGCCTCCCAGTCCGGGCCGCCCCGCGCCTCCCCGGCGAACCTTCCGGTGTCCACGAGCAGCACCTCGGGCGCCGCCGGGGTCCGGTCGGGCCGGCGCAGCACCCACAGGTGCAGGGGGATGTTGTACGGCGGCGCCGCGCCGACCGGCAGCGCGACCACGGCCCGCAGCGCGCCCCGGCGCAGCAGATCGGCCCGGATCCGGCGCCCGGAGCGGCGGGAGGCGGCGGCCGGCGGCATCAGCAGGACGGCGGTGCCGCCGTCGGTCAGCCGGGCCAGCGCGTGCTGCACCCAGGCCATCTCCGATTCCGTGCGCGCCGGGAAGCCGTACTCCCACCGGGGGTCGTAGGCGAGTTCGTCGTGGCCCCAGTTGCGCTCGTTGAACGGCGGATGGCACAGCACCGCGTCGGCGCGCAGCCCGGGGTGGGCGTCGGCGCGCAGGGTGTCACCGACGGCGGCGCGCACGGTGGCCCGGCTGTGCAGTGCCAGCCGCAGCGCGCTGAGCGCGGCGAGTTCGGGCGCGCTGTCCTGGGCGTACAGCTCCTGACCGGGGCGGGCGTCCACCGCGCGCAGCAGAGCGCCGGTGCCGCAGGCCGGGTCCAGGACGGTGCGGGCCGGGCCGGCCAGGTCGGCCATCAGGCCCGCCAACTCGCCGGGGGTGAGCGTGTACTGGCGGGGGTTGGCGTCCAGGTGCCGGCCCAGGAGGAACTCGAACGTCTGCCGGGTGCCGATCTCGGCGGCGAGTTCGGCCGCGCCGCGGAGGAGGGGGACGGAGGGGAGGAGTTGGGGGCCGGTGGGGGTGGTGAGGGCGGGGGTGTCAGGGACGGTGGGGTCAGGGACGGTGGTGTGAGCCGTGGGCTGGTTGTGGACGGGCTGCGTGCTGTGAACCGTTGATTCGCCGTGGACGGCCGGGGCGTTGTGAACAGTGGGCGGGGCGTCCACAGTCGGGGTCGTCGGAGAGGGGTTCACAACGGGCGAGGTGGGGTGGGGATACACAGCGGGTGCGGTGGGGTCGGGGTTCACACCGGGCGCGCTGGTGTCGGGGTTCACAACAGGCGCGTCGGACCCCGAGTTCACACCGGACGCCGTAGAGCCCGAGTTCACACCGGGAGTCGGGGAACCTGAGGTCACACCCGGCGACGCGACGCCCGAGTTCACACCAGGCGATGCCGGGCCCGAGTTCACACCGGTCGACGCGGAAACCGCGTTCACAGCAGGCGAGCTGCCGAGCCCGTTCACGCCGGACTGCCCGAACTCCCCGTTCACAGCGGATCGCCCGTAAGCCGAGTTCACACCGCCACCGCCACCGTCACCGCCGCCCGCGATCGCGGCCGCGCCCGCACCCCCACCTCCCGCTCTCCCGCGCCCCCGCACGGCCCCCACCCGCGGCGTCAGCACCTTCTCCAGCGCCCCCGGCAGCATGGCGGCCAGCCTCGCGTCGGAGCCGGCGCTGGCGTCGAGCCAGACCGTGGGGCGCTCGTGGATCAGCAGCAGCGCACAGCCGGTGTGCACCAGGGCCGTCAGCGGGCCCTCCGGGTGGCCGGCGAGCTGCTGCCAGACCCGTTCACGCAGCGGTACCTCCGCGAGCTTCCCCTGCTTGCGCAGCCAGGCCTCGACCTCGGCGAGGGCGAAGGACGGGCTCGTCTCGGTGCCGCCGACCGGCTTGGGGAAATCGGCGTGCCGGCGGCGCCAGTTGCTGACGGCGGCCCGGCCCACTCCCGCGAGTCGGGCGATCCCCGCTGCGGTCACCTCTGTCGCGTTGTCCTGCACCGGATTCGCTCCCCTCGTCCCGTGTGTGCGCCGAGCATACCGGCGTACACAAAGTCTCAGGGGTTCACGGCCGTGTACACACCCTCAAGTGTGAACCGTGTTGACTCGGTTCACACGCTCTGCTGTTATTGACCCAGCGAACGAGCGGTCGCCGGAGGGGGAGGCCGCCGCATTCGGGGAGGGATTCGTCATGGGCATGAAGGCCAAGCTCGCGGTCGGTGCGGTAGTGGGGATCGCCGTCATCGGGGCCGTGTCCGCCACCGCCGGCGGCGACGGCGAAGACGGTGGTCCCAACGGCGGTGCCAAGACCGGCTCCACCGCCTCGGCCGAGCACAAGCCCGGCGGCGCCGGCCGGGACTCCGGCGGCTCGAACGACTCGGACGGCGCCGAGGCGGCCGAGGAGAAGAAGGCCTCGTTCGGGGGCGACGGGGACTACCAGGTGGGCACCGACATCGAGCCGGGGACGTACCGCACGACCGGCAACACCGATGACATGTGCTACTGGGAGCGTGCCAAGGACGCCTCCGGCGAGCCGGACTCCCTGCTCGCCAACGACAATGTCAGCGGCACGAGTTACGTGACCCTCAAGGCCACCGACAAGGTGTTCAAGTCCAGCGGCTGCGCCGACTGGGAGGCCGTGGACCCGAAGGCGAAGGGCACTCCCGCCACCTCGATGGCCGGTGACGGGGGCATGTTCAAGGTGGGGACGGACATCGCGCCGGGCACCTACAAGTCGGCCGGGAACGCCGACGACTCCTGCTACTGGGAGCGCACCAAGGACGCCGGCAACGGCGTGGACTCGATCCTCGCCAACGACAACGTGACCGGTACGGCCGTCGTCACCATCAGCGCCTCGGACGGCTACTTCAAGACCGACGACTGCGGTGACTGGAAGAAGGCCTGACCCGTTTGCCCACCCCGGCGCGGGGACACTCACCCCGCGCCGGCAGCCACCACCCCGTAACACCCCGCACACCCCCGTACCACTCACCCCGAACGGAGCCGTCCCGGCTCCCCGCTCACCAGAACACCTCTCTCAACAAGGAACCCTCATGCGTCGTACCGCATTTGCCGCTCTCTGTCTCGCCGCCGCGGCCACCGCCGGCCTCGTCACCGGCTGCCAGTCGGGGGACGACTCGGCCGACAGCAAGCCGAAGGGCCCGTTCGCCGGGCTGAGCGGTGGACAGATCACCGACCGGGCGTTGAAGGCCACCACCGGCGCCTCGTCCCTGCGCCTGAAGGGCCGGGTTCCCGACGAGGAGAGCAAGGGCTTCATCGACATCGACATGGCGATCGACAAGCAGGGCCGGTGCGCGGGCACGATGAGCATGGGCGGCGAGGGCAAGGCCGACCTGGTCAGGTCCGGCAGCACGGTCTACATGAAGTACGACGAGAAGTTCCTGCGCGCCCAGAGCGAGGGCGAGCCCAAGGAGGACACGGACGCGGCGGTCGACATGCTCGCCGGAAAGTGGACCAAGATGGCCGTGAAGGGCCAGGACGCCAAGGACATCGCGGCCTTCTGCGACCTGGACACGATCCTCGGCGACATCAAGGAGGGCGACACGGAGGCCACCCGCGGCAAGACCACGAAGGTCGACGGCACGCCCGCGATCGTCCTGCACGAGAAGGACGGCACGGACGACTACACGGCGCACGTGGCGACCGAGGGCAAGCCGTACCTGCTGCGCATCGACAGCGGGGCGAAGGCCAAGGAGCAGATCCACCTGGCCTTCAGCGACTACGGCCGTCCGGTTCCCGCGGACAAGCCCGCGGGGAAGATCATCGACCTGGACGCGCTGTAGGAAACCGGTACGGGGCCGGGCCCGGCCGCGCGGGTCACAGCGGGTGCCGCATCCAGACGTTGGGTTCGACGTAGACGGCGTACCCGCGCTCCGGTTCGCAGCGGACCGGGACCAGCGCGCCGGGCACCTCGATATCGCCTAGGCGGTCGAAGGGCAGCCCGGTCCAGCGGCGCCACTCCTGAAGCGAGCCGCCGACGGTCATGGAGGCCGGGGCGATGGAGTCGATGGTGGCGCCGGCCCGGGCGTGGACGCGCAGCCACGGGTCCTCGGGCAGCCCGTCGGGGCGGACCCGGTGGGCGTACTCGGCGATCGGGGTGTGCGGTTCGCGGTGCTTGGCGCTCGGCCGGACGGGGGCGACGACCTCGTGGAAGCCGCGGGCGCGGGCGTTGTCCCGCATCGCGGCAAGCAGGACGGCGGACAGTCCCCGGCCCTGGGCGTGCGGGGCGATGGTGACCGAGACGGCGCTCACCGTGTCCGGGCGGGTGCCGCGGCGCAGGTCGGCGAAGGCCCACGCGAGGACCTGGTCCCAGCCCCGGGCGGGCAGGGTGCCCCGGCCGGGCGCGTCGAGGGCGAAGGGCACGCTGTAGGCGTGGGCGACGACCCGGCCGTCCCCGTCCTCGGCGAACAGGGCGTACTCCGGCAGTTCGGTGGGGATACGGCCGTAGTGGGTGGCGCCCACGGGGTCGTTGGTGACGAACTCCGGCCAGGTGTCGGGCATGCCGGACACCGCGTCCAGCCGGTCGGGCCGCTCGGCGAGGCTGCTCACCTTGATGTCCATGCCGGTCACGATAGGTGGGGCGGACCCGCCGGAACAGCGGTTCGCCCGGTCACCGGGCCCGGAAGCGCTCGGGTGCCCGGGTCGGGTTGCCGCCGGTGGGCAGTTTCTGGTCCGGGCAGCCGGCGAGGACCTTCTTCATGGCGGACTGTTCGGCGGCGGTGACCCACAGGCCGTACTTCTTCTTGACCGCGACCTGGGCGGCGACGTACTCACACCGGTAGTCCTTGTCGGGCGGGAGCCAGGTGGCCGCGTCGCCGTCGCCCTTGCCGCGGTTGGTGCGCGCGTCCACGGCGAGGAGGTTGAGCGGGTCGTTGGCCAGGGCGATGCGCTTGCCGGGATCCCAGTACTTGGCGCCCTTCTGCCAGGCGTCGGAGAGGGCCACGACGTGGTCGATGTCGACCTGGCTGCGGCCGCGCCGGTAGGTGATCTTCTTGCCGGAGTAGGGGTCGGGGTCCAGCAGTCCGTAGGTGACCTTGCAGGTGCCGCCGGTGAACTTCACGTCCTTCAGGTCGCGTTTGAGGATGTCGTCGCGGGTGTCGCAGGAGTTGGAGTCGGTGTCCGCCCAGGCGGTGCCGAACCGGTCACGGGAGTAACCGGTCTTCGGCGCGCGTCCCTTGACGGTCAGTGAGCCGGCGGCGGTCAGGGCCGCGCCCCCGCCTCCGCTCTGCCCGGGCCCGGCGGCCCCGCTGTCCTGCTCGGCCGTACAGCCGGTCACGGCGACCAGCGTGGCCACGGCGGTGACCACCCCGCCCCTCAGACGCGTCACGGTGCGCCCCCCTTGCTCGTGCTGGTCCGCCCTTCGCGCGGGCGGGTCGTTCCGCTCTCCACGGTAACTTCCCCTCGCGGCACAGCAGATGGGACGTTGTCCTGTCATGCCATGACAAAGGCCTCATGTCCGGTGAAGAATCGCCGCCGTTTGACCTTGTCACTGGCGTCAGGGTCCGACGATCCCGGCATGACCGAGAACAGCACCTCCCGCGGCGGCTCCCGCCGGGACCCTCGTACCGTCCTCGTGACCGGCGCCGGCACCGGGATCGGCCGGGCGACGGCGCGCGCGTTCGCCGCCGAGGGCGCCCGGGTCGTCGCCGTCGGCCGCCGCTGCGCGCCGCTGGCCGAGACCGCCGAGGGACACCCCGGGATCACGCCCCTGTCCGCCGACCTGACCACCGAGGACGGGCCCGCCACCGCCGTACGGGCCGTGCTGGAGCGCTACGGCCGGCTCGACGTGCTGGTCAACAACGCGGCCGTCGTCACCACCGACTCCCTGCGCAGCTATACCCGCGCGTCGGTACGGCCGCTGCTGGAGACCAACCTCCTCGCGCCCGTGCTGCTCACCCAGGCCGCGCTGCCCGCGCTGGAGGAGAGCCGGGGGGTCGTGGTGAACGTGACGACGGCGGTGGGCCAGCGCGGCTGGCCCGGCAACTCGCTGTACGCGGCGGGCAAGGCGGCGCTGGAGGTGCTGACCCGCAGCTGGGCGGTGGAGCTGGCGCCGCAGGGCATCCGGGTGGTCGCGGTGGCCCCGGGCGCGATCGAGACGCCGATCGCCGACCACTCCGGCTACACCCCCGAACAGCGGGCCGCCATCAGGCGGTGGCAGCTCGCCCACACCCCGCTCGGCCGGATCGGCCGCCCCGAGGAGGTCGCCTGGGCCATCACCCGCCTCGCCTCTCCGCGGGCGTCGTTCGTGACAGGGGTGGTGCTGCCCGTGGACGGCGGCGCGGTCGTCTCCTGAACCGGCCCTTCAGGGAACCTCGGCCGGCTCAAGGAGCCTGGGCCGGCTCAGGGAACCTCGGCCACCTTGGCAACCCCGGCCATCTCAGGGGACCTCGGCGCCCGCCTCCCGCAAGGCCGCCGCCAGCCGGTCCCGCAGCTCGGTCTGGGCGGCGATACGGGCGTCCAGGACGGCCAGCCGGTCCCGGGCGACCTGGAGCGCCCGGGGAGCGGCGGGGCCGGCGGTGACGTCACCGTCCAGGCAGGGGAGGAAGGCCAGTACGTCGTCCAGGGTGAGGCCCGCCGCGAGCAGCCGGCGGATGTTGCGCACCCGTACGGCCGCACCGGCGTCGTACTCGCGGTAGCCGTTGGCGGCGCGCGTGGAGGTGATCAGGCCCTGCTGTTCGTAGTGGCGCAGGGCGCGCGGTGTCGTTCCGGTCGCCTTGGCCAGCTCACCGATCCGCACGCGCGCCCCCGCTCCCCCACCCGACCCGCTCCCCGTTCCGGTGCCGGTCGTCGTCCACCGTGCGCTAGCCCAGGACGGAGGTGAGGAACTCGCCGACCCAGGCCAGCAGTTCCCGGCCGACCAGCGGCTTGCCGCCGACCTTGGCGGTCTTCGGACGCGGGACCAGCACCTGGTGGGCGGCCGGCTTGATGACCGTGCCGGGGTAGAGCCGCTTGAGCCGAAGCTCCTGCGACTCGCGCAACTCCACCGGCGCGAAGCGGATGTTGGTGCCCTGGAGCACGATCTCGCCGACGCCGCAGGCGCGCGCGAGCATCCTCAGGCCGGCCACCAGCAGCAGGTTCTCCACCGGTTCGGGCAGCTTGCCGTAGCGGTCGGTGAGTTCCTCGCGGACGGCCTTGATGTCCTCCTCGCTGTTGGCGGAGGCGATCGAGCGGTAGGCCTGGAGGCGCAGCCGTTCGCCGGGCGCGTAGTCGTGCGGGACGTGCGCGTCGACGGGCAGCTCGATCTTGACCTCCAGCGGCGGCTCCTCCTCGATCCCGCCGGTCTCCAGCTGGCGCCGGTAGTCGGCGACGGCCTCGCCGACCATGCGGACGTACAGGTCGAAGCCGACACCCGCGATATGGCCGGACTGCTCGCCGCCGAGGAGGTTTCCGGCGCCGCGGATCTCCAGGTCCTTCATCGCCACGTACATGCCCGCGCCCATCTCGGTGTGCTGGGCGATGGTCGCCAGGCGCTCGTGCGCGGTCTCGGTGAGCGGCTTCTCCGGCGGGTACAGGAAGTAGGCGTACCCGCGCTCGCGGCCCCGGCCGACCCGGCCGCGCAGCTGGTGCAGCTGGGACAGGCCGAAGGTGTCGCCGCGCTCCACGATCAGGGTGTTGGCGTTGGAGATGTCGATGCCGGACTCCACGATCGTGGTGGAGACCAGCACGTCGAACTTCTTCTCCCAGAAGTCGACCACGACCTGTTCCAGCGCGGACTCCGACATCTGGCCGTGGGCGGTGGCGATGCGCGCCTCGGGGACGATGTCGCGGAGCCTGGCCGCCGCGCGGTCGATGGACTCGACGCGGTTGTGGATGTAGAAGACCTGGCCCTCGCGCAGCAGTTCGCGGCGGATGGCGGCGCCGATCTGCTTCTCCTCGTACGGCCCGACGAAGGTGAGCACCGGGTGGCGCTCCTCGGGGGGTGTGGTGATCGTGGACATCTCGCGGATGCCGGTGACCGCCATCTCCAGGGTGCGCGGGATCGGGGTCGCGGACATCGTCAGCACGTCGACGTTGGCGCGGAGCTTCTTCAGCTGTTCCTTGTGCTCGACGCCGAAGCGCTGCTCCTCGTCGACGATGACCAGGCCGAGGTCCTTGAACTTGGTCTCGGAGGAGAACAGGCGGTGGGTGCCGATGACGACGTCCACCGAGCCGTCCTTCAGCCCCTCCAGGACGGCCTTGGCCTCGGTGTCGGTCTGGAAGCGGGACAGGGCGCGCACGTTGACGGGGAATTGCGCGTACCGCTCGGAGAACGTGCCGTAGTGCTGCTGCACCAGCAGGGTGGTGGGCACCAGGACGGCGACCTGCTTGCCGTCCTGTACGGCCTTGAAGGCGGCCCGCACCGCGATCTCGGTCTTGCCGTAGCCGACGTCGCCGCAGATCAGGCGGTCCATCGGGACGGACTTCTCCATGTCCTCCTTGACCTCGGCGATGGTGGTGAGCTGGTCCGGGGTCTCGGCGTAGGGGAAGGCGTCCTCCAGCTCGCGCTGCCAGGGGGTGTCGGTGCCGAAGGCGTGGCCGGGGGCGGCCATGCGCGCGCTGTACAGCTTGATCAGGTCGGCGGCGATCTCCTTGACGGCCTTCTTGGCGCGGGCCTTGGTCTTGGTCCAGTCGGCGCCGCCGAGACGGTGCAGGGTGGGTGCCTCGCCGCCGACGTACTTGGTGATCTGCTCCAGCTGGTCGGTCGGGATGTACAGCCGGTCGCCGGGCTGACCGCGCTTGGCGGGCGCGTACTCCACGACCAGGTACTCGCGGGTGGCGCCCTGCACGGTGCGCTGCACCATCTCGATGTAGCGGCCGACGCCGTGCTGTTCGTGGACGATGTAGTCGCCCGGTTCCAGGGTGAGCGGGTCGATGGTCTTGCGGCGGCGGGCCGGCATGCGGGCGCCGTCGCGGCCGGCGGTGCGCTGCCCGGAGAGGTCGGTCTCGGTGAGCACGGCGAGCTTGAGCGCCGGGTCCACGAAGCCGTACTCGATGGAGCCGCAGGAGACGTGCACCACGGAGGGGCCGAGTTCGCCGAGGTCGGCGTCCAGGCGGGCGGCGATGCCCTCGCCGCCGAGCACCTCCACGGTGCGGGCGGCCGGGCCGTGGCCCTCGGTGACGAACACCGTGCGCCAGCCGTCGGCGAGCCAGCCCTTGGTGTCGGCGAGGGCGCGCGCGGTGTCGCCGCGGTAGGTCTCGGGGGCGCGCATGCCGAGCTTGAGGGTGTCGGCATCGCCCGCGGCGTCGGCGTCGGCGGCGAACGGGGAGACCGACCACCACATCATGCCCAGCTCGCGGGCGCGGTCACGGACGTCGGCGATGGACCACAGGGAGGCCGCGCCGACGTCGATGGGGGCCTCGCCGCCGCCGGCGGTCGCCGCCCAGGACGCCTGGAGGAACTCCTGGCTGGTGGCGACGAGGTCGGCGGCGCGGGTGCGGACCCGCTCCGGGTCGCAGACGACGGCCATGGCGCCCGCGGGCAGCACGTCGAGCAGCAGCTCCATGTCGTCCACCAGGACCGGGGCCAGGGACTCCATGCCCTCCACCGCGATGCCCTCGGCGATCTTGCCGAGCAGTTCGCCCAGTTCGGGGTGGTCCTCGGCGAGGGCGCGAGCGCGTGCGCGGACGTCGTCGGTGAGCAGCAGCTCCCGGCACGGGGGTGCCCACAGGCCGTGTTCGGCGATTTCGAGGGAGCGCTGGTCGGCGACCTTGAAGTAGCGGATCTCCTCGATCTCGTCGCCCCAGAACTCGATGCGCAGGGGGTGTTCCTCGGTGGGCGGGAACACGTCCAGGATGCCGCCGCGCACGGCGAACTCGCCGCGCTTCTCGACCAGCTCCACGCGCGCGTAGGCGGCGGCCGCGAGGGCTTCGACGATGTCGTTCAGATCGGCGCTCCGGCCGGCCCGCAGGGCCACCGGTTCCAGGTCGCCGAGGCCCTTGACCTGCGGCTGGAGCACGGAGCGCACGGGGGCTACGACGACGGAGACGGGCCCGGTCTCGGGGTCGTCGGCGCTGGGGTGGGCGAGGCGGCGCAGGACGGCGAGGCGGCGGCCGACGGTGTCGCTGCGGGGGCTGAGCCGCTCGTGCGGGAGGGTCTCCCAGGAGGGGTACTCCACGACGCCCTCGGGGGGCAGCAGGGAGCGCAGGGCGGCGGCCAGGTCCTCGGCCTCGCGGCCGGTCGCCGTGACCGCCAGCACCGGGCGGCCGGCGTCGCGGGCCAGGGCGGCGACGGCGAAGGGCCGGGCCGCCGGGGGGCCGACCAGGTCGATGTGCGGGCGGTTGCCGTCCGCTGCCGCGCGCATCGCTTCCGCGAGGGCGGGGTCCTTGACGACGGCGTCGAGCAGACCGTGCAGGCTCATGGGGGCTTCCATCCGGGCGGGGGCAACGCAGACAGCCCGACACGTCTCACGGGCCGGGCTGCCCAGCCTACGACGCCGACGCCGCCGGCGCGGCGCCGGACGGCCACGCCCGCCGGCACCGAACGGCCCCGGCCGACGACTTCCGGTCGCCCCTTCACCGCACCGGCCGAGGACCCTGGCAGCCCTCGCCCCAGGGAGCGGTGCCCGCCACGGCCCTGGCCACCCACGGCACCGGCCGACGACGCCGGCCCACACCCCTGACAGCCCTCGCCCCAGGATGGACGGCACCGGCCCACACCCCTGGCCACCCTTCGCCCCCCGCCAGACGGCACCGGCCCACGCCCCTGGCAGCCCTCGCCCCAGGATGGACGGCACCGGCCCACACCCCTGGCCACCCTTCGCCCCCCGCCAGACGGCACCGGCCCACACCCCTGACAGCCCTCGCCCCAGCGAGCGGTGCCCGCCACGGCCCTGGCCACCCTTCGCCCCCCGCCAGACGGCACCGGCCCACACCCCTGACAGCCCTCGCCCCAGCGAGCGGTGCCCGCCCACGACCCTGACCACCCACGGCACCGGCCGACGACGCCGGCCGACCTTCGTCCCGCCGAACGGCCTTCGGCGCTGCGGGCCGGGCCCGAAGCCCCCGCCCCCGGGCGGGCAGCCGGGCGGACTGGAGGACCGGACGCCGCCGGCGGAGCCTCTCGCCCGGCACCGAGTCGGCGCCACCAGCCCGACTCACGAATCCACACCGCCAACCGTGCCGCGAATCCGCGCCGCGAGCCGCCAGCACCGCACCGGAATCCGCGCCAGCCGCCAGCACCGCACCCGAATCCGCGCCACCAGCACTGCACACTGCACCCGCAATCCGCACCGTCAACCCGGCGCCCCGAGCCCACGCCGTCGGCCCCGGCGCCCGGGTCTCGCCGTCACCCCGGCCCGCGCGTCCGTGTGGGTCAGGCGGTTTCGCCGTTGCCGGTGAAGGCGACCGTCACGCCGTGTCCCGGGTCGACCGACACGAGCAGGGCCGAGCCGAAGGCTCCGGCGATGCGTTCCAGCAGGGCGAAAGTCGGCATGCATTTTCCGTGCTCCAGCCGGGAGATCGCCGCCTGGGTCAGCCCGGAGAGTTCCGCCAGGCGCGTCTGGGTCATTCCGATCCTGCCACGGCATTCACGGACGGCCCGCCCCACCGCTTGCTCCAGCTTTTCCGCGGGGATTTCTCCGTGCTCGGCACGCGTCCGGCTCATTCCCCGTCGATGACACTGCACCTTGCCCCCGGATCGCTCGACGCCGATACACATCGGCCCAGATTCCCTTTCGAAGGCTAGCCGCGCCCCGGCCGGGCACGGCTTCTGTTTGAGCAACATCTGAGGTTGGCAGCCTTGCCCTCCGGCGTCATCCGGAATCTCTAATTCCAGGGCATATAGCGAGAGTGGTATATCGGCCCATCGGTGCACGGACAGCGAGGTCAGAAGCCCGGAGTTGCGTGTTCCGATTTTCGCCGCGCCGCCTCCGACGAAAAGGAGTTTGCCCGCCCGGGACGGACATGCCACGATCACCGCCGTCCTCCACGGGAAGGAAAGCAGCCTTGACCAAGTTGCCCACCACACTGTCCGGAATCGCCCTTTCGGGCGCCCTTCTCACCATCGGGGCAACGCCCGCGCTGGCGGATTCGGCACCCGGCGGATCCGGCCCCTCTTCGGCAACCGCGTCCGTGACGAAGGCGCAGAAGCTCTCCAAGCTGAAGAATCTCACCGAGGATTCCTACGCCTCGCAGGGCAGATGGCTGGATGCCATGAATCAGCACATGGCCCACAAGCAGTCGATCGAGAAGTACAAGTTCAACTGGAAGACCGATTACTGCACCAGCTCCCCGGACACCCTGCCCGGTGGCTACAACTTCAAGATGGGGTGCTGGCGGCACGATTTCGGCTACCGCAACTACAAGGGCCTCATCGGCAACTACTACTTCAAGAAGAACGGCCACAAGAAGCGCGTCGACAAGGCCCTCCTCAGGGACCTGTACACCGCGTGCGACTACAAGCCGTGGGCGGACCCCCTGCCGGCCTCGGAACGCAAGCGGCTGAAGGCGGCCTGCCGTAAGACCGCCAAGACGTACTACGACGCGGTCAGCGCCGTCGGCTGATCCACCGGCATACACCGGCCGGCCGCCGGGACGGCGGCACGCGTGAGGACGGCGGGGCGCGGGGAGAGACCCCGCGCCCCGCCGTCCGGCCGTGTGCCCGGACCCGTCCGGCCCGTATGCCTGGGCCCGTCCGGCCCGTCTGACTAGTCGGTGGCGATGGCGTTCAGCACGTTCATCCGCGCCGCCCGGAACGCCGGCACCAGGGCCGCGAACAGGCCCACGAAGGCCGAGCCGACGAAGACGCCGGTGATCGTCGGCCAGGGGATCTCCAGGATCTTCAGGCCCTCCATGGCGAGGAGCCGCTGTGCGGTGGCGCCCCAGCTCATGCCCAGCCCGAGACCGAGCAGCGCGCCGAAGACGGCGATCACCACCGACTCCAGGCGGATCATGCGGCGCAGCTGGCGGCGGGAGAGGCCGATGGCCCGCATGAGGCCGATCTCCCGGGTGCGCTCGACCACCGACAGGGCCAGGGTGTTCACCACACCGAGGACCGCGACGACGATGGCGAGTGCCAGCAGGCCGTAGATCATGTTGAGCAGCTGGCCGACCTGGTCCTTGAGCTCCTGCTTGTAATCGGTCTGGTCCCGCACCGTCAGCTGCGGGAAGTCGTCGTGCAGCGCCGCCTTGAGCGCGCGGTAGGCGGCGGCCTGCCGTCCTTCCTCGGCGGTGGCCAGGACGATCTCGTCGAGCGGCATCCTGTCGGCGGGAACGTACTTCGCGAGCGTGTCGATGGAGGTGTACATCGCGCCCGAGTCGATGAGCGTGTCGCTGCGGGTGATCGCCCGGACCGTCAGGCGGGCGGTACGGCCGTCCTCGTAGGCGACGGTGATCACGGAACCGAGCCGGACGCCGTGGTCCCGGGCGAACTTCTCGGGCACCGACATCGAGTCGGTCCGGTAGGCGTCCTCCATCTCGCCGGCCGCGGTCTCGGTCCGTACGTCGGTCGCGTAGGCCGGGTCGGCGGCCACGATCGTGGTGTTCGGCAGCCGCTTGCCGTCCGGGGTGGTGAGGGCGGCCTCGGTCCACTTGTACTCGGTGACCCGCTCCAGGCCCGGGGTGTCCTTGACGGCCCGCACCGCCTGCCGGGCGACGAGCCCGTCCTCCTGGTCGCTGCGGATGATGAAGTCCGCCCCCACCGTCTTGTCCAGCTGGTCGGTGGCGGAGGCCACCATGGAGGAGCCGACCACCGCCAGGCACGCCACCAGGGCCAGGCCGATCATCAGGGCGGCGCCGGTGGCGCCGGTGCGGCGCGGGTTGCGCAGCGCGTTGCGCTCGGCCATCCGGCCGACGGGCCCGAACACCCGCAGCAGGAGCGCGCCGAGGACGCGGACCAGTGCGCCGGCGAGCAGCGGGCCGACGACGACGAAGCCGATCAGGGTGAGCAGTACGCCCAGGCCCAGCCAGCCCGAGCCGGTCTTGGCCTGGTCGGCGGTGGCGGCCACGTACAGGCTCCAGCCGCCGGCGGCGGTCAGCAGCAGGCCGAGGGCGGCGCGGACGGCACCGGACCGGGCGTCGGCGGGGGCGCCGGCGTCACGCAGGGCGGCCATCGGGGAGACCTTGCCGGCGCGCCGGGCGGGCAGATAGGCGGCGAGGACGGTGACGAGCACGCCGAGGAGCAGGCCGAGCGCGGGGGTGGTCCAGGCCACCGTCAGGTCGTCGGTGGACAGCTTCATGCCCATCTGCCCCATGAGCTTCATCAGGCCGATGGCGAGGCCGACGCCCGCGCCGACGCCGAGGACGGAGCCGACCACGCCCAGCAGCAGCGCCTCGACCAGCACCGAGCGGTTGACCTGCTTGCGGGAGGAGCCGATGGCGCGCAGCAGGCCGATCTCCCGGGTGCGCTGGGCAACCAGCATGGAGAAGGTGTTGATGATCAGGAAGATGCCGACCAGGAAGGCGATCCCGGCGAAGCCGAGCATCGCGTACTTCATGACGTTCAGGAAGCTCTGGACTTCCTTCTGGTTGGCGTCGGCGACCTCCTTGGCGGTCTGCACCTTGTAGTCCCGGCCGAGGACGGCGACGACGTTCTTCTTCAGCTGCTCGTCGCTCACGCCCTTCGCCGCGGTCACGTTGACGTTGGTGTAGACGCCGGTGCGGCCGATCAGGGTCTGCTGGGCGGTCCTGGTGTCCAGGTAGAAGATCGCCGCGCCGGGGTTGGTGACCTTGAAGGCGGCGATGCCGGACACGCGCGCGTGGTGCGTGCCGAGGGCCGTGATGACGCCGATCTCGTCGCCGCGCTCCAGTCCGTGCCGGTCGGCGGTGTCGGCGTCGACCATCACCTGGTCGGGGCCCTTGGGCGCCGTACCGGAGGTGATCTCCATGGTGCGGGCGTCGTTGCCGTTCCAGCTGCCGACGATGGTGGGCCCGCCGTTGCCGGGCGCCAGCTTGTCCTTGCCGGCGTCCACGACGGTCACCGAGGTGGAGAACACCGTGCCCTCGGCCGACTTCACGCCCCGGGCGCGGCGGACCTCGCCGACGACCGAGGCCGGCAGGACCGGCGGCTTGCCGGTGCGGGAGGTGGTCTGCCCGGTGTCGGAGGCGCCCTTGGCGCCGATCTGGACGTCGGAGGCCGTGGCCTGGAAGAGCTTGTCGAAGGTGGTGTTCATGGTGTCGGTGAACACCAGCGTGCCGCACACGAACGCCACCGACAGCAGTACGGCGACCGCCGACAGCGCCATGCGTCCCTTGTGCGCGAGGAAGTTGCGCATCGAGGTCTTCAGGACGGTCACGACGTACGCCCCCGGGCGTCGAAGTCCTTCATGCGGTCCAGGACCTGCTCGGCCGTCGGCTGGTACATCTCGTCGACGATGCGGCCGTCGGCGAGGTAGAGCACGCGGTCGGCGTAGGAGGCGGCCACCGGGTCGTGGGTGACCATGACGATGGTCTGGCCGAGTTCGTCCACCGAGCGGCGCAGGAAGCCCAGCACCTCGGCGCCCGCGCGGGAGTCGAGGTTTCCGGTCGGCTCGTCCCCGAAGATGATCTCCGGGCGGGCGGCGAGGGCGCGGGCCACGGCGACGCGCTGCTGCTGGCCGCCGGAGAGCTGGGCGGGGCGGTGCTTGAGCCGCCCGGTGAGCCCGACGGTCTCCACCACCCGCTCCAGCCAGGCCCGGTCGGGCTTGCGGCCGGCGATGTCCATGGGCAGCGTGATGTTCTCCAGGGCGTTCAGCGTGGGCAGCAGGTTGAACGCCTGGAAGATGAAGCCGATGCGGTCCCGGCGCAGCTGGGTGAGCTTCTTGTCCTTCAGGCCGGTGATCTCGGTCTCGTCCAGGTGGATGTGACCGCTCGTCACCGTGTCCAGGCCGGCGAGGCAGTGCATCAGGGTCGACTTGCCGGACCCGGAGGGGCCCATGATCGCGGTGAACCGCCCGCGGGCGATGTCCACGTCCACGCGGTCCAGCGCGACGACACGGGTCTCCCCGGACCCGTACGCCTTCACGACCTGGCGCGCCCGCGCGGCAACGGCCGTACGCCCTCCAGTACCCCCGTGCCTGGGAATCGTTACAGCCGATGTCACGTTATGTCTCCTATGTCGGTCGACAGGCCGGTGCACAGCGCCCGGTGTGCCGGATCGTCGTCGTGAGTACGTCGATGAAGTACGTCGGATACGTCGGTGAAGTACGTCGGGTACGTCGATGCGTACGCCGATGAGTCTCGCGGTCGGCAAGGGCGTCGCGCGCTGGTGCGAAGCCCCGTCTTTCCGGGGGGAAAACCCCACCCCCGACGGTGCGGTCCGCCGCCCCCCGGCGGCGTGCAACCAGGTTACGGAGCACCCTCGGCGGGGCTCCTCCTCCGCCGGGACGAACCCTCCCCGGGCCGGGGTACGGAGGAACCCCTAGGGGATCTCCGCCGACGGGTGGAGACATTCCCGGGGTGCCTCCCCCCTTCGTCGCGCGCCGCCTCCGCCCGCCTCCGCCTGCCGCCGTCCCCGGCCCCCGGCCCGCCACCCCGTGGAAAGCTGTCGTCCCAGACATGGGTGCAGGGGGCACCTGGGTAGCTTCCGACGGGAAGCAGGGGAGGGGTTTGCGGTGGGGAGTACGACACCCGCGATACGCGGCGGCGCGGCCCGGCACCGGAGGGAACGGCGCCGGGGGGCGGTCGTGGCCGCGCTGATGCTGGCGATGGCGCTGGCCGCGCTCGACTCCACCGTCGTCTCCACGGCCGTACCCCAGATCGTCGGCGACCTGGGCGGGTTCTCCGTCTTCTCCTGGCTGTTCTCCGGCTATCTGCTCGCCGTCACCGTCACACTCCCCGTCTACGGCAAACTCTCCGACACCTTCGGCCGCAAACCGGTGCTGGTGGTGGGCGCGGCCGTGTTCCTGGCCGGGTCGCTGCTGTGCGCGGCGGCGTGGAACATGGGCGCGCTGATCGCGTTCCGGATCGTCCAGGGCCTGGGCGGCGGGGCGCTGCAGGGGACCGTGCAGACGCTCGCCGCCGACCTGTACCCGCTGGCGGAGCGCCCGAAGATCCAGTCCCGGCTGTCCACGGTCTGGGCGGTCTCCGCGGTGGCCGGCCCCGGACTGGGCGGAGTGCTCGCCGCCTACGCCGACTGGCGCTGGATCTTCCTGATCAACCTGCCGATCGGCGCCGCCGCCCTGTGGCTGATCGTGCGTCACCTGCACGAGCCGGAACGGGAGACCGCCCGCCACACGCGCGTGGACTGGGCCGGCGCGCTCGCGGTGTTCGCGTGCGGCGGGGTGCTGCTGACCGCGCTGGTGCAGGGCGGGGTCGCCTGGCCGTGGCTGTCGGCGCCGTCGCTGACCCTGTTCGGCGCGGGCCTCGCCCTGGTCGCCGTGGTGGTGGCGGTGGAGCGGCGGGCCGCACAGCCCGTCATCCCGGGGTGGGTGTGGCGGCGCCGGACGATCGCCGCCGTCAACCTGGCGCTCGGCGCGCTGGGGCTGCTCATGGTGGCGCCCGCGGTGTTCCTGCCGACGTACGCCCAGTCGGTGCTCGGTCTGGGCCCGGTGGCCGCCGGGTTCGTGCTGTCGGTGTGGACGCTCAGCTGGCCGCTGTCCGCCGCGCTCAGCCAGCACGTCTACCGGCGGATCGGCTTCCGGGACACCGCGCTGCTCGGCATCGGCCTCGGCACGCTCGTCCTCCTCGCGTTCCCGTTCCTGCCGTACCCCGGGTCCTGGTGGCAACCGACGCTGCTGATGCTGCTGCTCGGCGGGGCGCTGGGCCTGTTCCAGCTGCCGCTGATCGTCGGGGTGCAGTCGACCGTGGGCTGGTCGGAGCGGGGCACCACGACCGCCTCGGTGCTGTTCTGCCGGCAGACCGGCCAGACCCTCGGCGCGTCCCTGTTCGGCGCCGTCGCCAACGGGGTGCTGGCCGCGCGGCTGGGCGGGGCCGGCGACCTGGACTCCGTCACCCGCGCGCTGGGCGCCGGCACGGCCCCGGAGGCGACCCGGCGGGCCATCGCCGACGCGGTCCACGCCGTCTACCTCGGCGCGGCCGGCGCGGCGGCCCTGGCGTTCGTGGTGCTGCTGCTGGTGGCCCCGCGCCGGTTCCCGGTACTCCCGGAGTGAACCGGCGGGTCCGGCGCACCCTGGGTGAACCGGCGGGTCCGGCGCCGGCGGGGTGGACCGGCGGGCCGGCTCAGTCGGTGACGACTCTCCCGGTCAACGACATCAGGTTCCGGCGCGCGGAGTCCATGTGCGCCTGGACGGCGTCCCAGGTGTCGCCGTGCTCGCGCAGCACCCGCTCGGTCTCCTGGGCGATCCGCTCCTCCCGCACGCGCGCGTCCGCGACGATCTCCGCGGCACGCGCGCGTGCCACCTCCTCGCAGCGGCGGGCGTACTCCCCGGCCTCCTCGACAGCCCGCCCGGCCGCCGCCAGCGCGGCCTCGGCCCGGTTCGCCCGCTCGGCGTTCCGGGCGTCCAGCCCGGCCGCCAGTTCGACCTCCTCACGTTCGGCCGCCGCCCAGCGTCCGGCGTTCTCCCGGGAGTGCTCGGCCAGCATCCCGGCGGCGCGCTGCCGCGCCTCACGCACCAGGGCGAGCGCCTCCATGCGCGCCGTCCGCACCTCACGCCGGGTCCCGACCCGGATGCAGTTGGCCTCGGCCCGGGCGGCCAGGATCCGCCCGCGCGCGTGCTCGTCGGCCGCCGCGCGGACCGCGTCCGCCGCCTCCCGCGCCTCCCGGCGGACCCGCTCGGCCTCCGCCTCGGCCCGCGCGACCTGCTGCCCGGCCGCCCGCCGCGCGCGCTCCCGGAGATCCGCCGCCTCGCTCTGCACCCGCTGGAACAGGCGCTGCGCGCCCTCCCCCAGCGCCTCGTACGTCTGCGGCGCGAGCCCGGCGACCACCTCGCGCAGCCGCGCCGCCTCCGCCTCCATCTCCTTGGCGAGCACGGTCAACCGGGCGGCCCGCTCCCAGGCCGCGTCCCGGTCCTCGGACAGCGCCTCCAGGCAGGCGTCGACCTGGTCGGGGCGGTAGCCGCGCCCCCGGACGGTCGCGAAGCCGTGCGGCGGCATCGATGCGCTGCTCACCCTGGGGACTCCTCTCCACCGGACCTACACGACAGGATGATTTCGTGCATATCTTGATGGATCGGACATACGGGGTCGCCCTTCGACACTCCGCAGAACGGCGCGCGGATCCGGAACGCACGCCCGGACAGGCGTCGGATACGTGCCGGACCCGTACCCGGACACGCGTCGGGCCCTTCACGCGCGCGTGAAGGGCCCGACGGCGGCAAGCGGCGAACGCGCCCGCGGCGGAGGGACTACAACAGCCCGTCCCACATCTGCTCCAGCAGCACCGACCACCAGCTCTCCGGCGAACCGAGCGCCGCCGGGTCCAGGGCGGCCAGCTGCGCCTGGAAGTCGACCGTCCAGCGGCCCGCCTGCTCCTGGTTCAGCCCGTACCTCAGGCGCCACATCCGGCCCAGCAGCGCCAGACAGCGCGTGAACTCCGGCAGCCCGGAGTTCACGAACTGCGGCGGCACCGGCGCACCGCCCGGACCCGCCTCCACCGGCACGGCCACGATGTTCGCCGTCCCGTACTGCACACACACCGCCTTGCCGAAGTCGGTGCCCATCACCAGGTACGAACCCGCGTCCGGCGCCGCCATCACCCCGCGCTCGGCCGCCAGCTCCGCCAGCGTCGGCACCGGACGGCCCGGCTGCGCCTGCGCCCAGAAGAACGGGCCCATGTCCACCGGCAGCCCGGCCACCACCAGGGTGTGCGCGACGATCGGCGGCACACCCTGCCGGGACACCGCCTGCTGCTCGAACCGGAAGACCCCCGGCCCGAACGCCGCCGCCAGCTCCTGCGCGATCCCCTCCGGCGGCACCGGCGGCGCCGCCTGCACCGGCGGCAGCGGCGCCCGCACCGGCGCCGGCCGCGCGGGACCGTCCGCCACCTGGTGCAACTCGCCCTGATGCGCCAGCAACTGGTGCATGCCCTGGCGCCGGCTCGCGTGGTCCGTGCCGTACGGCGCGATGCTCGTGATCCGCGCCTGCGGCCACTGCTCGCGGATCATCCGCGCGCAGTAGGCACCCGGCAGCTCACACGACTCCAGCTCGGTGTGCAGCTCCAGCACCTGGTCCGGCGGCACGTTCATGGCCCGCAGCTCGTGGAAGATCTGCCACTCCGGATGCGGGGTGCCCGGCGCCGAACGCCGGATCAGCTGCTGCTCGGAACCGTCCTGCGCGCGGTAGCGCAGTACGGCCTGATAACCCGGGCCGACCATCGGCCGGCCCTGCGGATACCCGTACGCCTGCCCCGGCCCCGGCGCCTGCCCCGGCACGGGCGCACCCGGCGGCGGCATGGCGCCGGGTGGCATCGGGGGCGGGGTGCCCGGCGCACCGGGCGGGGGCGGGGGCGCGGCGTTCGGGGCGCCGGCCACGGGGGGTGCGGACAGCACGGTTTCGGCCTGGTGCACGGCGCCGGGAGCACCAGGAGTGCTGCCGGTGCCAGGAGTGCCGGGAGTGCCGGGAGTGCTCGGAGCGCCGGCCGCGCCTGGGGCATGGGGCGCCGCGGGCGGCTGCGGCGCGGCAGGAGGCTGCGGCGCGCCGGGTACGGGGGCACCCGGGGCGTGGGGAGCGCCCGGAGGCTGCGGCGCGCCTGTGTCCAGCCGGTTCGGGTCGGCCAGCATCGTGGCCGCCTGGTGCACACCGCCCGGAGGCGTACCACCCGGGGCACCCGGGCCACCTGGGGCGCCCGGAGGCGCGGCAGGCGGGTTGGGGGCGCCCGGAGCGTGCGGCACGCCCGGCGCCGCGCTCCCCGGACCGCCCTGTCCCTCGGGACCCTCCGGCCCGAGCGCCGACACCAGCTGCGTCGGCACATACCCGCCCGCGGGGGCGCCCGGCGCGGGCGGCGGCGTACTCCCCGGGCGCGCGCCCGGCATGCCCGGGGCGCCCGGCGGCGGAGGCGGCGGAGGCGCACCCACTCCCCCGCGCCCCTTCTTCGGCGGCGGCACCGCCTTGCTCGTCGCGGCGTCCGCGATGTCCCCCGCGTGGGGCGGCAGCGGACGCCCGGGCGTACCCGGGCCCGCCGGGGGCTGCGGATAGCCGTACCCCGGAGCACCGCCCGGCCCCTGCGGGTAGCCGTACGACGGAACGGGCGACGGAGGCGGCGGAGGCGTGCTGCCCTGCGGGGCCCCCGGTGCACCGGACGTCGTCGGGGGCTGCGGGGGCGGAGTGCCGTGCGCCGGAGGGTACGGCGCTACGCCCGGCGCGGGTGCACCCGGAGCCGCCGGCGCCTGCGGCTGGCCGTACGCCGACGCTCCCGGTGCAGGCGGGGGCGTGTCGTTCCGACCGTCGGCCGGCGTGCCCGACGCGTCCGGCGCCGGTGCGACGGCCGTCGGCGGCAGCTGACTGCCGCCCGACATCAGCGCCGTCGGCGCGTCCGCCGCGACCGCCGGGGGCCGCGGGGCGTCGCCCGAGTCACTCAACGGCGGCGCGAACACCGTGGCGGGCAGCGGCACGGAACGGTCGTCCTCACCCGACTCCGCGTTGGTGTCGGTCCCGGCCCAGGGCGTGGCCCCCACTGGCACCTCCGCGAAACCGGACGCACCCGGAACACCGGAGGAACCCGGAAGACCCGGCGCCCCACCGGTCGCACCCGTCGGCGCCCCGGCCGGCCCGCCCGCACCGGACGAAGCCGCCGCACCCGGCACCGGACCACCGCCCGAAGCCGAAGCAGAACCCGAGACCGAAGCCGCAACCGGAGCAGAACCCGAGCCTGTTGAATCCGCCGAATCCGCCGAATCCAACGAATCCGCCGAACCCCCCGCTCCCCGCTCCCCCAACCCCCGCTTGTCCGCCGCCTCCTGCAACCACTCCGGAGGAGTCAGCAGGAACGACGTCTGGTTGAGGTCCAGCCGCGCGGGCGCCGGCACCGCGTCCTGCGGAGCGTCGGCACGGCCGTACTCCTCCTCGTACCGGCGGATCACCTCACCCACCGGCAGCGCGGGCCACAGCGTGGCCTCCCCGCTGTCCCGGGCGATCACCAGCCGCTGGCCGCCCGCGTCCGAACGCGGACCCTCCGCGCGGTCCTCGCCCCACACCACGAACCCCAGCTCGAACTCCCGCACCCGCACCTCACGGTGCTGGTACACGGGCACGTCGCCGTTGATCCACTCCTCGGCGCGCTCCTGCGCCTGCGCGTACGTCACCATCGCGTGCAGCTCACTCCCCCACCGGGCCGGAAGACACCGGGACGACCCGGACGAAACCGCCGTCCACCATCAGACCGGCCACCGTCTCCAACTCCGGCGGATTACCGGCCAGCCGGGACAAGAACGCGTCGAAGTCGTCGCCGCACGGCAGCAGCAGACGCTCCACCCGCTCCGCCGGCGACCACGACGGATCCACGTCCCGCACATCGTCGTACGCGCAGAACCACACCGAACCGACCCGCTCGCCCTTCACCTTCACCGCGAGCAGACCGCCCTGCACGAACCCCACCCCGAGGTAATCCTTCGTCAGGTGGTCGCGCAGACACTTGTTCACATACACCAGGTCGTTGACCGCGGCCTCGTCCCGCACCGTGAAGAACGGCTGGTCCAGCAGCAGCCCCAGCCCGGCGTCCAGCGCCGCGCCGACCGGCGCGCAGCCGCCCGCCGCCTTCAGGAACGAACGGTAGGCACCGGGCAGCCGGTAGCCCAGGTCCTCCTCGATCCCCTGCACCTGCGTCTCCGACACCGCCACACCCGACTTCGGCAGCCCGAAGTGCGCCGGCCGCGACTCCTGCAACGGCCGCGTCCCGCGCTTGGCGTGGTCCACCACCGCCGTCGCCACCCCGCCGTGATGCCTCAGCAGCGCCTTCACCTCGACCGGGATCAGCTCCAGCCGCCGGGTGCCCGCCACGTGATGCCACGTCCAGCCATGGGGCGTCGCCACATTCGGCACCGTGTCCCACAACTCGTGCCCCGCCGCCGCCAGCGCCGCGTTCGCCGACACGTAATCCGTCAGCCGCAGTTCGTCGACCCCGAAACCCTCCGGCGGCTCGGCGATCTCCACCGCCACGCGCGCGTACGACGAGAAATCCGGGTAACCCCGCTCGTCGACCCGTACCCCCCTCGGGTGACGTGCCGCCCGGACCGGATCCGGAAAGTGCACGACCTGCCCGGCATAGGCCGCGTTCGGCGGCGCGGCTCGCTGCCCGAGCCGACCTGTCGTCATGGCGGATGCCCCCTGCGGCGTTCTCTCTGGCCTGAACGGCGGTGTCGATCGCGGATGGCGCCCAGCCTATGCGGTACACCGACCCCGGTCACCGGCCCACCACAACCCCACCGGCCTCCCCCGCCCCACCCCGCCACACCGGCGGCCGCACCGGCGGCCGCCACCGTGACCAGCCGTCACCCCACCGTCACACCCCGCCCCGCGACGGGCGTGTCACACCGCCCCAGCTTCCCCACCAGCCACGGCATTTGGCACCCTAAGTCCTTCGGGGGGATGCCCCAGGGGAGGGACAACGATCATGACGACCTTGCAGACCGGAGGTGCCGACGTGCGGGCCGGCGACCCTCGCATCGACTGGAGCGGCACCGAGACACCCCCCACCCCCACCCTCCGGCACCGCCGCGACGGCATCCTGCCCGCCGTCGCCGCCGCCCTCTCCGTCCGCGGCACCACCCTCACCTGCACCGCCGCCCGCGGCGACCAGCCCCCCACCCTGCACCCCCTCGTCCAGGACTTCCTCGACACCCTCACCAGCGCCCAGCGCGACCGCTTCACCGGCCGCTGCGCCGAGACCATCCTCATCTCCCGGCACCTCACCACCGCCGACGCCGCCCGCAGCAAACGCGCCGCCCGCAGACCCATGACCAACGGCGAGGCCCGCAAAGCCCTCAAACACGCCAAACTCACCGCCCGCCGCATACGCGAGGACGGCGACCCCCTGCACGGCCGCTTCGCCGCCCCCTGCCGCGCCTGCACCGCCCTCAGCGCCCACTTCGGCGTCCGCATCGTCGACCCCACCCCCACCGACGGCTGACCCCGCCGCCCACCCGAACCACCCGGCAAGCTCGACGAACGAAGGGCAGATGCACCCCGACCGCACCCCCTCCCCCAGTCCCGGCTTCGCTCGACCGGCGGGACCCCCCTCGCGCTTCCCCGTACCCGTCGACGCCGCCCTGCGCGCCGCCGGCTGGCAACCCGGACGCTGGGACATCAAGCAGGCCGAGGTCTGGGCCGACGCCCTGCGCGCCCACACCTCACCCGCCGGCCACCGGCACACCGTCTTCCCCGCCGCCGTCGAAGCCTGGGCCGAATTCGGCGGCCTCACCATCACCCCCACCGGCCCCGGCCGCCAGATCGCCCCCGCCACCCTCCACCTCGACCCCCTGCACGGCCTCCACCTCGCCCGCACCCTCGGCGACCTCGGCCGCGCCCTCGGCACCCAGCTGTGCCCCCTCGGCGAGGAGACCGACACCGCCGCCCTCCTCGCCATCGACGCCGAAGGCCGCGTCTACACCATCGACCACACCGGCGACTGGTACGCGGGCCCCGACATCGACCACGCCCTGACCACCCTCATCACCGGCATCCAGCCCGTACGCCTCACCGCCGGCTGACCCCCGAGCCGCCCCCCACCGCTCACGCCGCCGGAATCACCGCCGACACCCGGAACCCACCCGCGTCCGTCGGCCCCGACACGAACACCCCGCCCAGCGCCACGACCCGCTCCCGCATCCCCACCAGGCCGTTCCCACCCGACGGCAGCCCCGCCGCCGACGCCGACGCCGGCTCCGGCGGCGGCTCGTTCTCCACCTGCATCGCGATCTCCGACACCCGGTGCGCCAGCCGCACATACGTCTTCGCACCCGCCGCGTGCTTGTGGACGTTCGTCAACGCCTCCTGCACCACCCGGTACGCCGTCTGCTCGATCTCCGCCGGATACGACCGCGCCTCCCCCTCCACCGACAGATCCACCGCCATACCCGCGGCGGCCGACTGCCCGACCAGCTCCTCCAGCTCCGACAGACACGGCCCTTCCGCCGCCTCGGCCGCCGCACGCGACTCCTCCGCCCGGGACGCCGCCGCCTGGGCCGCCTCCCCCACCGCGGCCAACGGCACCCCCGACGGACGCCGCACCGCGCCCTCACCCGCCCGCAGCACCCCGAGCATCTCCCGCAACTCCGTCAACGCCTGCCGCCCCATGTCGCCCACCAGGGCCGCGTTCCGCACCGCCTTCTCCGGATCCTTCCGCGCCACCGCCTGCAACGCCGCCGCGTGCACCACCATCAGACTCACCCGGTGCGCCACCACGTCGTGCATCTCCCGCGCGATCCGCGTCCGCTCCTCGTTGCGCGCCCACTCGGCCCGCTCCTCCGCCCGCTCCGCGAGCAGCTGCAGCTCCCGCTCCAACGAATCCGCCCGCTCCCGCAGACTCTCCATCAACCGCCGCCGCGCCCCCACGTACAGTCCCAGCAGCACCGGCGGGGCCGTCAGCCCCAACGACGTCGTCACCGCGGCGAACGGCAGGAACCAGTCACCCAGCGTGAGATCACCGCGCGCCATGTCCTGCCGCACCCGCACGAACGTCACCACCGCCGTGCCCAGCAACGACATCCCCGACAGCGCCCCGATCACCCGGCGCGGCAGCTCGCACGACGCCAGCGTGTACAGGCCGACGACGCCCATCAGGAAGCCCATCTCGGCCGGCGTCACCGCGATCGCCACCAGCACCACGGCGATCGGCCACTTCCGCCGCACCAGCAGCACCGCACCGGCGACCAGCCCGAACACGATGCCCACAAAGACCGGGATCCCCGCCTCCCGGGCGAACGGAACCCCCTCCGCGGCACACTCCACGGCGGACAGCAGCGCGAGACCCCCGTCGAGCACCGCGCTGCGCCACCTCGCCCACCACCACGGGCCGGTCAGGGCCCTGGCATGGTCTTCCCCCGTCGTGGTCATGCCTCCAGCCTACGGGCGACGGGTGCGGCTTTTCCGGTGACTTTCACCTACCTCCACACACCACACTCGGTAACCGAACGACCTCGAAACCTCCCCCTATCCCTCGAACTAGTGAACCTTTCCCGTTCGACCCCGGAACCTCCCATTCCGCCCGGACGGTATGCCCATGGCACCGACATCCGGCAAATACGCCGACTTCGAAGGGCTGCGGGAGCGGGCGGTGGCGCTGCGGCGTTCCGGCCACAGCCTCCGGCAGATCCGCGACGAGCTGAAGATCCACAACAACGACCTCCTCAACCAGCTGGTGAAAGGGGAGCCGCCACCGGAGTGGACCAAGCGCCCGAACGCGAAGGACGACCTGCGCGACAGGGCACGAGAGCTACGACTCCAGGGCTGGACGTACGACCGCATCCAGGCGGAACTGGGCTGCTCGAAGAGCTCCATCTCCCTGTGGGTACGGGATCTGCCGAAGCCCGAGCCCCGCTACACACCCGAGGAACAGCGAGCCCTGATGAACGAGGGCCTGGCGCACCTGCGGGCCACGCGGGATCGCGAGCGCGAGGAGACCAAGCAGCGCGCGGCGGCAGCCGTCGGCCGACTGTCCGACCGCGAGCTGTTCCTGATCGGCGTCGGCCTGTATTGGGCCGAGGGCGCCAAGGACAAGCCCTACAGCCGACGGGAGCTGGTCCTCTTCGTCAACAGCGATCCGGGAATGATCTCCGTCTTCCTCGCCTGGCTCGACCTCCTCGGCGTGGAGCGCGACCGCCGGCGATTCCGGGTGATGATCCACGAGTCGGCCGACGTAGCGGCCGCCGAGCGCTACTGGGCCGACCTGGTCGGCGTGGATGCCGGCCTTTTCAGCAGGACCACACTGAAGAAGCACAACCCGAAGACGGTCCGCAAGAACTCGGGCGAGGCCTACAGGGGCTGTCTGGTGATCAGCGTCCTGCAGAGTGCCGATCTGTACCGTCGCATCGAAGGCACTTGGTACGGCATAGTGTTGGGTGCCGACTCGGCGACCCGACCGGATGTCCGGTTTAGTCGAGTTTCATCCCCCATGGTGTAACTAGGCAGCACTGAGGGTTTTGGTCCCTTAAGTTCAGGTTCAAATCCTGATGGGGGAGCCTCTTGCACCCGGGCCCTGACCTCCGCGTCAGGGCCCGCACCCATATCCCCCACCCCACCCCCCGGTATCCTGCGGCTGTCACCCACCCACCCCCAGCCGAAGGGCAACCCCGTGAGTGCCATCCGCCCGGCAGCCGTCGTCGTTCTCGCAGCGGGTGAGGGCACCCGTATGAAGTCGGCCACACCGAAGGTCCTGCACGAGATCTGCGGCCGCTCCCTCGTCGGCCATGTGCTGGCCGCCTCCCGCGCGTTGACCCCGCAGCACCTCGTCGTCGTGGTCGGCCACGCCCGCGAGCAGGTCGGCGCCCACCTCGCCGAGATCGACCCGGACACCAGGACCGCCGTGCAGGCGGAGCAGAACGGCACCGGGCACGCCGTACGGATGGGTCTGGAGGAGCTGGGCGGTGCCGTGGACGGCACCGTCGTGGTGGTGTGCGGGGACACGCCGCTGCTGACCGCCGAGACGCTCCAGCGCCTCACCGAGACGCACCACGCGGACGGCAACGCCGTGACCGTGCTGACGGCCGAGGTGCCGGACGCCACCGGCTACGGCCGGATCGTGCGGGACGAGGCGACGGGTGCCGTCACCGCGATCGTGGAGCACAAGGACGCGACCGATGCCCAGCGGTCGATCCGGGAGATCAACAGCGGTGTGTTCGCCTTCGACGGGCAGCTGCTGGCGGACGCGCTGAAGAAGGTGCGCACGGACAACAGCCAGGGCGAGGAGTACCTGACGGACGTGCTCGGGATCCTGCGGGACGCCGGGCACCGGGTGGGCGCGTCGATCGCGGCCGACCACCGGGAGATCGCGGGCATCAACAACCGGGTGCAGCTCGCCGAGGCGCGCCGCATCCTGAACGACCGGCTGCTGACGCGGGCGATGCTGGACGGGGTGACGGTGGTCGACCCGGCCACCACCTGGGTGGATGTGACCGTGACGTTCGAGCGGGACGCGGTGGTGCAGCCGGGTACGCAGCTGACGGGGTCCACGCATCTGGGCGAGGGTGCCGAGGTCGGGCCGAACAGCCGGCTGAAGGACACGCACGTGGGTGCGGGGGCCCGGGTGGACAACACGGTGTCCGACGGGGCCCGGATCGGTGCGGGGGCGAGCGTGGGGCCGTACGCGTACCTGCGGCCCGGTACCCGGCTGGGTGCGAAGGGCAAGATCGGGACGTACGTGGAGACGAAGAACGCGTCGATCGGGGAGGGCACGAAGGTGCCTCACCTGTCGTATGTCGGGGACGCGACGATCGGTGAGTACACGAACATCGGCGCGGCGAGCGTGTTCGTGAACTACGACGGCCAGGACAAGCATCACACGACGATCGGGTCGCACTGCCGGACGGGTTCGGACAACATGTTTGTGGCTCCTGTCACGGTCGGGGACGGTGCCTACACCGCCGCCGGGTCGGTGATCACGAAGGACGTGCCGCCGGGTTCGCTGGCCGTGGCCCGCGGTCAGCAGCGGAATATCGAGGGTTGGGTGGCCCGGAAGCGGCCGGGGAGCGCGGCGGCGAAGGCGGCCGAGGCGGTGTCCCGGCGGGGCGAGAGCGAGGACTGACCGGAAACGTGTGCGCCAAACACGGCGTACCGTGATAAGTGCACATCCGCACATGTGCACCCCGCACCCTTACCAGCTGATTCGGCCTCTCATGCCCAGCCGAGAGGTCGCCGAGCAGCCGGCTGGTTGAGACAACCTCTGAGGAGACTGTGCTGTGACCGGGATCAAGACGACCGGCGAGAAGAAGTTGATGTTCTTCTCCGGCCGCGCCCACCCCGAGCTTGCCGAGGAGGTCGCCCAGCAGCTGGGTGTCGGGGTCGTCCCGACGAAGGCCTTCGACTTCGCCAACGGTGAGATCTACGTCCGTTACCAGGAGTCGGCGCGTGGTGCGGACTGCTTCGTGATCCAGAGCCACACGGCTCCGATCAACCAGTGGATCATGGAGCAGCTGATCATGATCGATGCGCTGAAGCGGGCTTCGGCGCGGTCGATCACCGTCATCGTGCCGTTCTACGGTTACGCGCGGCAGGACAAGAAGCACCGGGGTCGTGAACCGATCTCGGCGCGTCTGATCGCCGATCTGATGAAGACGGCGGGTGCCGACCGGATCCTGACGGTGGATCTGCACACGGATCAGATCCAGGGCTTCTTCGACGGTCCGGTGGATCACCTGTTCGCGCTGCCGCTGCTGGCGGACTACGTGGGCAAGAAGGTGGACCGGGACAAGCTGACGGTGGTGTCCCCGGACGCGGGCCGGGTGCGGGTGGCGGACCGGTGGTGTGACCGGCTCGGTGCGCCGCTGGCGATCGTGCACAAGCGTCGTGACAAGGACGTGGCGAACCAGGTGACGGTCCACGAGGTCGTGGGCGAGGTCAAGGGTCGTGTGTGTGTCCTGGTGGACGACATGATCGACACGGGTGGCACGATCTGTGCGGCCGCCGACGCGCTGTTCGCGCACGGTGCGGAGGATGTCATCGTGACGGCGACGCACGGTGTGCTGTCGGGTCCGGCGGCGGACCGGCTGAAGAACTCGCGGGTGAGCGAGTTCGTGTTCACGAACACGCTGCCGACGCCGGCGGAGCTGGGCCGGGATCTGGACAAGATCACGGTGCTGTCGATCGCTCCGACGATCGCGAGCGCGGTGCGTGAGGTGTTCGAGGATGGTTCGGTGACGAGCCTCTTCGACGAGCAGTGAGGTTTCTGCTGGTCCGTGGTGCGGGCTAGCGGGTGATCCTTTTGGGTGCGGCCTCCCCCTCCGAGTAGACTGCCTGAGTTGCTCGGCGAGGGAGGCCGTACTCGTGTCTGCGAATACGGCGGTCCGTTATCGACGCGCTCTTCGTAGCAGGCCGTTCGTGGCCGGGTGACCACGTCCGTTCCGAGTTCCTACGAGGAGTGATCGATATGTCCGAGGTGAAGCTCGCCGCCGAGACCCGTACCGAGTTCGGTAAGGGTGCCGCCCGTCGTATCCGCCGTGACAACAAGGTGCCGGTCGTTCTGTACGGCCACGGCACCGAGCCGGTCCACCTGACCCTGCCGGGTCACGAGCTGCTGCTGGCGCTGCGTACGCCGAACGTCCTGATCTCCCTGGACATCGACGGCAAGACCAACGAGCTGGCGATCCCGAAGGCCGTGCAGCGTGACCCGCTGAAGGGCTTCCTGGAGCACGTCGACCTGCTGCTGGTCAAGCGTGGCGAGAAGGTCCAGGTCGAGATCCCGGTGCACACCGAGGGCGAGCTGGCCCCGGGTGGCAACCTGCTGGAGCACGTCCTGGACGCGCTGCCGGTCGAGACCGAGGCCACGCACATCCCCGAGTCGGTCACCGTGTCCATCGAGGGCCTGGAGGCCGGTGCCTCCATCCTGGCCAAGGACATCTCCCTGCCGGGCGGCACCACGCTGGCCGTCGAGGAGGACGCGGTCGTCCTGCAGGTCCTGGCCGCCCAGGCCGAGGAGTCCGAGGGCGAGTCCGCCGAGGGTGAGTCCGCCGAGGCCTGATCCTCGTAGTCGTCGTTTCGTCAGCCGCTGTTCCCGTGGGGGGCAGCGGCTGGCGCGTATCAAGGAGAGATGGACGTGACCACTCCCGCCAGTTCCCCCTGGCTGATCGTCGGGCTCGGCAATCCGGGTCCGGAGTACGCGATGAACCGGCACAACGTCGGTTTCATGGTGGCCGACCTGCTCGCGGAGCGGATCGGGGGGAAGTTCAAGCGGGCGGGCAAGGCGCAGGCGCAGGTGCTGGAGGGCCGGATCGGTCCTGTGGGGCCGGCGAACCGCCGGGTGATCCTGGCGAAGCCGATGTCGTTCATGAATCTGTCCGGTGGTCCGGTGAACGCGCTGCGGGACTTCTACAAGGTTCCGGTGGGGAACATCGTGGCGGTCCACGACGAGCTGGACATCGACTACGGCACGCTGCGGCTGAAGCTGGGCGGCGGGGACAACGGGCACAACGGTCTGAAGTCGATGACGAAGGCGATGGGGCCGGACTACCACCGGGTGCGGTTCGGTATCGGCCGGCCGCCGGGGCGGATGCAGGTGGCCGATTTCGTGCTGAAGGACTTCTCGTCGGCGGAGCGCAAGGAGCTGGACTACTTCGTGGACCGTGCGGCGGACGCGGTGGAGGCCCTGGTGACCGAGGGGCTGGAGCGGGCGCAGAGCGCGTACAACTCGTGAGGGCGGGGGCCGGGTGGGCGGGGTGTCCGTACAACTCGTGATGTGTCCGCCCAGGCCGCCCAGCGGAGTTGACCGGTCGTAGGGGTATGGCCAATGATCCCGGCCATGCCTGCCACCGCCCGTACCGCTCGTCAGGCGTCCGGGACCGCGTTGCGGTTCGGCCGGGTCGCCGTGATGGGTGCGCTCGCCGCGCTGATCCTGTTCGCCGGGGTGTGGGGTTCCTGGGGGACCGCACAGCACGTGATGCTCGCGAAGGGGCGTGAGTCCGGCACGGTGAAGGTGACGCGGTGTGCCGGGGACGTCTGTACGGGGCCGTTCACGCCGGCGTCGGCGGGGGGACGGGCCCGCGCGCGGGTGGAACTGGGCTCGTCCGTGGCGGTGCGGTGAGCCGGACACGGGGGTGCCCCCGGGGTCGTACGACCTCGGGGGCACCCTTTTCCGCGGCCTGACCGGCCGGTGACCGGCCGTGGTCAGCCGGTGTTGCGCAGGCCCGCCGCCACGCCGTTGACGGTGAGGAGCAGGGCGCGGGAGAGCAGCGGGTCGGGGGTGACGCCGGCCGCGGCGGCGTCGCGCTGCCGCTTGAGCAGGGCGACCTGGAGGTAGGAGATGGGGTCCAGGTAGGCGTCGCGGATGGCGAAGGTCTGCTTGAGGACGGGCTGGGCGTCCAGCAGTTCGTTCTCGCCGGTGACCTTCAGGACCTCGGCGACGGTCAGCTCGTGTTCGGCCTCGATGGTGTCGAAGACGTGCTTGAGCTCGTCGGGGACGAGGGTGTCGACGTAGTGCCGGGCGATCCGCAGGTCCGTCTTGGCGAGGGTCATCTCGACGTTGGAGATGAAGTTGCGGAAGAAGTGCCACTCCTGGTGCATTTCGTCGAGGACGGTGTCCAGGCCGGCCTCGCGCAGGGCCTTCAGGCCGGAGCCGACGCCGAACCAGCCGGGGACGATCTGCCGGGACTGGGTCCAGCCGAACACCCACGGGATGGCGCGCAGGCCGTCGAGCGAGACGCCGGAGCCGGGGCGGCGGGAGGGCCGGGAGCCCAGGTGCAGGTCGGCGAGCTGGTCGACCGGCGTCGACGCGAGGAAGTACGTCGGCAGGTCCGGGTCCTCGACCAGGCGGCGGTAGGCGGCGTGGGCGGCGTCGGAGACGACGTCCATGGCCGCGTCCCAGCGGGCGAGGGCCTCGTCGGACTGGCGGGGGGCGGTGTGCAGGGCGGAGGCCTGCAGGGTGGCCGCGACCGTCAGTTCCAGGTTCTCCCGGGCGAGGGAGGGGATGAGGTACTTGTCGGAGATGACCTCGCCCTGCTCGGTGACCTTGATCTCGCCCTCCAGGGTGCCCCAGGGCTGGGCGAGGATGGCGTCGTGGGAGGGCCCGCCGCCGCGGCCGACGGTGCCGCCGCGGCCGTGGAAGAGGCGCAGCCGGACGCCGTAGCGGTGGGCGACGTCGCGCAGCCGGCGCTGGGCGCGGTGGATCTCCCACTGGCTGGTGGTGATGCCGCCGAACTTGGAGGAGTCGGAGTAGCCGAGCATGACCTCCTGGACGTCGCCCCTGAGCGCGACCAGGCGCCGGTAGGACGGGTCGGAGAGCATGTCCTCCAGGATGGTGTCGGCGGCCTTCAGCTCGTCGGTGGTCTCCAGCAGCGGGACGATGCCGATCTTCGCCCAGCCGGCGTGCAGGTCGAGGAGGCCGGCCTCGCGGGCGAGGACGGTGGCGGCGAAGACGTCGTCGGCGCCCTGGCACATGGAGATGATGTAGGACTCGATGACCTCGGGGCCGAAGACCTCCAGGGCCTTCCTGACCGTCTGGAAGACGCCGAGGGTCTTCTGCCCGGCGGCGTCGACGGGGGCCGGGGAGGGGGCGAGCGGCCTTCTGGAGCGGAGTTCCTTGGCGAGGAGCTTGGCCCGGTACTCGCGGGGCATGTCGGCGTAGCGCCAGGATTCCTCGCCGAGCCGGTCGAAGAGCTGGCCGAGGGCGTGGTGGTGGGCGTCGGCGTGTTCGCGGACGTCCATGGTGGCGAGCTGGAGGCCGAAGGCGGCCAGGGTGCGGATGGTGCGGGCCAGGCGGCCGTCGGCGAACAGGCCGCCGCGGTGTTCGCGCAGGGAGGCCTGGATGATCCTGAGGTCCTTCAGCAGCTCGGCGGTGCCGAGGTAGTCGCGGCCGTCCTCGTGCGGGGTGCCCTTGGCGAGGCGCTGCTTGGTGTTGACCAGCTTCTGCCGGATGCAGGTGGCCTTGAGCCGGTAGGGCTCCTCGGCGTTGAGGCGCTTGTAGCGGGGGCTGATCTCGGGGAGCAGCTCCAGGTCGGTCTGGAGGGAGTCGAGCAGCTCCTGGGTGGCCCCGGTGTAGCGGATGGAGTTGGACAGCAGGCCGCGCAGCTCGTCGATCGTCTCCAGGGCGTCGTTGATGCCGTGCTCGTGCTGGAGGATGAGGACGTCCCAGGTCACCTGGGGGGTGACGTTGGGGTTGCCGTCGCGGTCGCCGCCGATCCAGGTGCCGAAGGTGAGCGGTCGGGTGTCGTCGGGGAGCTTGACGCCGACGCGCTCGAGTTCCGCGGTGAGGTCCTCCAGGACGTCGCCGACGGCTCCGGCGTGCAGTTCGTCCAGGTAGTAGATGGCGTTGCGGGCCTCGTCGGCGGGTTCGGGGCGTACGACGCGCAGCTCGTCGGTCTGCCAGACGAGGTCGATGTTCTCGGCGAGGCGGACGTCGTGGCGGCGGCGGTCGCTGTCGAGGACGGGGGTGTCCAGGAGCGCGGCGATGCGGCGCAGCTTGTTCAGGACGGACCGGCGGGCGGCCTCGGTGGGGTGGGCGGTGAAGACCGGGCGGACGTTGAGGTTCTGCACGGTCTGGCGCAGGTGCTCGGGGTCGGCGTCCTTGAGCCGGTCGGCGGTGCGGGAGAGCAGGCCGCCCTCGGCGGCGCGGCGGGCGCGCAGCTCGCGGCCGCGGTGCACCTGTTCGGTGACGTTGGCGAGGTGGAAGTAGGTCGAGAAGGCGCGGACCAGCTTGGCCGCGGTCTCCAGTTCGGTGCCGCGCAGCAGCTCGGCGGCGGCTTCGCCGTCCTCGCGGGTGAGGCGGCGGACCTTCTCGACCAGTTCGAGGAGTTCGGGGCCCTCCTGCCGGACGAGGGTCTCGCCCAGGAGGTCGCCCAGCCGGCGGATGTCGGCGCGCAGCTCGCTGCTGGTCGTGGTGGTCTGGTCGTCGGCACTGCTCACAGGTTGCGGCTCCTTGCAGTGTTGAAGCTCGGCTGGCGGGGAACCCGGCCGGCCACCACGCGGCGGGCGCCGCATACGGGCCGTGGCGTCCGGGAAGGAAACTTCAGCGGACCGCGCTGTCCGACCGGTTCCAAGGATAGGTGGCGATGAGGACGCGCAGGGTCTGGGGCTCTTGCCGCGACATGACGCGCTGCCATACTTACGATGCCGTAGGTTACGGAACCGTAGGGAAGTACCGTCGAGCCCCCGTCCGGTCCCGGCGGCCCCCGGCATCCGACTCGACTCTCGACCCCACAGGGGACGCGTATGACCTCAAGCTCCGATGTGATCGAAGAGGCCCGCGAGGCCACCGACACACCTGTTCCCTCCGCCACGCTGGGCGGTGAGCGGAAGCGTTCGATCGAGCAGATCACGCTGCTGCTCTTCATCACCGTGCCGTTCCTGGCGCTGGTGGCCGCGGTGCCACTGGCCTGGGGATGGGGGGTGAGCTGGCTCGATCTGGGCCTGCTGGTGTTCTTCTACTTCCTCGGGTGCCACGGCATCACGATCGGGTTCCACCGGTACTTCACCCATGGCTCGTTCAAGGCCAAGCGGCCGCTGCGGATCGCGCTGGCGATCATGGGGTCGCTGGCGGTGGAGGGGCCGCTGGTGCGGTGGGTGGCCGATCACCGCAAGCATCACAAGTTCTCCGACGCCGAGGGTGACCCGCACTCTCCGTGGCGGTTCGGGGAGACGGTTCCGGCGCTGATGAAGGGCCTGTGGTGGGCGCACATCGGCTGGATGTTCGACGAGGAGCAGACCCCGCAGGACAAGTACGCCCCGGACCTGATCAAGGACCCGGCGATGCGGGCGATCTCCCGGCAGTTCGTGCTGTGGACGCTGGTGTCGCTGCTGCTGCCGCCGCTGATCGGCGGCCTGGTGACGATGTCGTGGTGGGGCGCGTTCACCGCGTTCTTCTGGGGTTCACTCGTCCGGGTGGCGCTGTTGCACCATGTGACGTGGTCGATCAACTCGATCTGCCACGCGGTGGGCAAGCGGCCGTTCAAGTCGCGGGACCGTTCGGGCAACGTGTGGTGGCTGGCGATCCTGTCCTGCGGCGAGTCCTGGCACAACCTGCACCACGCCGACCCGACGTCGGCGCGGCACGGGGTGATGCGCGGCCAGCTGGACTCCTCGGCGCGGTTCATCCGGTGGTTCGAGCAGCTGGGCTGGGCGTATGACGTGCGCTGGCCGTCACGCTCGCGTATCGATTCGCGGCGGGACACCGGCGAAGGCGGCTCCCGGCGCCGGAGGGAACCCGCCGAGGCGGCATGATTGACGCCGTGGCGACCGACTCCAGCAGCAATCCAGGCAACGACAAGCAGCGGCGGACCCGCCGGACCCGTATGACCGGTGCCGAGCGCCGCCAGCAGTTGCTGGAGATCGGTCGCACCCTGTTCGCGGCGAAGGGCTTCGAGGGCACGTCGGTGGAGGAGATCGCGGCGAAGGCCGGGGTGTCCAAGCCGGTGGTGTACGAGCACTTCGGCGGGAAGGAGGGGCTGTACGCGGTGGTGGTGGACCGGGAGATGCGCCGGCTGCTGGACATGGTCACCAGCTCCCTGACCGCCGGTCATCCGCGTGAGCTGTGCGAGCAGGCGGCGTTCGCGCTGCTGGACTACATCGAGGAGTACACGGACGGGTTCCGCATCCTGGTCCGGGACTCCCCCATTCCGCAGTCCACGGGTTCCTTCGCGTCCCTGATCTCCGACATCGCCACCCAGGTGGAGGACATCCTGGGCCGCGAGTTCAAGTCGCGGGGCTTCGATCCGAAGCTCGCCCCGCTCTACGCCCAGGCGCTGGTCGGCATGGTGGCGCTGACCGGGCAGTGGTGGCTGGACGTGCGCCGGCCGAAGAAGGCGGAGGTGGCGGCGCACCTGGTGAACCTGGCGTGGCACGGCCTGGACGGGCTGGAGCAGAAGCCGCGGCTGATAGGCCACCGCAAGGCGTAGGGCAGGATCATCTCGTGGCGGACATTCCGGTGATCCTGAGCAGGATCGAGCTCGCGGACTGGCGGGCCGTCCATTCCTGGGCCTCCCTCCCCGAGGTCTGCCGTTTCCAGGCCTGGGGACCGAACACCGAGGAGCAGACCCGCGCGTTCGTGGCGGCCGCAGTGCGGGCCTGGTCCGAGTCGCCTCGGCGACGGTTCGCCTATGTGGCGCGGGTCGGGGGCGAGGCGGTCGGCATGGGGGAGCTGCGCATCCGGAGCCGGGAACAGCGTCAGGGGGAGATCACCTATGTCGTGCATCCCCGGGTCTGGGGGCGGGGCGTCGGAACGGCGATCGGTGAAGAGTTGCTGGTACGAGGGTTCGGGGAGCTCGGGCTGCACCGCGTCCATGCCACCTGCGACCCGCGAAACCTCGGGTCGGCCCGGATACTGAGGAAGCTCGGCATGACGTGGGAGGGGCGCCATCGTCATACCGCGTTGATCCGGGACGGCTGGCGGGACTCCGAGGTGTTCAGCGTGCTGGAGGACGAATGGCGCGCGCTCGCCGGGCGCCCGCCGCACGGATGAACCACCGGCTACGGCGGCGGCTTCACGGCAGGAGCTTCACGGCGACGGCTTCACCGCGACCGCGAACAGGCGGCGGAACGGCAGGACCGTGCCGTAGGGGGTGCTGGGGTAGGCGGTGCGCAGCAGGTCCCGGTAGGCGGTGACGAACGCCTCGCACGCCTCGGGGTCGTCGGCGAGCGCGGTCAGGACGGGCCGCAGTCCGGTGCCCTTCACCCAGTCGAGCACCGGGTCCTCGCCCTGGAGGACGTGCTGGTACGTGGTCTGCCACACGTCGGCCGCGCAGCCCAGGCGGGCGAGGCGGTCCAGGTAGAAGCCGGGGCCGTGCACGGAGTCGGTGGCGCGCGGGACGCCGGCGAGACGGGAGCGCCAGCGGGGTGCGGCGGCGAGGTCGCGCAGCAGGACGTGCAGCGGGGCGTCGAGGTTGTCGGGCACCTGGAAGGCGAGGGCGCCGCCGGGGGTGAGGGCGGCGGTCCAGTCGGCGAACCGGTCGGCGTGGCCCGGCACCCATTGCAGGGTGGCGTTGGAGACGATCAGGTCGTACGGCTCCCCGGGCGTCCAGGTCCGTACGTCGGCGTGGGCGAAGTCGAGCCGGCCGCCGCCCCCCGTCGGCCCTTCGTGGTCGGTGCGGGCCCGGTCGAGCATCTCGGGGGAGTTGTCGTATCCGGTGATGCGGGCGGTGGGCCGGCGCTCGGCGAGCAGGGCGGTGCCGTTGCCGGGGCCGCAGCCGAGGTCGGCGATGCGGGGGCGGTCGCGGGGCGGGGCGGGGAGGCGCGCGAGGAGGTCGGTGAAGGCGCGGGCGCGGTGGCCGGCGTGGCGGAGGTACTGGGCGGGGTCCCAGCGGGGCGTGGTCATGCGTCCACTGTCCCCCAGGATTATCTCGATATCAAGAGACTCGATATCAAGAGACTTCATGTCGACACAACCACTACACTGATCTCCATGGAGGACGAGGTCGATCGGCTGGTCGCAGCGTGGCGCCGGGAGCGCCCGGACCTCGACGTGGAGCCGCTGGAAGTGCTGAGCCGGGTGAGTCGGCTCGCCCGGCACCTGGACCGCGCCCGCCGGCTCGCCTTCTCCGAGCACCAGCTGGAGCCCTGGGAGTTCGACGTGCTGACCGCGCTGCGGCGCGCGGGCACGCCGTACCAGCTCTCCCCGGGCCAGCTGCTGACGCAGACCCTGGTCACCTCGGGCACGATGACCAACCGTATCGACCGGCTGGCGAAGAAGGGCCTGGTGGAGCGGCTGCCCGACCCCAGCGACCGGCGGGGCGTACTGGTCCGGCTGACCGACGAGGGCCGGGACCGCGCGGACCAGGCGCTGGCGGGACTGCTGGAGCAGGAGCGGGCGATCCTCGCCGAGCTGTCCCGAGCCCAGCGCGCGGAACTGGCCGGGCTGCTACGCCAGCTGACCGCCCCGTTCGACAACATCCCCGGCTAGGTCCACCGGCCCCACCCCGGCCCGCCGGGCGAGCGCGACGGCCGCCAGCGTGGAGTGCACGCCCAGCTTGCCGAGGACGTTCTGCATATGGGTGCGGACGGTGTGCGGGGAGAGGAACAGCCGCTCGGCGACGGCCTTGCGGCCCAGCCCGGCGACCATGCAGCGCAGCACCTCCCGCTCCCTGGGGGTGAGGGACTCCACCAGCCGCTCGCTCTCGGTGCGGTGCCGGCGGGCCGCCGTCAGCTCTTTGAGCACCCCGGTGAGCAGCGCGGGCGGCAGATGCGTCTCGTCGCGCAGCACGCCCCGTATCACCGTCAGCAGCCGGGACAGCGAACAGTCCTTGGCGACCCAGCCGGAGGCGCCGGCCTGGAGGGCGAGGGCCGCGCGGCGCGGGTCGTCCTTCTCGGCGAGGACGACGGTCCGGACGCCGGGCTGGGCGGTGCGCACCCCGGCGACCAGGGAGATGCCGTCGACCAGGCCCTCCTCGTTGCCGTCCCGCACCGGTACGGCCGGGCGGGCGCCGGGCGGGGGGCCGCCGAGGTCGGCGTCGACCAGCAGCACGTCGTAGCGGCGGCCCTCGCCGGCCGCCCGTTCCAGGCAGCGCAGCGCGGCCGGGCCGCTGCCGGCGGCGAAGACGTCGACGTCCGGTTCGGCGGCCAGGGCGGCGGCCAGCGACTCGGCGAAGATACGGTGGTCGTCGACGACCAGGACTCGGATACGAACCACGTAACCCCCTTCCCCGGGCTCCGCGTGGAGCAGGGGATGTCCAAGGTCCGGAAAGCTCCGGAATAGGCCGGTAGTTCCGGGAAGTCCCGGAAAAAGTCCGGAGAACGACGACGGGCACGGGTACGACACCGGCGGACAGGGGCAGCGCGCGCCGCACGGCCGCCGCCGTCGCGGAGCTGCTGCCCCCACCGCGGGCGCCGTACCCGCGTGTCTCGCCCCCTGAGCGGCACCGGCCCCCACCGGTGCTGTTCCACAGAGTACGGATGCGGGCACGGAGCGGAAGGAGATTTGCAGAACTGGCCGTCCACCACGTCTATGGTGTGACACATGTTTCGTATCGAGGCGGAAGTCGACAAGGCACGACGCGATCTGCTCCGCTCACGCCTGCGGAACACCAACACGGCGGCGTCCCCGGTGCTGGCCGCGCTGCGCGGCACCCCCGGCGAACGCGAGGCGCCGCTCCATGTGTGGGGTCTGGACGCGGCCGGCGATCTGGCGGGCGGGCTGGTCGGCCACACCTGGACGACCTGGCTGCACGTCACCTACCTGTGGGTCGACGCCCGCCACCGCGGCACGGGCCTCGGCTCCCGCCTGCTCGCCGAGGCGGAACGGCTCGCCACCACCCGCGGCTGCACCGCCGCCCGCCTGGAGACCTGGGACTTCCAGGCCCCCGGCTTCTACCGCAAGCAGGGCTACGAGGTGGTCTGCGTGATCCCCGACTATCCGCCGGGGCTCACGGAGTACACCCTGACCAAACGCCTGGGCTGACGGCGGGTCAGACCAGCCGTCGGGCGCCTGGGGACGGGAGCGCTTCGAAGACGCGGGGGGACGTGAAGCCCGCTGCGGTGAAGGCCTCTTCGATGGTCTTGGACAGGGTGTCGACGGCCGTCGCCTCCGCGAGGACGATCGCCGAGCCGCCGAAGCCGCCGCCGGTCATGCGGGCGCCCAGGGCGCCGCCGGCCAGGGCGGTGTCGACCACCAGGTCCAGTTCCGGGCAGGAGATGCGGAAGTCGTCGCGCAGGGAGGCGTGGCCCTCGGTGAGGACCGGGCCGATGGCGCGGGGGTCGCCGGCCCGCAGCAGGGCGACCGTGCGTTCGACCCGCTCGTTCTCCGTCACGACGTGGCGGACCAGGGGGATCACGTCCTCCTCGTCGCCGAGGCGGGCGAGGGCCTCGTCCAGCCCGTCGTAGGGGATGTCGCGCAGGGCGTCGACGCCGAGCAGGGCCGCGCCCTTCTCGCAGCCGGCCCGGCGCCTGCCGTACTCGCCGCCGCTGTGCGCGTGCTTGACCTGGGTGTCCACCACCAGCAGCCGCAGCCCCTCGGCCGCGAGGTCGAAGGGGATCTGCTGCTGGGACAGGTCACGGGTGTCCAGGAACAGTGCGTGGCCCTGCTCGCAGCAGGCCGAAGCCGTCTGGTCCATGATGCCGGTGGGGGCACCGACGTAGACGTTCTCGGCGCGCTGGCACAGCCGGGCCAGCCGCCAGCCCTTGAGGCCCAGGTCGTACAGGTCGTTGAGCGCGAGCGCGATCACGACCTCCAGGGCGGCGGAGGAGGACAGGCCCGCGCCCGTCGGGACGGTGGACGCCAGGTGGACGTCGGCGCCGGTGATCGCGTGCCCCGCCTCGCGCAGCGCCCAGACCACGCCCGCCGGGTAGGCCGTCCAGTCGTGGTCGCCGCCGGGCGCGAGGTCGTCCAGGCGCAGCTGCGCGACCCCGCCGTCGATGTCCGCCGAGTGCAGGCGCAGGACCCCGTCGGTGCGGCGGGAGACCGCCGCGACCGCCTGGTGCGGCAGGGCGAACGGCATGACGAAGCCGTCGTTGTAGTCGGTGTGCTCGCCGATCAGGTTGACCCGGCCCGGTGCCGCCCAGACGCCCTCCGGCCGTGCCCCGTACAGCTCGGCGAAGCGGTCCGCGACCTGCTGTGCCCCCACTAGTGCTCCCTTGTGATGCTCTGCGCGAACTCCCACGCGTCCGCGACGATGCCCGCGAGATCCGCGCGGGTCGGGTTCCAGCCCAGTTTCTCGCGGGCGGTGTCCGCGGAGGCGACCAGGACCGCCGGGTCGCCGCCGCGGCGCTCCGCGGTCACCTCGGGGATCGGGTGGCCGGTGACCTCGCGCACGGTCTCGACGACCTCGCGCACGGAGAAGCCGTTGCCGTTGCCGAGGTTGCAGATCAGGTGCTCGCCGGGGGCGGCGGCGCCCAGGGCCAGCAGGTGGGCCTCGGCCAGGTCCGCCACGTGGATGTAGTCGCGGACGCAGGTGCCGTCGGGGGTCGGGTAGTCGTCGCCGTAGACCGAGATGGCCTCGCGGCGGCCCTGGGCGACCTGGAGGACCAGCGGGATCAGGTGCGACTCGGGGTCGTGGCGCTCGCCGTACGCGCCGTAGGCGCCGGCCACGTTGAAGTAGCGCAGGGAGACCGCGGCCAGGCCGTGGGCGTGCGCCTCGCCGGTGATCATGTGGTCCACGGCCAGCTTGGAGGCGCCGTAGGGGCTGGTGGGGCGCGTCGGGGCGGTCTCCCGGATGGGGGTCTGCTCGGGCTCGCCGTAGGTCGCCGCGGTGGAGGAGAACACCAGCTTGCGCACGCCGGCCTCGCGCATCGCGGCGAGCAGTGCCATGCTGCCGCCGACGTTGTTGTCCCAGTACTTCTCCGGCTTCAGCACCGACTCGCCGACCTGCGAGAACGCCGCGAAGTGCAGCACGCCGTCGAAGGAGGGGTCGAGCCACTTGGCGGCGTCGCGGATGTCGCCCTCGATGAAGGCGGCGCCGGCGGGCACGCCGGCGCGGAAGCCGGTGGAGAGGTTGTCGAGGACGGTGACCTCGTGTCCGGCTTCCAGCAGGTGCTGGGCCACGACACTGCCGACATATCCGGCGCCACCCGTCACCAGGTACTTCATGAACTCGCTACCTCTCGCAGTCGCTCGGCCGCGCGCTCCGGCGGCACGTCGTTGATGAACACGTTCATGCCGGACTCGGAACCCGCGAGAAACTTCAGTTTGCCGGAAGTGCGGCGGATGGTGAAAAGCTCAAGGTGGAGCGCGAAGTCGTCGCGCGTCACACCGTCGAACTCCTCCAGGGTGCCGAACGGCGCCTGGTGCCAGGCCGCGATGTACGGCGTCGGAGGCTCACCCGCGGGGCTTTCCCCTCCGTCCCGCCCGTCGAAGATCCGGTCGAACCGCTTCAAGAGTTCCAGATACACCTGGGGGAACTCTGTGCGGGCCGCCTCGTCGAGGGCGAGCAGATCGGGCACGCGGCGCTTGGGGTACAGGTGGACCTCGTACGGCCAGTGGGCCGCGTACGGCACGAAGGCCGCCCAGTGTTCACCCTCCAGGACGACCCGCTCGCCGGCCAGTTCACGCTCCAGGACCGCGTCGAACAGGTTCTGTCCGCCGGTGGCCTCCTTGTGGGCGGCGAGCGAGCGGAGCATCAGCGCGGTGCGCGGGGTGGTGAAGGGATAGGCGTAGATCTGCCCGTGCGGGTGGCCCAGCGTCACGCCGATCTCGGCACCGCGGTTCTCGAAGCAGAACACCTGCTCGACGGAGGGCAGATGGGACAGCTCCGAGGTGCGGTCCGTCCACGCGTCCAGCACCAGACGGGCGTGCCGGGGGGTGAGGTCGGCGAAGGAGGCGTCGTGGTCGGAGGTGAAGCAGACGACCTCGCAGCGGCCGGAGTCGCCGGCGAGGGAGGGGAAGCGGTTCTCGAAGACGACGACGTCGTACGAGGAGTCCGGGATCTCGCTGAGCCGGTCGCCGCGCGTCGGACACAGGGGGCACTCGTCGGCCGGCGGGTGGTAGGTGCGGCCCTGGCGGTGCGAGGCGATGGCGACGCCGTCGCCGAGCAGCGGGTCGCGGCGGATCTCGGACGTGGTGACCGTACGGTCCAGAGGACGCCGGTCGACCGCGTCACGCACGGTGTCGTCCCGAAGGTCGTAGTAGATCAGCTCACGACCGTCGGCCAGCCGGGTCGAGGTCTTCTTCACGCCGGACTCCTCCACATCCCCACTCCATCACTCAACACAATCAAACATAACAGAGCACAACTCGATACCCCCGTGCTCGATCACAATCAAACAAAGAACACCAGTCGGAGTGTTCAAATACCGAACACGGCGGCGTAGGTTCCGCTTGGATCAGTTCGCGCAACGAAGCGAGTTCTCATGCAAACCCCCCCATACGCCCCCACCTCCCTGGCGGCGGAGCTACGGCTCCCCACCAACTGGCTGGACTACACGATCCTGGCGATCTACTTCGTCGTCGTCCTCGGCATCGGTCTCGCCGCCCGCCGCTCGGTCAAGACCAGCCTCGACTTCTTCCTCTCCGGACGCTCGCTGCCCGCCTGGATCACCGGCCTCGCCTTCATCTCGGCGAACCTGGCGGCCACCGAGATCCTGGGCATGGCGGCCAACAGCGCCCAGTACGGCGCCTACACCGTCCACTGGTACTGGATCGGCGCCATCCCCGCCATGGTCTTCCTCGGCCTGGTGATGATGCCCTTCTACTACGGCAGCAAGGTCCGCTCGGTCCCCGAGTTCCTGCTGCTGCGCTTCGACCGGGCCGCCCACCTGCTCAGCTCGGCGCTCTTCGCGTTCGCCTCGGTGCTGATCGCCGGCGTCAACCTCTACGCCCTCGCCCTCGTCGTCGAGGCCCTGCTCGGCTGGCCGAAGTGGGTCGCCATCGTCGTCGCCGGCGCCCTGGTGCTCGGTTACATCACCCTGGGCGGCCTGTCCTCGGCGATCTACAACGAGGTGCTCCAGTTCTTCGTGATCCTCGCCGCGCTCATCCCCATCACCGTGCTCGGCCTGAAGAAGGCCGGCGGCTGGGACGGCCTGACCGACAAGCTCACCGCGCAGCACGGCGCCGACTTCACCACGGCCTGGGGCGGCACCGGCATCGGGCACGCCAATCCGCTCGGCGCCAACTGGCTCACCATCGTCCTCGGCCTCGGCTTCGTGCTCTCCTTCGGCTACTGGACCACCAACTTCGCCGAGGTGCAGCGCGCCCTGTCCGCGAAGAACCTCTCCGCCGGGCAGCGCACCCCGCTCATCGCCGCCTTCCCGAAGATCTTCATCGTCTTCCTGGTGATGACCCCGGGCCTGGTCGCCGCCGCGCTCGTGCCGAACATCGGCAGCAAGGAGTCCGGGCTCCAGTACAACGACGCCATCCCCTACCTGATGCAGGAGCTCCTGCCCAACGGCGTGCTCGGCATCGCCGTCACCGGTCTGCTGGCCGCCTTCATGGCGGGCATGGCGGCGAACGTGTCGTCGTTCAACACGGTGTTCACCAACGACATCTGGGCCAAGTACGTGGTGCCGGGCCGCGCGGACGACTACTACGTGCGGTTCGGCCGCCTGATCACCGTGATCGGTGTCTGCGCCTCCATCGGCACGGCGTTCCTGGCGTCCTCGTTCTCGAACATCATGAGCTACCTGCAGACGCTGTTCTCCTTCTTCAACGTGCCGATGTTCGTCGTCTTCGTCGTCGGCATGTTCTGGAAGCGCGCGTCCGCCAAGTCCGGCTTCTGGGGCCTGCTCGCCGGCACCACCGCCGCGATGGTCAACTACTTCGTCTTCTACAAGCAGGGCGTCATCTCCATCCCCTCCGACCAGGGCGCCAACTTCGTCTCCGCGATCGCGGGGTTCGTCGCCGGCGCGGTCGTGATGATCGCGGTGTCCCTGTTCACCAGGCCGAAGCCGGCGGAGGAGCTCCAGGGCCTGGTCTACGGCACCCGCTCCCCCGGTATGTCCGAGCCGCCCGCCGAGGGCGACGACGCGTGGTACCGCAAGCCGGCCCTGCTGGGCTGGGGCGCGGTCGTCCTGGCCGCCGCCTGCTACATCCCGTTCTCGTTCTGACGCGGGAGGACCGAGGAAACCATGACCGAGCACCCTGAGCACCGTCCGCCGCACTACACCGAGCACGACGTCCAGCGGGAGGTCACCGAGCTGCAGACCAAGTCCGCGACGGCGGCCCGCATCTTCGATCTGCGCCGTATCATCGGCGGGCTGTTCGTGGTCTACGGCGTCATCGTCACGATCACGGGCCTCACCGACTCCCAGGCCGCGATCGACAAGGCCGAGGGCGTCAACATCAACCTGTGGACCGGGATCGGCATGCTGCTGCTGGGGATCTTCTTCCTGGCGTGGCTGAAGCTGCGGCCCGTGCCTCCGGCGGACGAGCAGGCGGAGGAGCGCCGGGAGACCTGAGGCCGTACGCCGGCCGCGGGGGCGTGGGGGCCGGTCGCGCGCACGCGGCAAAGCCGCCTATCGGCACGGCCCCGCGCCCCTGGGGAATCGCGGTCCCGTCGGCTTCCACGGTGCCGCCCGGCAGCCCGTCTACCCCAGGCCGGTGTTCCCGCGCGGGCCCGCCCGTTCCAGTAAGCCCGTGCGGGCGGCCAGGGCCGCCGCCTCCAGGCGGGAGCCCACGCCCAGTTTCATCAGGACCCGCTGGACGTGGGTGCGGGCCGTGCTGGGGGCGATGCCCATGCCCGCCGCGATCAGGCGCGTGTCCTCGCCGTCGGCCACCCGGACCAGGACCTCCACCTCGCGCGGCGTCAGCACCTCCAGCAGCCGCTGGGCCTCGTCGTCGGGCTGCGCGGCCGGGTTCAGCAGCTCGCCGAACGCGCCCTGGAGCAGTTGCGGGGCGACGGCCGCCTCCCCGGCGCGGGCCTTCGTCATGGCCCGCTCGACGCCCTCGATCCGCTCGTCGTGCCGTACGTACCCCGACGCGCCCGCCGCGAAGGCCGCCGCGATGCCGCGCGGCGACGGCACCGGGCCCAGCACCACCACCGCCACCTGCGGACGCTCCCGCTTGATCTTGACCACCGGGTCGAAGGCGCCCGGCTCGGCCGGTGCCGCCGTGCCCAGCAGGCACACCTCGGGTGCCCGCGCGATCACCAGGTCCGCCGCGCCCGCGGCCGGTGCCGCCGCGGCGACCACCCGGTGCCCGCGCAGCTTGAGCGCCGACGCCAGCGCCTCCGCGAGCAGGCGATGGTCGTCGACGACCACGAGCCGCACTCCCATTGAGCAACCCCCCAGTCCCCCCGGCACCCCCGCGCTTCATGCCCCCGGAAGCTACACGCTTGTTCGACGTCGCGCTGCCCCTCCAGAAGAGAAGTGCCCCGGATCGATGAAATCCGGGGCACCACAGGGCAGTTCACTCGTTCGGGCGAGTCCGGCAACGGTGCCGGCGGCCGGTCAGCCGTCCGTGCCGAACGCCATCACCAGGTACTCCTGGTCGTACGTCCGGTTGGCCTTGTGGGCGAACTGGGCCGACATGTACAGGCGGCCCTTGCCGAAGAGCAGCTCGGCGTACTCGGGCAGCAGGCTGGTCTCCGCCGTGTGCACGCTGCGCTCGCCGGGGTTCTCCAGCAGCTTGGTCACCTTGAAGGTGCCGCCGTCGATGCTGAGGACCTGGCCGCCCTTGTTGTACGGCGGCGCGTTGTAGGCCAGCAGGTTGCCGCCGTCCATGCGCAGCGGGGAGAGCGTGTAGCCGTCGCCGGCCTCGGCGCGCTGCCCGGTCGGCTTGCCGGTTTGCAGGTCGAAGGCGACGATCTCGTTCGTCCTGCTGTACTCGGCCCGGCCGTCGTGCGACTCGGTCATCAGGTACAGCCTGCCGTTGCCGGCGACGACCTGGTTGCAGCCCTCGATCCGGGTGATGCCGTCGCAGCGGCCCCCGTAGGTGTCGCCGGGCGCGGCGATACGGGCGAGCAGTCTGCCGGTCTTGTCGTCGATGGAGAAGTAGTCCGAGACACCGCTGCCGTCGCCGGCGGTGTCCCCGACGTCGGCGGCGACCACGAGGGGGTCGGTGGAGACGACGGACGCGTACTCGACGCCGTCGGGCATCCGGTACTCGGAGATCACCTTGCCGGTCTTCGGGTCGATGGTCTGGATGTGCAGCTTGCGGCTGTCGTACGCGCCGCACTTGCGCACCGCGACCAGCCGGGCGCCGCCGCCGTACCCCGCGTCGGAGCAGGTGTCGTCCGCCTTCGGCTGCCACAGCGCCTTGCCGGAGTCGATGTCGAACGCGGCACCACCGTCGGAGCTGCCGACCGCGACCGTATCCTGGGCGACCGTCACGTTCTGGAAGGTGACCGGATAGTCACCGGAATTGATCGATTTCGTCCACAGCTTCTTCCCCGCGGCGAGGTCGATCGCGGCGACCTGGCTGCACCCCGCGGAGGAGTCCTTCGGGGGCATCCTCGGCTGGAAGGTGACCGCCGTCCGGCCGTCGTCGTTCACGTGGTCGCTGGCCGCGCAGATCGGGCCGGGCAGCTTGACCGTCCACAGCCTGGTGCCCCGGTCCGGGTCGTAGCCGACGATCTCCGCGATGCCGCTCTTGGCGTACACCGTGTCCGTCAGCCAGGAGCCGGAGGTGACGACCGTGTCGTCCGTCTTGGGCAGCGGCACCTTGAAGAGCACCTCGGCGGCCGGATCGGCCGGCACCTTCTCCTTGCCGCCACCGCCGCCCCCGCTCCCGGAGCCGCCGGAGCCGCCGCTCGTGCCGCCGGTCCCGCCGGCGGAGGAGGCGGGTCCGTGGGAACCGCCTTCGTCCCCGGAGGAGTTGGCGTACCAGATGCCGCCGCCGACGATCAGTGCGATGGCGACGACCGCCGCCACCACGATGAACAGGGTGGTGTTCCGCCGGCCGCCGCCCGGCACCGGCCGGGGCGTCATCGGCGCGGTCGGCGGCTGCGCCTGGCCCGGGTAGCCGTAGCCCGGCCGCATGCCCTGGACGGGCTGGACGGGCTGGACGGGCTGGGCGTAGGGGTTGTGCGGCTGGGGCGGGTAACCGGCGGGCGGCTGGGCGCCGTACGCCGGGGGCTGGGCCGGCGGCTGGGCGCCGTAGGCCGGGGGCTGGGCCGGCGGCTGCTGGGCGTACGGGTTGGGCTGCGCGCCGGGCGGGCCGTAACCGGGGCCCGGCGGCTGCGGCGGATAGCCGTAGCCGGGCTGCGGGGGCTGGTTGGGCGGCGGCGGGGGTGGCTGGGTCATGGCGGCGGATACCTCGGTGACGCTCTGCGGGCGGACGGCGAAGGGGACGGGGAGGACGGGACCTGGCGTCCGGCTCAGTCGCCGAAGGCCATGATCAGCTTCTCCTTGGAGTCGTCGTCGCCGGACAGCCGGCCCGAGGAGATGAACAGCCGCCCGCCGGACCAGTCGACGACACCGTCGTAGAAGGTGTTCTCGACACCGGCGGCGCCCCGCGGGTTGCGCAGCAGCGCGGTCGTCCCGTGGGAGGAGCCGGCGACCGGCACCGACACCACCTGGCCGCCGCTGTCGTACGACGGCTGCACATACGCGATGAGCTTGCCGCCCTCGGTCCTCACCGGGTACATCGGCCGGTCGCCCGGGGACTTCACCCGCCACTTCTCCTTGCCGTCGGCGAGGCCGATGGCCACGATCTCGTTGGCGCTGACGGTGGCGTCGGTGGGCAGGTAGAGCGTGTCGGCGTCGACCGCGACCCCCTGACAGCCCTGCAGCTCGCGCTCCAGGATCGCCCAGCCGCAGCGGGGGGCGAACTTCTCGTCCACCATCACCTGGGAACGGAACGTGCCGTCCTCGGAGAAGGAGGAGATGTTCCAGGTCTTGTTCTCGCGGTTCCTCAGATACACCACGAGGGGGTCGACCGAGTAGGTACGGCTGACCTCCCAGCCCTTCTTGAGCTTCTGCGTCCAGCGCACCGTGCCGTTCGACGGGTCCAGCTCCTGGAGTTCCTCGTGCTCGTCGGAGCCGCCGACGCCACAGGAGGCCACCTGGATCAGCCGGTCGGTGCCGCCCGCGTAGGCGGCGGGGAAGCAGGCCGCGCCGTACCGCTTCTTGTCGTACAGCTTCTTGCCGGTGTCGATGTCGTACGCCGTGCCCGACTGCGAACGGCCCACCATCAGCGTCTTGCCGCCGACCGTCAGCTCGATGTGGAGGGCGCTGTCGAACAGGCCGCCGTCGGCGACCTCGCCGCTCCAGCCCTTCCGGCCGGTGCGCAGGTCGAGCTGCTGGAGCCGGTTGCACTTGGCGCGCTCGCCGGCACCGCTCAGGTACGCCACGACGATCTTGTCGTCGGCCGACTTCACCGGGGTGACCGCGCAGATCTTCTGCGGGAGGGAGACCGGCCCCCAGGCGGTGTGGCCGTCCCCGGCGCCGAAGGCGAAGACCTGCTTGTACGCCGCCTTCACCACCGTGTCCCCGCTGGTCCACATGCCGGGCGCGTCGGCGCCGGACGCGGGGGCGTCGGGGGGCGGCGCGTACCAGAGGACCTTGGCCTCGCCGGGGCCGCGTCCGTCGTTGAGGTGGTCCGGGTCCGCGCCGCCGGAGGTCGTCGGCGAGGCGGTGGGGGAGTGGGCGGGGCCGTCGCCGCCCTGGGCGACGGGCTTCTTGCCGCCGCCCTCGTCGTCGCCGCCGGAGGTGACCGCGAACACCGTGCCGCCGATGACGAGCAGCGCGGCGACCGCGGACCCGATGATCAGCGCCGTCTTCTTCTTGGACGCCGGCCCGCCGGGCGCGGCCCCGGGTATGCCGGGTGCGGACCCGGGCGTGCCCGGGTACGGCGGCTGCGGCGGCAGGCCGTAACCGGGCTGGGGGGCACCGTACGGGCCCTGCTGCTGCGGCGCCTGCTGCGGGTACCCGTAGGGGCCCGGCTGCGGCCGGCCGTAGGGGCCCGGGGTGCCGCCGTAGGGTCCCGGCTGCGGGTAGCCGTAGCCCGGCTGGGGCTGCGGGGACCCGGCGGGCGGCCGGGGCGCGCCGAAACCGCCCTGCGCCGGAGGCGTCCGCGGGGGCTGCGGGGGTGCGGCGGGGGACTGCGGGGCGCCGAAGCCGGCCTGGGCGGGCGGGGGTTGGGGGGCGCCGTGGCCGCCGGGCTGTGGCGGCTGGTCCTGCGGTGCTCCGAACCCGCCCTGCGGCGGCTGGTCGGGCGGCTGAGTCATCAGCGCTCTTCCCCCTCGTTCACTGATTTTTAGCCACGCCCCGAAGCACGCGACGGACGGCTCTGGGCCGTTTCTCAGACGGTTTTCAGACGGCTCTTTCTATCACCCGGCACCGACAGCACACGGGGCCGCGCCCTCCCCTGTTCCCAAGGGAGGACCGGCCCGTGATGCCCTCGTTACGCGCCTTCACGCCCCCTTCACCCAGCGCACGCGCCCCCTTCGCGCGCCGGGTCGGGGGTCAGGCGTCCTCCGCCAGTTCCAGCCAGCGCAGCTCCAGTTCCTCGCGCTCCCCGGCGAGCTCCCGCAGCCGGGCGTCCAGTTCGGCCACCTTGGCGAAGTCGGTGGCGTTGTCGGCGATCTGCGCGTGCAGCTTCGCCTCCTTCTCGGAGATCTTGTCCAACTGGCGCTCGATCTTCTGGAGTTCCTTCTTCGCGGCGCGCTGGTCGGCGGCGCTCTTCTCCGTCGTGACCGGCTTGGGCGCCGCGGCGGCGGACCGCTCGGCGACCGCCTCCTCCATGCGTCGGCGCCGCTCCAGGTACTCGTCGATGCCGCGCGGCAGCATCCGCAGGGTGCCGTCGCCGAGCAGCGCGAACACCCGGTCCGTCGTCCGCTCCACGAAGAACCGGTCGTGGGAGATGACGATCATCGAACCGGGCCAGCCGTCGAGGACGTCCTCCAGCTGGGTCAGGGTCTCGATGTCGAGGTCGTTGGTGGGCTCGTCCAGGAAGAGGACGTTGGGCTCGGCCATGAGCAGCCGCAGCAGCTGGAGCCGCCGCCGCTCGCCGCCGGAGAGGTCCCCGACCGGCGTCCACTGCTTCTCCTTGCCGAAGCCGAACGTCTCGCACAGCTGCCCGGCCGTCATCTCGCGCCCCTTGCCGAGGTCGACGCGCTCCCGGACCCGCTGTACGGCCTCCAGCACCCGCCAGGTGGGGTCGAGTTCGGCGACCTCCTGGGAGAGGTAGGCGAGCTTGACGGTCCTGCCGACGGCGATCCGGCCCCCGGCGGGCTGCTCCTCGCCGTCGGTAACCGCGGCGGCGGCCATGGCGCGCAGCAGCGAGGTCTTCCCGGCGCCGTTGACCCCGACCAGACCGATCCGGTCGCCCGGGCCGAGCTGCCAGGTGACGTGCTTGAGCAGCACCTTCGGCCCGGCCTGGAGGGTGACGTCCTCCAGGTCGAAGACCGTCTTGCCGAGCCGGGAGGAGGCGAACTTCATCAGCTCGCTGCTGTCCCGGGGCGGCGGCACGTCCGCGATCAGCTCGTTGGCGGCCTCCACCCGGAAGCGGGGCTTGGAGGTCCGCGCGGGCGCCCCGCGCCGCAGCCAGGCCAGCTCCTTGCGGATCAGGTTCTGCCGCTTGGCCTCCTCGGTGGCGGCGATCCGCTCGCGTTCGGCGCGCGCGAAGACGTAGTCCGAGTAGCCGCCCTCGTACTCGTACACGTCACCGCGCTGCACGTCCCACATGCGGGTGCAGACCTGGTCCAGGAACCAGCGGTCGTGGGTGACGCACACCAGCGCCGAGCGCCGCTCGCGCAGGTGCTCGGCGAGCCAGGCGATGCCCTCGACGTCGAGGTGGTTGGTGGGCTCGTCCAGGACGATCAGGTCCTGTTCCTCGATGAGCAGCTTGGCCAGCGCGATCCGGCGCCGCTCGCCACCGGAGAGCGGTCCGATGACGGTGTCCAGCCCCTTGGGGAAGCCCGGCAGGTCCAGCCCGCCGAACAGTCCGGTCAGCACGTCCCTGACCTTGGCGTTGCCGGCCCACTCGTGGTCGGCCAAGTCGCCGATCACCTCGTGGCGGACGGTGGCGGCGGGGTCGAGGGAGTCGTGCTGGGTGAGCACGCCGAGCCGCAGCCCGCCGGAGTGCGTGACCCTTCCGGTATCGGCCTCCTCCAGCTTGGCGAGCATCCGGATGAGGGTGGTCTTCCCGTCGCCGTTGCGTCCGACGACCCCGATCCGGTCCCCTTCCGACACGCCGAGCGAGACGCCGTCCAGCAGGGCACGGGTGCCGTAGACCTTGCTGACGTTCTCGACATTGACCAGGTTGACGGCCATTTCACTCCTGTGCGCGGGGCGGTATCGACATGCGGCTCCACCGTGTGGGTCAGCCTTCTAGCGTAGGGCTTCGGGCGTGAGGGGCGGGGCGCGAGGGGGTTGTCACTCTTTGTGATGACGTGATCGGGATGGGGCCGCTACGGTGGAGGGCAGGCACCAGGAGCCTGTCCATGGGAGGAACCATGACCGCCGAGTCCGTAGAGCATCGTGTCCAGTGGCCGGTGCCGCCGCAGGACGGCTACACCGTGGACGACCTGTTCACGCTGCCGGATCTCCCGCCGCACACCGAGCTGATCGACGGGAGCCTGGTCTTCGTGAGTCCGCAGCGCTACTTCCACTTCGCGGTGATCCATCTGCTGGCGAACGGACTGCGCAGCACCGTGCCACCCGACCTGAAGGTGGCGTGTGAGATGACAGTGGTTCTGGACCGGCGTAACGGTCCGGAACCGGACATCTCCGTGGTGCGCAAAGAAGCTGTCACGGGCCGGCGTCAGACCCACTTCAAGGCGGCCGACGTCCTTCTCGCCGTCGAGGTCGTCTCACCGGACTCCGAGGCCCGTGACCGCGATTACAAGCCGCACAAGTACGCCGCGGCAGGTATCCCGCACTACTGGCTGGTCGAGATGGCGGGCCAGGACGACCACCCGGTGGTCCAGGTGTACGAACGCGGCGAGGCCACCGGCACCTATGCGCTGACCGGCATCTTTCACGACCAAGTCAAAGTGAGTGTTCCCTACGACATCCACATCGACTTGGCCGCCTTCGAGCAGTACTGAGCCCCCTCAGAGAACCGTCGCCCCCGCCACCGGCCCCGCCGCCACCCGTACCGTCCCGCACGTCCCCGACACCCGCAGCGTCTCGGCCACCTTCTCCGCCGCCCCGGCGTCCCGCACGAGGAACGCGGTCGTAGGACCGGACCCGGAGACCAGCGCGGCCAGCGCCCCCGCGCCACGCCCCGCCGCCAGCGTGCCCGCCAGCTCAGGGAACAGGGACAGCGCCGCCGGCTGAAGGTCGTTGGAGACGGTGGCGGCCAGCGCGTCCGGGTCGCCCTTCGCCAGCGCCGCCAGCAGGTCCGGCGAGGCCACCGGCTCCGGGATCTCCCGACCCTCGGCCAGCCGGTCGAACTCGCGGAACACCGCCGGGGTGGACAGCCCGCGCCCGGCCATCGCGAACACCCAGTGGAAGGCGCCGCCGACCTCCAGCTCCGTCAGCCGCTCACCGCGCCCGACCCCGAGCGCCGCCCCGCCGACCAGGCTGAACGGCACGTCGCTGCCCAGCTCGGCGCAGATCTCCAGAAGCTCGTCGCGCGAGGCGCCCGTGCCCCACAGCGTGTCGCACGCGAGCAGCGCGCCCGCGCCGTCCGCGCTGCCGCCCGCCATGCCGCCGGCGACCGGGATGTCCTTGGCGATGTGGAGGTGCACGTCCGGCTCGATGCCCCGGCGCGCGGCGAGGGCGATCGCCGCGCGGGCGGCGAGGTTGGTGCGGTCCAGAGGTACCTGGCCGGCGTCCGGGCCGTCGCAGGTGACCCGGAGTTCCGCCGCCGGGGTCACCGTCACCTCGTCGTACAGGCCGACGGCGAGGAAGACGTTGGCCAGGTCGTGGAACCCGTCGGGGCGGGCGGCGCCCACCGCGAGCTGGACGTTGACCTTGGCCGGGACGCGTACCGTGACGCTCACTTGCCGCTCTCCTTGTGTTCGGCGATCCGCGCGAACTCCTCCACCGTCAGCGACTCCCCGCGGGCCTGCGGCGAGATTCCGGCCGCGACCAGCGCCGCCTCGGCCGCCGCGGCGGAGCCCGCCCAGCCGGCGAGCGCGGCCCGCAGGGTCTTGCGGCGCTGCGCGAACGCCGCGTCGACCACCGCGAACACCTCCCGCTTGGAGGCGGTCGTCTTGATCGGCTCGGTCCGCCGGACCAGGGACACCAGTCCGCTGTCGACGTTCGGCGCCGGCCAGAACACGTTCCGGCCGATGGCCCCGGCCCGCTTCACCTCGGCGTACCAGTTGGCCTTCACGGACGGCACGCCGTACACCTTGTTCCCGGGCGCGGCGGCGAGCCGGTCGGCGACCTCGGACTGCACCATCACCAGCGTCCGCTCGATGGTCGGGAAGGTGTCGAGCATGTGCAGCAGCACCGGCACGGCGACGTTGTACGGCAGGTTCGCCACCAGGGCCGTCGGGGCGGGGCCGGGCAGCCCGGTGACGTGCATCGCGTCGGAGTGGACCAGCGCGAACCGGTCGGCGCGCCCGGGCATGCGCGCGGCGATGGTCGCGGGGAGGGCGGCGGCGAGCACGTCGTCGATCTCGACGGCGGTGACCCGGTCGGCGACCTCCAGCAGCGCGAGGGTGAGCGAGCCGAGCCCGGGGCCGACCTCCACCACCACGTCGTCGGGGCGGACCTCGGCGGTCCGGACGATCCGGCGGACCGTGTTGGCGTCGATCACGAAGTTCTGGCCGCGCTGCTTGGTGGGGCGGACACCGAGCGCTGCCGCGAGCTCACGGATGTCGGCGGGGCCGAGGAGGGCGTCGGGGGTGGGGCTGGTCACGGGACAAGGGTACGGGGGCGCGGGGGGCCGGGCCGCCAGGGGAGGCGGGACCGGCGGGGCCGGGTGCTAGCCCCGCAGCCTGGCGCCGCAGTGCGGCCACGGGCCGGTGCCCCGCCGTAGGTACAGCTTCTTCGCGCGGTAGGTCTGTTCGTCCGGGGAGGCGTCCTGGGGGCGGCCCGCGCCGCCGAGGCTGTGCCAGGTGCGGGTGTCGAACTGGTAGAGGCCGCCGTACGTGCCCGAGGGGTCGACGGCGTCGGGGCGGGCGCCGGACTCGCAGACGGCGAGGGCGTGCCAGTCCAGGTGGTCGGCGTCGTGCACGGAGGTGGGGCGCGGCCGGGTGCCGACCTTCACCACCTGGGTGCGGGGCGCGCGCACCAGCTCGGTCCGCTCCGGGCGCGGGCGCTGCCGGACCCCGTTGACAGTGCGCACGTAGTAGACGGTGCGGCGCAGTCCGGGCCGGCCGGGCCGGGTGACGACCTCGGTGCCCTGGAAGAGCGAGGGGTCGGTGACGCGTACGGCCGGGAACGGGATCTGCTCCTCGTGGACCTCCCGCCGGCCGGTCACCCGCAGCACGGTCACGGTCTGTCCGTCGCGCGGGAAGCTGTCCCCCGGGACGGAGAGGGTGTCCTGGCCGCGCAGGGTGATCCCGGCCTCCGCGACGGCCTCCCGGACGGTGGCCGCGTTGGTGCGGACGGTCCGGCTCCGGCCGTCGGCCATGACGGTGACGGCCCGCTCGGTGCGCACGTCGAGCGCGAGCCCGGCGCGTGAGATGCGCCGGGAGCGGGAGGCGGACAGATAGGCGCCCTCGGCGCGGACCCCCAGCTGGTCGAGCGCGCCGGCCACGGTGTGCGCCGTCGTCCACACCTGCCGCCGGTGGCCGTCCAGGGTGAGCAGTACGGGGCGCCCGTAGCGCACCGCGACCTCGTCGCCGCTGCCGAGTTCCGTGCCGGGGGCGGGCGCGACCATGTCGTGCGCCCCTACCCGTACGCCCTCCTCGGCGAGCAGTTCGCCCACGTCGTCGGCGAAGGTGTGCAGGGTGCGCCGGCTGCCGTCGACGCTCAGCTCGACCGCCTTGTCCTTGGCGACGAAGGCGCTGGTGCCGCCGGCGAGGAAGGCCACGACGAGCGCCTGCGGCAGCAGGCGGCGCACGGCGGATTCGGGGCGGTCGGCACCGCGGGCCTTGCCCCGGCGCCCGGCCCGCCCGTCCCGCCCGTCCGGTTCACCGCCCTCGTCGTCCACGCGGAGGTCCGCACCGTGCGCCCGGGGGTTCCCGGAGCGGCCGTGCCCGCCGTGCTCGCGGGCTCCCTCCCCCGGCGGCCCGCCCGTGCCCTGCCGGGGCAGCAGCGGCTCGCCCGCCCGCGTGTGTACCGCCGTCACCGGGTCGCACAGGCCCGGCAGCGCGCCGCCGGGTTCGCCGGGCGGTGCCGCGCGGGGGCCGTACGCCTCATACGTCTCGTACTGCGACTTGCTCACGCCGACACGCTCCAGAGAGGGCCAGAGGGGTCCAGAGGGGTCCGGATCGGGCCCCCAGAACCTAGCGGAGCGCCGGTCACTCTCCAAAGCGGCACGACTACGCACCGAAGCGGCGAACGCGGCAGTCGCTACGCCTCGTAGTCGAAGGCGCGGGCGGTGTTCGCGGCCAGGGCCGTCGCCAGCGTGTCCTCGTCGATGCCGCGTACGGCGGCCATCGCGCGCACGGTGACCGGAACGAGATACGGCGCGTTGGGCCGTCCGCGGTACGGCGCCGGGGTGAGGAACGGCGCGTCGGTCTCCACCAGGACCAGGTCGAGCGGGGCGATGGCGAGGGCGTCCCGCAGGTTCTGGGCGTTCTTGAAGGTGACGTTGCCGGCGAAGGACATGAAGTAGCCCTCGCGGGCGCAGATCCCGGCCATCTCGGCGTCGCCGGAGTAGCAGTGGAAGACGGTGCGCTCGGGGGCGCCCTCCTCCTTCAGGATCCGCAGCACGTCGGCGTGGGCGTCGCGGTCGTGGATGACGAGGGCCTTGCCGTGCCGCTTGGCGATCTCGATGTGGGCCCGGAAGGAGCGCTCCTGGGCGGCCTTGCCCTCGGGACCGGTGCGGAAGTAGTCCAGTCCCGTCTCGCCGACGCCCTTGACGTGCGGCAGCGCGGCCAGCCGGTCGATCTCGGCGAGGGCCTCGTCCAGCGCCGCGTCCCCGCCCGCCGGCCGCGCGCCCTGCCGGGACCACCCGTCGGGGTCGCCGTGGACGATGCGCGGGGCCTCGTTGGGGTGCAGGGCGACGGCGGCGTGGACGCCGTCGTGCGCGGCGGCGGTCTCGGCGGCCCACCGCGAGCCCTTGATGTCGCAGCCGACCTGGACGACCGTCGTGACGCCCACCGAGGCGGCCTTCGCCAGGCCCTCCTCGACCGTGCCGGACTGCATGTCGAGGTGGGTGTGGGAGTCGGCGACGGGCACCGCGAGGGGTGCCGGGAGCGGCGGAGCCGCGTTCTTGTCGTCGCCCTTGGAGCTGTGGCCGGCGTTCGAAGGCATGCCCCGATCCTACGAAAGGGGCGTGCCCCGGCCGGCCGGTGCTCCGCTCAGCCCGTCCTGCGGTGGAAGGGGTGCAGCAGGTCGGACAGGTGCCAGTGGTGCGGCCGCTCGGTCTGCCCCGGCACCCGCGGTACCTCCACCGGGCCCGCCGCCGGCACCGGGCGGGACCGCCCGTCGGCCGCGGCGCGCACGGAGGCCACCTGGCCCGCGCGCATGATCCGCACGAGGTGGCCGTCACAGTTCCGGCAGACCGGCCGGGTCAGCGGCGACGGCACCACCCGGCCGTCGGCCACGTACCGCACGAACGGCTCCCCCTCGGCGTTCGTGCGGTGCTCGATCGCGTACGACTGCTCCCAGCCGTGCCCGCAGCGCATGCAGGCGAAGGCGTACGACGCTATGTCACTCATGGGCCAACTCCCTGTCGACACGGGTGCGTCCTCTCGCCCAGTGGACGCCTCGGCCGCCGTGAAAGCACCCGACCTGCCGAGTGTTGGCCCCGATTTGGCCCCCGCTTGCCCGAACGAGCCGATCGGGACGGCTGGGCTTTGCCATCAACGCCGGCTCTTTGCCGACGCATGGGGGGCGCGCCCCTCAAGGGGCGCGGGGAACCGCGCGATCAACCACGACGGACCAGCGGCCCGCAACGCACGGGCCCCCTACGGCGCGACCCGGCGCCCCCTCACTCACCGGCCCGCTTGGCGGCGACGACGGCGTCGAAGACCACCCGCTTCGGCACCCCCGCCTCCACCGCCACCGCGGCGATCGCCTCCTTGCGCCGCTCCCCGGCCTCCTCCCGCACCCGGACCCGGCGCACCAGCTCCTGCGCGTCCAGTTCCTCCGGTCCGGTCTCCGGGGCGCCCTCGACCACGACGGTGATCTCCCCGCGCACGCCCTCCGCGGCCCACCGCGCCAGCTCGGCCAGCGGGCCGCGCCGTACCTCCTCGTACGTCTTGGTCAGCTCGCGGCAGACGGCCGCCCGCCGGTCCGCGCCGAAGACCTCGGCCATCGCGGCGAGGGTGTCGTCGAGCCGGTGCGGGGCCTCGAAGTAGACGAGGGTGCGCCGCTCGGCCGCCACCTCGCGCAGCCGGGACAGCCGCTCGCCGGCCTTGCGCGGCAGGAAGCCCTCGAAGCAGAACCGGTCCACGGGCAGCCCGGACAGGGCGAGCGCGGTGAGCACGGCGGACGGGCCGGGGACGGCGGTGACCCGGACGTCCTGCTCGACGGCGGCGGCGACCAGCCGGTAGCCGGGGTCGGAGACGGACGGCATGCCCGCGTCGGTCACCAGCAGCACGCGCGCCCCGCCGACCAGCTCGGCGACCAGCTCGGGGGTGCGGGCGGACTCGTTGCCCTCGAAGTAGGAGAGCACGCGGCCCCGGGGGGTGACGCCCAGCGCCTGGGTGAGCCGGCGCAGCCGCCGGGTGTCCTCGGCGGCGACCACGTCGGCCGCGGCCAGCTCCTCGGCCAGCCGGGGCGGAGCGTCCGCGATGTCGCCGATGGGGGTACCTGCCAGGACAAGGGTTCCAGTCACGCCCCCATCCTCCCAGGGCGCGCGCCGGGGGAGGAAAACGCGTACGCGACGGCCGGGTAGCGCCCATGCGCGGGACTCGCACAGCACGGTTCCCTACGATGGCGCGGTGACCAGTACCGCGTCCTCCATGGACCTCCGGCAGGGCCAGGCACCGCACGAGGGGCGGCCGTCGTGGCAGCGGCGGCTGCGCCGCTTCGGGTACGCGCCGGGCAAGGACGCGCCGGCCGGTGACGTACGCGACCGGCTGGTGCCGCCGTACACGCAGCCGAGCCCGCGGCTGTGGCGGGTGCTGGGCGCCTCGCCGGCCTTGGCCGAGCGGCTCACCCGCTGGTCGGGCTGGGGCGGGCCGCTGCTGGTGACGCTGATGGCGGGCCTGATGCGGTTCTGGAACCTGGGCAGTCCGCGGGCGGTGATATTCGACGAGACGTACTACGCCAAGGACGCCTGGGCGCTCGTCCACCGCGGTTTCGAGGTCAGCTGGGACCAGTACGGCAAGAACACCAACGACATGGTGCTCCAGCAGCACGGCGGCCTCGCGGTGCCGACGGACGCGGCGTACGTGGTGCACCCGCCGGTCGGCAAGTACGTGATCGGGCTCGGGGAGCTGCTGTTCGGGTTCGACCCGTTCGGCTGGCGGTTCATGACGGCGCTGCTGGGGACGCTGAGCGTGCTGCTGCTGTGCCGGATCGGGCGCCGGATGTTCCGCTCGACGTTCCTGGGCTGTCTGGCGGGCGCGCTGATGGCGGTGGACGGGCTGCACTTCGTGATGAGCCGGACGTCGCTGCTGGACGGCGTGCTGATGTTCTTCGTGGTGGCCGCGTTCGGCGCGCTGGTGGTCGACCGGGACCGGGCCCGGGAGAGGCTCGCGGCCGCGCTGCCGGCCGGGCCGGACGGCCGGGTCCGGCCGGACGCGTCCGTCGCCGACACCTTCCGGTTCGGGCCGCGTCCCTGGCGCTGGACGGCGGGCGTGCTGCTGGGCCTGGCCGTGGGCACGAAGTGGAACGGCCTGTACGTCCTCGCGGCGTTCTGTGTGCTGACGGTCCTGTGGGACGTCGGCACCCGCAAGGTGGCCGGCGCCCGCCACCCGTACCTCGCGGTCCTCAAGTACGACACCGGTGCCGCCTTCGTGGCGACGATCCCGGTGGCGCTGGTGGTCTACGTGGCCTCCTGGACCGGCTGGATCCTCTCCCCCGCCGACGGCACGGGCGGCTACTACCGCGACTGGGCGGCCACCGACGGCAAGGGCGGCACCTGGGCGTTCCTGCCGGACTGGCTGCGCAGCCTGTGGCACTACGAGCACGAGGTGTACAAGTTCCACGTCGGCCTCGACCAGCCGCACACCTACCAGTCCAACCCGTGGAGCTGGCTCGTGCTGGGCCGCCCGGTGTCGTACTTCTACGAGTCCCCCGGCCCCGGCACCGACGGCTGCCCGGCGGACGCCGGGGAGAAGTGCGCCCGGGAGGTGCTGGCGATCGGCACGCCGCTGCTGTGGTGGGCGGCCTGCTTCGCGATCGCCTACGTGCTGTGGCGCTGGGCGCTGCGCCGCGACTGGCGGGCCGGTGCCATCGCCTGCGGGATCGCGGCCGGCTATCTGCCGTGGTTCCTGTACCAGGAGCGGACGATCTTCCTCTTCTACGCGGTCGTGTTCCTGCCGTTCCTGTGTCTGGCGGTGGCGATGATGACCGGCGCGGTCATCGGCCCGGCGCGCTCATCCGACACCCGCCGGGTGATCGGCGCGACGGCGGCGGGCGTCCTGGTGCTGCTGATCGCCTGGAACTTCGTCTACTTCTGGCCCCTGTACACCGGCCAGGCCATCCCGATCGGCTCCTGGCGCGCGCGGATGTGGCTGGACACGTGGGTCTAGCGTCACGGTTGGACAACTCCCGCCCCCAGCGCACCACAACCGCTTACAGTGCTCCCGCACGCTGAGTTGAACATGTTCAACAGGCTGAACGGGAGGGGATCCGCGTCATGCGCAACGGGGTCAAGGCGGCCGTGGTGGGCGGGGTGTGCGTCACACTGCTGAGCGGCGCCGGTTACGGGCTCTACACCTTCGCGTCCGCGATGAGCGGTGACAGCGGCACGGCGGCCGGCGTGGCGCCCCCGCGGACCGGGCCGCCCGACGGCTCGGAGGTGAGGGAGGCGGCCAAGGCGTTCTTCGCCGCCTGGGAGAAGGGGGACGCGGCGACCGCCGCCTCCCACACGAACCACCCGCAGGCCGCCGAGGCGCTGCTGACCGCCTACGGCCGGGACGCGCACATAGGCAGGGTACGGATCACCCCGGACACCCCCGTCGGCGACACGGTGCCCTTCGCGGTGACGGCGACGGTGTCCTACGACGGCGTCTCCAAGCCGCTGTCCTACCGCGGCACGCTCACCGTCGTACGCGGCGTGACCTCGCACCGGGCGCTGGTCGACTGGCGGCCCTCCGTCGTCCACCCGCGGCTGCGCCAGGGCGACACGCTGGCCACCGGGGAGTCGTCCGCCCCCCGGATCGAGCCCGTGGACCGCGCCGGGAAGGTGCTGACCCGGGAGAAGTACCCCTCGCTCGGCCCCCTGCTGGACGAGCTGCGCGACCGGTACGGCGACAAGGCCGGCGGCAGGCCCGGTGTGGAGCTGGTGATCCGGCACCAGGCCGCGGCGGACGGCGGCGGGGCCGCGGACACCCCGCTGGTCACCCTGGCCGAGGGCAGACCCGGCAGGCTTCCCACCACGCTCAGCGCGAGCGTCCAGGCGGCGGCCGAGGCGGCCGTGATGAAGTATCCCGAGTCCTCCGTGGTAGCCGTCAAGCCGAGCACCGGGGAGATCCTCGCCGTCGCCAACAACCGCGTGGACGGCTTCGACGCCGCCCTCCTCGGCGAACGCGCCCCCGGCTCCACGATGAAGATCGTCAGCGCGGCGGCCCTCATCGACGCCGGCCTGACCACGGCGGACGGCCCGGCGCCCTGCCCGCCCTCGGCCGTCTGGCAGAGCCAGACCTTCCGCAACCTCGCGAACCTGGCGCCCGACGAGCACGCCACCCTCGCCGACAGCTTCGCCCGCTCCTGCAACACCGCCTTCGTCAAGTTCGCCGACGAGCTGGGGCCCGACGCCCTCACCCGGGAGGCCGAGGACCGGTTCGGGCTCGGCCGGAACGACTGGCAGGCCGGCGTGCCGACCTTCGACGGGCGGGTCCCCGTCTCCGCCGGCCCGGACACCGCGGCGAGCCTGATCGGCCAGGGCCGGGTGCAGATGAGCCCGCTGACCATGGCCTCCGTGACGGCGACCGCGATGACCGGCGCCTTCCGCCAGCCGGTGATCGTCCCGCTGAGCCTGGACGGCCGCGAACCGGCCCGCGCGCGCGGCCTCGCGCCGGGCACCGTCCGGCAGCTGCGCGCCATGATGAACCGCACCGCGCGCTCCGGCACCGCGGCGCGGGTGATGGCCCAGGTGAGCGGGGACGTCGGCGCGAAGACCGGCTCCGCCGAGGCCGACGACACGGCCGGGTCGGACAGCTGGTTCACCGGGTACCGCGACGACGCCGCCGCGGCGGCCATGGTCCAGGACGGCGGGCACGGCGTCGACGCCGCCGGGCCGATTGTCGCAACCGTGCTACGGAACGCCGGTTGAGATCACCCGTGGAGACGGGGACCTTAAGGTGAAAGCCGTCGTTGGGAGTGTGAGGGCTTAGGAGAGCCTGAAAAGCGCGCGGAGGAACTGAGGCTGTGGGCAAGAGAAGGCGCGTCACCGAGCGACGGAAGACCCGTCCCGCCGTGCTCGGCGGGATGCTCGCCGTGGTCGTCGGCGGCGCCGGCGCCGGCCTCTACGCGCTGTACGACGGTGGAGCCGCGGCCGACGAGGGCACCGCCGCCGCGGCCGGCCGCAAGACCGTGAAGACCGGCCCGCTCACCGCCGCCGAGGTCCGCACGGCCACCACCCGCTTCCTCACCGCCTGGCAGCACGGCAAGGCCGCCGAGGCCGCCGCCGCCACCGACGACCCCGCGGCGGCGGCACCGCTGCTCACCGGCTACGCCAAGGAAGCCCACCTGAAGGACGTCACCCTCACCCCCAAGGCGGCCAAGGGCGCCACGGTGCCGTTCGACGTCCGCGCCACCGTGGCCTACCAGGGTGCCGGCAAGCCGCTGGCCTACGGCAGCTCGCTCACCGTCGTCCGCCGCCCGGGTGACGGCGAGCCGCGGGTCGACTGGCACGCGGCCGTCGTGCACCCGGACCTGAGGGACGGCGACCGGCTGGTGACCGGTGCGTCCGGCACCCCGCCGGTCAAGGCGCTGGACCGCGACGGCGGCGAGATCACCGCCGCCCGGTTCCCGTCGCTGGGCACGGTGCTGGACGGGCTGCGGGAGAAGTACGGCAAGACGGCCGGCGGCACGGCGGGGGTCGAGCTGCGCGTGGTGCGCGGCAAGGAGTCCAAGGCCGCCAAGCTGTCCGACAAGACGCTGGTGGAGCTGAGCGAGGGCACGCCGGGCACGGTGCGCACGACGCTCAGCCCGGCGCTCCAGGCGGCGGCCGAGCGGCAGGTGGACAAGCGGGCGAAGGCCTCGGTGGTCGTGCTGCGGCCCTCCACCGGCGAGATCCTCGCGGTCGCCAACAGCGGGCACGGTTTCAACACCGCCTTCCAGGGCTCCCTCGCACCCGGCTCCACGATGAAGGTCATCACGGCGTCGCTGCTCATCGACAAGGGCCTGGCCTCGGCGGACAAGCCGCACCCCTGCCCGAAGACGTTCACCTACGGCGGCTGGAAGTTCCACAACGACGACGACTTCGAGATCAAGGGCGGCACGTTCAAGGCGAGCTTCGCCCGCTCCTGCAACACCGCCTTCATCAGCCAGGCAAAGAAGCTGGACAACGACGATCTGACGAAGCAGGCCCAGCAGGTCTTCGGGCTGTCGATGAACAACTGGGCGATCGGCGTGCCCAGCGTCGACGGATCGGTGCCGGTGCAGTCGGCGGCGCAGATGGCGGCCGCGCTGATCGGGCAGGGCGGGGTGCGGATGAACCCGCTGAACATGGCCTCGGTCGCGGCCACCGTGCGGGCGGGCTCCTTCCACCAGCCGTACCTGGTCGCGCCGTCCGTCGACCACCGGACGCTGGCCACCGCCGCGCGCACCCTGTCCCCGAAGACCCTCTCCCAGCTGCGCGAGCTGATGCGGTACACGGCCGCCTCGGGCACGGCGGCGGAGGCGATGGCGGGGCTCGGACCGGACTACGGCGCGAAGACCGGCTCGGCGGAGGTCGACGGCCAGAAGAAGCCGAACGGCTGGTTCACCGCCTACCGGGGCGACCTCGCCGCCGCGGGCGTGGTCCAGGCGGGCGGTCACGGCGGCGACACGGCCGGCCCCATCGTGGCGTCCCTGCTGAAGCTCGGCGGCTGAAGCGCGGCGGCCGGTCAGCCGCGTACCGGTTCGGCGATGTAGGTGCGGCGCAGGAACCGCAGCAGGGTCTTGGAGTCGAACTGCACGACTTCCACGCCGCGGTCGGTGTGGAACTCGACGACGGCCTGGACGCGCCCGCAGGGCCACACCCGGACCGCGCCGGTCCCGGCCGGCGCGCGCAGCCCCCGTTCGAGCAGCGCGCGGGAGAAGGTCCACTCGTGCGGGCCGGGCAGCCCGATGCGGACGGAGCGGGGATCGCGGTCGGGGTCGTAGCGCAGCACGACGGGTACGGCCCCCGGGTCCTCCTCGTCCGTGACGATATGAGCGCGTGCGTACTGTTCGACCACAGACATCGGACCGCCCTTTCACGCACCGTGACCTATGTGAAAGCTGTTCTTCCGCTTCCATCCAGAGTGGCACAATTTCCGGTTCGCACCCCGGTGGGAGACGAGACTTTGTCTCTCTTGCAAGAGGTTCGCAACAAGGGCCTAAAATCGTCGGGTGCATGTACCTGACGGATTCATAGACGCCCCGACCTCCGCGGTCGCCGGAGTGGTGGCCGCCGGCGCCCTCGCGGTGAGCCTGCGCGGTGCCCGCCGCGAGCTCGACGAGCGCACCGCACCGCTGGCCGGTCTGGTCGCGGCGTTCATCTTCGCCGTGCAGATGCTCAACTTCCCCGTCGCCGCCGGGACCAGCGGACACCTGCTCGGCGGGGCCCTGGCGGCAATACTCGTCGGACCGTACACGGCCGTGCTGTGCGTGTCGGTGGTGCTCCTGATGCAGGGCGTGCTGTTCGCCGACGGCGGGCTGACCGCGCTCGGCGTGAACATCACCGACATGGCGCTCGTCACCACCGTCGTGTCGTACGCCGTCTTCCGCGGTCTGCTCGCCGTGCTGCCCCGCAAGCGGCGCTCGGTGACCGTGGCCTCCTTCGTCGCCGCGCTGCTCTCCGTGCCCGCCGCCGCGGTCGCCTTCACCCTGGTCTACGCGATCGGCGGCACCACGGACGTCTCCATCGGCAAGGTCGCCACCGCGATGATCGGCGTCCATGTGCTCATCGGCATCGGCGAGGCGGTCATCACCGCACTGACGGTCGGCGCCGTCATCGCCGTCCGCCCCGACCTCGTGCACGGCGCGCGCGGCCTGCGTCAGCGGCTCCGGCTGCGGGTCGACGGCGCCCTGGTGGACGCCCCCGCGGCCGAGCCCGCCACCCCGGCGCCCGCGGCCGCGCGCACCTCGCGCCGCACGCTGTGGGTGACCGGCCTGGTCACCTCCCTGGTCCTGGCCGGCTTCGTCAGCTTCTACGCCTCCGCCGACCCCGACGGCCTGGAGAAGGTCGCGCACGACAAGGGGATCGACAAGAAGGAGGAGGAGCACGCCGCGGCCGACTCTCCGCTGGCCGACTACGGCGTGAAGGACATCTCCGACGCCCGGCTGTCCGGCGGTCTCGCGGGCGTCATCGGCGTCGGCGTCACCGTCGTCGCGGGCAGCGCGGTGTTCTGGGCCCTGCGCCGGCGGCGCGGCGACGACGCCTCCCCCGTGAACACGAGCGTCTGACATGGGTGCGGGGCACGCGCACCGGCTGTACCGGCACGGGCACTCGCCCGTGCACGGGCTGCCGCCGCACACCAAGCTCGCCGCCGCGTTCCTGTTCGTGGTGGTCGTGGTGTCGACCCCGCGCGAGGCGATGTGGGCGTTCGCGGTGTACGCCGTGCTGCTCGCGTCCGTCGCGTACCACGCGCGCGTGCCCGCCGGTTTCCTGCTGCGGCGGCTGCTGATCGAGGTGCCGTTCGTGGCGTTCGCGGTGCTCATGCCGTTCGTCGCGGAGGGCGAGCGGGTGCACGTCCTCGGGCTCTCGCTCAGCGTGAACGGGCTGTGGGGCGCCTGGAACGTGCTCGCCAAGGGCACCCTCGGTGTCGCCGCCTCCGTGCTGCTGGCCGCCACCACCGAGCTGCGCGAACTCCTGCTCGGCCTGCAACGGCTGAAGCTGCCGCCGCTGCTCGTGCAGATCGCCTCCTTCATGATCCGCTACGGCGATGTCATCACCGACGAGATGCGCCGGATGCGGATCGCCCGGGAGTCGCGCGGCTTCGAGGCGAAGGGCGTGCGGCACTGGGGCGTGCTCGCCAAGTCCGCCGGCGCGCTCTTCATCCGCTCCTACGAACGCGGGGAGCGGGTGCACCTGGCCATGGTGAGCCGGGGCTACGCCGGGTCGATGCCGGTCATCGACGAGGTGACCGCCTCCGGCGCCCAGTGGCGGCACGCCCTCGCCCTCCCCTGCGCCGCCCTCGTCGTCTGTCTGCTGGGATGGTTCCTGTGACTGCTTCTCTGGAGGTCTCCGGCCTCGCCTTCGCCTACCCGGACGGACACCAGGCGCTGTTCGGCGTGGACCTCACCATCGCGCGCGGCGAACGGGTCGCCCTGCTCGGCCCCAACGGCGCCGGCAAGACCACGCTGGTCCTGCACCTCAACGGCATCCTGAGCGGCGGCACCGGCACGGTGACCGTGGCCGGGCTGCCGGTCGGCAGGCAGCACATGGCCGCGATCCGGCAGAAGGTCGGCATCGTCTTCCAGGACCCGGACGACCAGCTGTTCATGCCGACCGTGCGGGAGGACGTGGCGTTCGGTCCGGCCGCCGCCGGGATCAAGGGGGCCGCGCTGGAGGAGCGGGTGCGCACCGCGCTGGAGCGGGTCGGCATGCTGGACTTCGCCGACCGGCCGCCGCACCATCTGTCCTTCGGGCAGCGCCGCCGGGTCGCGGTGGCCACCGTGCTCGCGATGGAGCCGGAGATCCTGGTCCTGGACGAGCCGTCGTCCAACCTGGACCCGGCCTCCCGCCGCGAGCTGGCCGACATCCTGCGCTCGCTGGACGTGACGGTGCTCATGGTCACGCACGACCTGCCGTACGCCCTGGAGCTGTGCCCGCGCTCCCTGATCCTCAGTGACGGCGTGATCGCGGCGGACGGCCCGACCGGCGAGCTGCTCTCCGACGAGGAGCTGATGCGGGCGCACCGGCTGGAGCTGCCGTTCGGCTTCGACCCGAAGTCCGTGGCCATGGGCGCGTGACGCTCACTTCCCCCGGCAACATCGACATAACGATCCCGCTGGACCGGTCCCACCGAGGAATCGCAGGCGCACCTCCCCTGTTGCACCCACTGTCGCAGGCGATCGGGAAGGGATGGCGGACGTGGACGTGAACGGCACAGTGGCCGAGGGCTTCGAGCCGGTCAGGGAGGCGTTCGCCGAGAACTTCGCACGGCTCGGCGAGCGCGGCGCGGCCGTCGCGGTCTACCGCGACGGACACCGGGTGGTGAACCTGTGGGCCGGCACCCGTGACATCGACGGTGCGGCCGGTGCGGTGCCCTGGGAGCCCGGCACCGCGCAGATCATGCGCTCGGCCACCAAGGGCGTGGCCGCCGCCGCCCTGCTGCTCCTGCACCAGCGCGGCGAGCTGGACCTGGACGCCCCCGTCGGCACGTACTGGCCGGAGTTCAAGGCGGCCGGCAAGGACCAAACACGCGTATGGCACCTGCTCGCGCACCGGGCGGGCGTACCGGTGCTGGACCGCCCGCTGACCCCCGCCGAGGCCGCCGACCCCGACCTCGGTGCCGCGGCCGTGGCCGCCCAGGCGCCGGTGTGGGAGCCGGGCACGGACCACGGCTACCACGCCCAGACCTACAGCTGGCTCACCGGCGAACTGGTGCGCCGGGTCACCGGCCGCCCGGTGGGCGAGTGGACAGCCGAGGAGATCGCCGGGCCCGTCGGCGCCGGCCTGTGGCTCGGGCTGCCGGAGGCGGAGCGGGCCCGGGCGGGCCGGGTCGGCCCGGCACCGACGCCCGAGACGGCGGGCGGGCTGAAGACCCGCCCCAAGCGCGCGGTGGCCGAGGCCTACGCCGACCCGGACTCCCTCACCCGGCGCGCGTTCGCCGCGATCACCCCGCTGCCGGACGAGAACGACCCCGGTTACCGCGCCGCCGCCCTGCCCGCCTCCAACGGCATCGCCACGGCCGACGGGCTGGCCCGCTTCTACGCCGCGCTGATCGGCGAGGTGGACGGCGGCACCCGCCTGTTCACCCCGGACACCATGGAGCTGGCCCGCACCGAGCGGTCCGCCGGACCGGACCGGGTGCTGGTGGTGGGCACCCGCTTCGGCCTCGGCTACATGCTGCACGGCGCCGCGTCCCCGCTGCTCTCCCCCGGCTCCTTCGGCCACCCCGGCCGCGGCGGGGCCCTCGGCTTCGCCGACCCGGAGTCCGGCATCGCCTTCGGCTATGTCACCAACGGCTTCCGCGCGAGCGTGACGGCGGACCCGAGGGCGCAGGCGCTGGTACGGGCCGTCCGTACGGCGCTCGCCTGATCCGCGACCGCGCCCGGCGCACGCCGGGCGGGGGTCATACGTGGATCGGGTGGGACGTCCGCCCGGACGCCGAGTCGATCTCCTCGTGCGCCTTGCTCAGCAGCTGCATGGCCAGGTCGTTCAGGGCGCGGGCACCGGCGATCTCCTCACCGACCCGGGGCTGGTTGGGGTCGACCTGGTGCCTGCTGGCCCGGCCGTGCGCCCGTACCTCGCTGCCGTCGGGCAGGCGCACCAGGGCCGCCGCGCGTGTGTGCTGGTCGTCCTCCTCCTTGAACTCCAGCTCGACGTGCCATCCGACAGGGGTGTGCGTCATCACGACCACCTCCGAGAATCGCTGCTTCCAGGGTGCGCCCTGCCACCCCGGCCCGTCATGTCGGCGCCGTCAGGCGGTGTGTTCGCGCACGTCCGCGACGGTGGCGCCCGCGTGCAGCACGAGGTCCTTCGGCGCCACGGGGAACACCGTGTACGGCGTCCCGGCCGCCGCCCACACCAGGTCGTGCTCCAGCAGCCCGCGGTCGGCGAGCACCCGGGTGCGGGTACGGTGCCCGAAGGGCGGCACACCGCCGATGGCGTACCCGGTGGTCTCCCGCACCACCCGGGCGTCGGCCCGGGTGACCTTCCCGGCGTCCAGTTCCCGCCGTACCCGTTCCACATCCACCCGCGAGGCGCCGTCCATCAGCACCAGCACCGGCACCCCGTCGGCGGCGAACACCAGGGACTTGCAGATCTGGCTCAGCCCGCACCCGATCGCGGCGGCGGCCTCGGCCGCGGTCCGGGTGGCCTCCGGGAAGCGGCGGGTGCGCGCGAGGACGTCGTCCAGCCCGAGCGCCCGCAGCGCTTCGGCGAACCGGGGGTGGGCTCCGTGGTCTTCGGCGTCGGCGTCTGTCGTCGTCATGCGCGGCACGCTACGGCACACCCGGCCGCCGCTCACGGGGATTTCGGCCCCGGGAACCGGAGGTGCCCCCGGCTCCTCGTCGTGATCGTCCGGCTGTACGACGAAGCCGGTGAGGGTGCGTCCCCGTCCCCACGGGCACCCTCACCGGCCGGTCAGCGCCGGAAGCGGTACGTCAGACGCGTACCAGTTCCTTCTCCTCCTCCGGGTCGGCGTGGGTGCGCAGGCCCTCGCCCTCGACGTCCACGTTGGGCAGCGCGCGGTCCAGCCACTTCGGCAGCCACCAGGCCCGCTTGCCGAGCAGGGCGAGGACGGCCGGGACGATGGCCATGCGGACGAGGAACGCGTCGAAGAAGACGGCGATCGCGAGGCCGAAGCCGATCATCTTGACCATCGACTCGCTGGAGCCGATGAAGCCCGAGAAGACGGCGATCATGATGACGGCGGCGGCGGTCACGACCCGGGCGCCGTGCCGGAACCCGGTCACCACGGCCTGGCCGGGCGTCTCGCCGTGGACGTACGCCTCCCGCATCCGGGTCACGAGGAACACCTCGTAGTCCATCGCCAGGCCGAAGACGACGCCCACCATGAAGATCGGCATCATCGACATGACCGGGCCGGTCTGCTCGACGCCCATCAGGCCGGACAGCCAGCCCCACTGGAAGACCGCGACGACGGCGCCGAGCGCGGCGAGCACCGACAGCAGGAAGCCGAGGGCCGCCTTCAGCGGGACCAGCACCGAGCGGAACACCACGATCAGCAGCAGGAACGCGAGGCCCACCACCAGGGCCAGGTAGGGCAGCAGCGCGTCGTTCAGCTTCTGCGAGACGTCGATGTTCATCGCCGTGGAGCCGGTGACCAGCACCGTGGCGCCGGTGTCCCGGGTGATCTCCGCGCCCTTGTCGCGGATGGCGTGCACCAGGTCCTCGGTGGTGACGGAGGACGGCTTGGAGTTCGGCACCACGGTGATCGTCGCGGTGTCGCCGGCCTTGTTGGGCGCGGCCGGGGCGACCGTGACGACGTCCTTCAGGCCCTTGATCTCGGCGCCGACCTTGGCGAACGCCTCCTTGGGCCGGGCGCTGTCCTTGGCGTCGACCACGACCATCAGCGGGCCGTTGAAGCCGGGACCGAAGCCCTCGGAGAGCAGGTCGTAGGCGCGGCGCTGGGTGGTGGAGACGGGCTGGGAGCCGTCGTCGGGCAGGCCCAGCTCCAGGGAGGCGACCGGGAGCGCCGCCGCGCCGAGGCCGAGGACGCCGAGCAGCAGCACGGCGACCGGGCGGCGCACGACGAACCGGGCCCAGCGGGTGCCCAGGTTGGGGCGGGCCGGGTTCCTGGGCGTCCGGCCGCCGCCGAGCAGCCTGCTCTTCTCGCCGGCCGGCTTGATCCGGCGGCCGGCGTAGCCGAGCAGCGCCGGGATCATCGTCAGGGCGATCAGGACGGCGATGGCGACCGTGCCGGCCGCCGCGATGCCCATCTTCGTCAGCATCGGGATGTTGACGACGGACAGGCCGACCAGGGCGATGACGACGGTCAGGCCGGCGAAGACCACCGCGGAGCCCGCCGTGCCGACGGCGCGGCCGGCGGCCTCCTCGCGCTCGCGGCCCTCGGCGAGTTCGGCGCGGTAGCGGGAGACGATGAACAGGGCGTAGTCGATGCCGACGGCGAGGCCGATCATCGTGGCCAGGGTGGAGGTGGTGGAGCCCAGGTCCAGCGCGGAGGCCAGCGCGGTGATCGAGGCGACGCCGATGCCGACGCCGATGATCGCGGTCAGCAGCGGCAGCCCGGCGGCGAGCAGCGAGCCGAAGGTGATGACGAGGACGACGGCGGCGATCGCGATGCCGATGATCTCGCCGGAGCCGGTCTCCGGCGTCGCGTTCAGCGCGTCACCGCCGATCTCGACGGTCAACCCGGCGTCCCGCGCGTGCTGCGCGGCCTCCTTGAGGTCGTCCCGGGTGGTGTCCGCCAGCTCCATGCCGGAGACCTTGTACTTCACCGAGGCGTACGCGACGGCGCCGTTCTTGCTGACGGCGTGCCCGGTGTAGGGGTCGGCGACGGAGGCGACCTCGGGGCCGGCGCCGAGTTCCTCGACGGTCTTCTCGACGGCCGCCTTGTTGCCGGCGTCCGTCATCTTCCCGCCGCTTTGGGCCTTGAAGACGACCCGGGCGGTGGCGCCGTCGGCGCTCATCCCGGGGAAGCGCTGTTCCAGCAGGTCGAAGGCCTTCTGGGCCTCGGTGCCGGGGATGGAGAAGGAGGTGTTGCCGGGGGTCGGCGCGGACGCGGCGCCCACCCCGGCGAGGGTGAGCAGCGCGACCCATATCAGGGCGGCGAAGTGCCGTCGCCGGAAGGCGAGGCGGCCGAGTTTATAGAGGAACGTTGCCACTTGGGGCGTTCTCCCGGTCAGGTCGTGGGTTCGGCTGGGCAGGGGTGATCAGCCCGACGACGTGAGCGGTGACGTCAGGTGGTGGGCTTGCTGGGGAGGTGGGGTGTTGCGTCGGTTTCAGACGCCGAGGGCGGGGAGGACCACGGCGTCGATGTACGAAAGGAGGAAGTCCTGCGTCGGCGGCTGTTCGTCGATCAGGGTGCGGGCGGCGAACGCGCCGATCATCATGTGGAGCACGAACCCGGTCGCGGGGTTGTCCGCGCGGACCTCGCCCCGCTCCACCGCCCGCTGGAGCATCCGGCGCAGTTCGGCCAGCTCCGGCTCGATCAAGTGTTCCCGGAAGGCCTGGAGCAGGTCCGGGTTGCCGTGCACCGCCATGGCCAGGCCCCGCATCAGCGCGGAGTTCTGCTCCATCTCGCAGTCGTCGGCGTGCAGGATGAGGGCGTGCAGGTCGCCCTTCAGCGACCCGGTGTCGACCGCCGCGGCCCGGCCCGGCTTGTGATGCCGGACGGCCTTCGCCACCAGCTCGGCCTTGCCGCCCCACTGGCGGTAGAGCGTGGCCTTGCTGGAGCGGGTGCGGGCGGCCACGGCGTCCATGGTGAGGGCGTCGTAGCCGACCTCCCGGAGCAGGTCGAGCACGGCCTCGTACAGCTCGGCCTCGCGCTCGGGCGTGATCCGACTGCGGCGCGTCGTCGCGACGCCTTCGGTCATGCCACTCACCTCCGCTCCGGGTCTTCCGCCTTCGTATCACCGAAGATACCCCGGAGCCTCAGCGAAACGAAACGGTTTCGTACGTGTGCTGGGTCACGAACGTGAAGAGCCCGTAAGGAAGACGCCTCCGACACGGGCGCCCCGGCCACGAGTTGCCGGTGCCCGGTGCCCGGAAAAGCATGGGGAGGGTGAGCTATCTGCGCTTCCCCCACCTCAGCGGCGACCTGCTGTGCTTCGTGGCCGAGGACGACCTCTGGCTGACCCGCCTGGGCGCCCCGGACCGCGCCTGGCGGCTCACCGCGGACCGCACCAAGGCCGGCCATCCCCGCTTCTCCCCCGACGGCCGCCACATCGCCTACACCTCCTGGCGCAGCCTCGTCCCCGAGATCCACCTCGTCGACGTGGCCGGCGGCGGGCCCGCGCGCCGGCTGACGTACTGGGGCAGCGTCGACACCCGGGTGTGCGGCTGGACCCCGGACGGCGACATCCTGGCCGTCGCCTCCCACGGCCAGCCCTTCTCCCACTTCACCTGGGCCTACAAGGTGCCGCCCGACGGCGACCCGGGCGGCCGGCTGCCCTGGGGACCGGTCTCCGACATCCAGGTCACCGGTCTCGGCGGCGAACGCCGGACCCTGCTGCTCACCGGCACCCCGCCGCACGAGCCGGCCTCCTGGAAGCGCTACCGCGGCGGCGCCACCGGCCGCCTGTGGCTGCACGGACAGCGGCTGCTGCCGGACCTCGACGGCCATCTGGCCTGCCCGATGTTCGTCGCCGGCCGGATCGCCTTCCTCTCCGACCACGAGGGCGTCGGCAACCTCTACTCCTGCGCCCCCGACGGCACCGGCCTGCGCCGCCACACCGACCACGACGCCTTCTACGCCCGGCACGCCGCGAGCGACGGCAGCCGGGTGGTGTACCAGTGCGCGGGCGACCTGTGGCTGGTGGACGACCTCTCCCCCGGCGCCGGACCGCGCCGGCTCGACGTCCACCTCGCCGGCCCGCGCACCGGCCGCCGCCCCTACCAGGTGCCGGCCGCCCTGCACATCGACGGCATCTCCGTGGACGAGACCGGCCGGGCCAGCGCGGTCGTCGTCCGCGGCAGCCTGTACTGGCTCACCCACCGCGACGGCCCGGCCCGCACCCTCACCGAGACGCCCGGCGTACGGGTACGGCTGCCGGAGATGCTCGGCTCCACCGGGCAGGTCGCCTACATCACCGACGCCGAGGGCGCGGACGCCGTGGAGATCGCCCAGCTCCCCCGCGCCAGCGGCGGCCGCGTCCCCCGCCGGCTCGCCTCAGGCACCCTGGGCCGCGTCCTGGAACTGGCCTGCGACCCGCTGGGCGAACGGCTGGCGATCGCCTCGCACGACGGACGGCTGCTGCTCGTCGACGTACCCGACGGCACCGAGGAGACGGCCACGACGGACACGGGCGCGGTCACGACGGACACGGGCGCGGTCACCGAGCTGATCCGCTCCGCCAACGGGCCCGTCCGCGACCTCGCCTTCTCCCCGGACGGCGCCTGGCTCGCCTGGTCGCACCCCGGCATCGGCCGCTCCCTGAGACAGATCAAGCTGGCCCGCATCAAGGACCGGCTGACCGTGGACGTCACCAACGGCCGCTTCGAGGACGAGAACCCGGTCTTCACCCGCGACGGCCGCTACCTCGCCTTCCTCTCCTGGCGCGGCTTCGACCCGGTCTACGACGTGCACACCGGCGACCTGTCCTTCCCGCTCGGCTGCCGCCCCTACCTCGTCCCGCTGTCCTCGGCGACCCCCTCCCCCTTCGCGCTCAACCCGGAGGGCCGGCCGGCCGCCGGCGGGCTGGACCCGCTGGAGGACGAGGAGACCGGCGAGGCCGGCACGGTCACGGTCGAGGTGGAGGGGCTGGCGAACCGGGTCACCCCGTTCCCGGTGATCGCCTCCAAGTACTCCGGGCTGGCCCCGGTCGCGGGCGGCGGACTGGTCTGGCTGCGCTGGCCGATCTCCGGCGCGCTCGGCGAGACCTTCGTCAACCCGGCCGACGTCAGCGGACGCCCGACCCTGGAGTACTTCAGCCTCACCAAGGCGAAGAAGTCCGAACTGGTCGACCACCTGGACTGGTTCTCGGTGAGCGGCGACGGCACCCGGCTGGTCGTGGTGGACGAGGGCGACCTGCGGGCGGTGCCGTCGACCGAGGTGGGCGACGGCGACACGACCGTGTGGATCGACGTGCGCCGCATCCTGCACGAGGTGGACCCGCCCGCCGAGTGGCGCCAGGCGTACGACGAGGCGGGCCGGCTGATCCGCGCCTACTTCTGGGACCCGGGCATGTGCGGCATCGACTGGGACGCCGTCCTCGACCAGTACCGTCCGCTGGTCGAACGCGTCGCCTCCCCCGACGAGTTCGCCGATCTGCTGCGGGAGGTCCTGGGCGAGCTCGGCACCTCCCACGCCTATGTCACCGCCGCCCGCCGCAACGAGGGCCCGGCCCACTACCAGCGCCGGCAGGGCCTCCTCGGCGCCAACTTCGTGCGCCGCGACGGGCGTTGGCTGGTGCGGCGGATTCTGCCCGGCGACTCCTCCGACTCCCGGGCCCGCTCCCCGCTGGCCGGCACGGGCATCCGCGAGGGCGCCGTCCTCACCCATGTCGACGGCCGCCCGGTGGACCCGGTGACCGGCCCCTACCCGCTGCTCGCCGGTTCCGGCGGGACGACCGTGGAGCTGACGTTCACCCCGCCAAACGGGGAGCCCGGCGGGCCCCGGCGGGTCGCCGTCGTCCCGCTCGTCGACGAACAGCCGCTGCGCTACCAGGACTGGGTGGCCAAACGCCGTCAGGTGGTGCGGGAGTTGAGCGACGGCAGCTGCGGCTATCTGCACATCCCCGACATGGGCGGCTCCGGCTGGGCCCAGTTCAACCGCGACCTGCGCATGGAGATGTCCCGGCCGGCGCTGATCGTGGACGTGCGCGGCAACGCGGGCGGGCACATCAGCGAACTCGTGGTGGAGAAGCTGACCCGTACGGTCCTCGGCTGGGACCTGACCCGGGACGCGCAACCGGTGTCGTACGCCTCCAACGCCCCGCGCGGGCCGGTGGTGGCCCTGGCCGACGAGGCGACCTCCTCGGACGGCGACATGATCACGGCCGCCTTCAAGCTGCTGGGACTGGGACCGGTCGTCGGCCAGCGGACCTGGGGCGGGGTCGTCGGCATGACCGGGCGGCACCGCCTCGGCGACGGCACCGTCATCACCGTCCCGATGAACGCGGCCTGGTTCGACGCCTACGGCTGGTCCGTGGAGAACCACGGCGTCGCCCCCGACGTGGAGGTCCTGCGCACCCCCGTCGACTGGGCCGAAGGCCGCTACCCGGTGCTGGGCGAGGCCGTCCGGCTGGCCCTGGAACTGCTTCGGGCCCACCCGGCGGCGGTCCCCCCGGACCACACCGGCGTGCCCGACCGGTCCCGCCCGAAGCTGCCTCCGCGGACGGCCGGCTGAACAGGGGCGCGGGGTGCCCACCGGGAAGGGGCACCCCGCGTCATCGGGCCGGACTAGGCCGTTTCCTTCGGATCACCTCGCCGACCAGATGAAGATGGCGGCGAGGTGGAGTCCGG
>NZ_BAAASM010000030.1:186017-195054 GCF_039532885.1 Streptomyces nogalater | reverse complement strand
TCACCGCCGCCGCACGCAAGGAGGCCGCCGCATGAGGCTCGTCGTCGTCTCGGCGGGACTGAGCGTCCCGTCCTCCACCCGACTGCTCGGCGACCGCCTCGCCACCGTAGCCGCGCCGGCCGCGACCGCCCCGGAGCCCGCCCCCGCCGATGTCCAGGTGGTCGAACTCCGCGACCTGGCCGAGGAGATCGCGCACACCTTCACCAACGGCTTCCCCGGGCCGGGGCTGTCCGCCGCCTTCGACACCGTGCGCGCGGCCGACGGCCTGATCGTCGTCACCCCGGTGTTCTCCGCCTCCTACAGCGGGCTGTTCAAGTCCTTCTTCGACGCGCTCAGCGGCACCGACGACAACGCCCTCACCGGCAAGCCCGTCCTGATCGCGGCCACCGGCGGCACCGCCCGTCACTCACTGGTCCTCGAACACGCCCTGCGTCCCCTGTTCGCCTATCTGAAGGCCGTCGTCGTCCCCACCGGCGTCTACGCCGCCTCCGAGGACTGGGGCGCCGCGGGGCTGGCCGAGCGGATCGACCGGGCGGCCGGGGAACTGGCGGCCCTCATGGCCGGGTCGACGACCGGCGGCTCATCGCCGCGGCGCGACTCCTTCGAGTACGTCACCCCGTTCGAGGAACGCCTCGCCGCGCTGAGCGGTGGGCCCGGCGCCGCCGAGGCGGACCCCGTCTCGGAGACGTGACCAGGTAGTGAAGAGCGCTGATCAGCCGCTCGGCCGTCGCCGCAGAGCCTTTCCCGCGTATCGCGTGTCGCATGTCGCATGTCGGGCGGCGGCTCCGTCCGGAGTCCGCAACCGCTTCCGCTTCCGCTTCCCGGGGAGGGTGTGCGGCCGCCGAGCGGCGCCATCGCCCTCCGGTTCGCTCCGACCTGGTGGCGGGCCGGTCCGGGGCGGGGCGGGCGCGCACTGGATCGTCCCGGTACGGCCCCGGTGCGCCGGGCGCGCTGCGGCGTCACGCCGACGGACCGGCGGCGGCCCGGCGGCCGAGGTACAGCTCCCGTTCGGCCCGACGTATGTCTCCGGCCGGTACGACCTCGACAAAGCCGTCCGGCACGTGGGCATCGGGGCGGCTCTTCCCGGGAGTTCGCCGGTGCTGCGGGCCCGCGCGCTCCCGGCGGAACCGCGCGAGGACGCCGGGCCGCCCGGGGAGGCTGCCGGAACTCGACACCTCCCAAGGCGGCCCGGCGACGCCGACCGTACTCCTCACCCGGACCCGGGTGCCGCCGGCCGAGCGCTCGCTTGAGGTGGCCGGCGGCCTCCGATCGGCCAGGCGATCAGGCCAGTTCCCGTTCCAGCCACTGGAGGACCTCGGGGGTCACCGGGTCGGTTATGTCCTCGAAACCCTCGTGTCCCGCCAGGTACTTGGCCACATACGGGCACACCGGAACGATGCGCTTGCCCGCCTCGCGCACATCGGTCAGCGCTTCACGGACCAGTTGCGCTGCCAGTCCCTGGCCGGCGAAGGCAGGGTCGACTTCCGTGTGGAAGAAAACCCTTTGCTCACCCCTGTCGCGGAATGCCGTCAAGCCGGCCCGCTTGCCGTCCACGAGAATCTCGTAGCGGTGCCGGTCGTCCACCCGCTCGACGGTCGGAGTGGCGGAATGCTGGGTCATCGGATTCCTTATGGTCGGCGCGGTTCGATGGCGCGCGGGTTGACACGGGATGTGCGACGCCGGATCACTTCCGCAGGAACGACAGGAGAGCGGCGTTGACCTCCTCGGCGTGGGTCCACAGCAGACCGTGCGGGGCGCCTTCGATCTCGACGTAGTCCGCGGACGGCAGCGCCTTGTGGAACGGCCGCGCGGTGCCCTCGACGGGCAGGATGCGGTCACCCGTTCCGTGCAGGATGAGCGCCGGCACGTCGATGGCGGGGATGTCGGCCCGGAAGTCCGTGTACCAGGTCGCGGGCGCGGCGGCCGCCGCGAAGAAGCCGCCGCCCGCGGAGACGTTCCAGCTGTTGCGCACGGCCTCCTCGCTGATCCTCGTGCCGAGGTTCTCGTCGAGGTTGTAGAAGTCCTGGTAGAAGCTGGTGTAGTACGCGTAGCGGTCCGCCTTGACGGCCGCGACGACACCGTCGAAGAACTCCTTCGGGGCCACCCCGTCCGGGTTGTCGTCGCTCTTGAGCAGGCAGGGCTCCAGCGAGGCCAGGAAGGCGACCTTGGCGACCCGGCCGGAGCCGTAGGAGGCCACGTACCGGGCGACTTCGCCGGTGCCCATCGAGAACCCGACGAGAACGGCGTCCCGCAGGTCCAGGGTCTCCATCACGGTGTTCAGGTCGGCCGCGAACGTGTCGTAGTCGTAGCCGGTCGTCGGCTGGCTGGACTGCCCGAAACCGCGGCGGTCGTAGGTGATCACACGGTAACCGGCGTCCAGGAGCACGGCGCTCTGCCGCTCCCACGAGTGACCGTCGAGCGGGAAGCCGTGAATGAGGACGACCGGCTGCCCGGTCCCGTGGTCCTCGTAGTACAGGTCGATGATGGTGGAGTTTTCCTCGCCCACGGTGATGAACGGCATGCGTGGTTACCTCGTTCGCGAATAACTGTCGGGGAACTCCGCCACGCTAGGCCGGGCTCCGTCGCCCCGCTTGCCGCCCAACGCACCACTGCTTGCCCTCGGACGCACGGAGCGCGGACGCACGGAGCGCGGACGCACGGAGCGCGGACGCACAGGTCGCGGACGCGCCGATCGCCGACGCGCGGATCGCCGGCCTGGCGGAACAGTGCGCTACCAGGCAAAGCGCAGTGCGCTCACCACAAAACGGGGCGGGACGGACCGGCATAACGTGACTGGCGAAGCGGCCGCGGTACGGCCCTGTGTGCACCTCGCCGGCATCGTCTCCGGCTTGAGCGCGCGACCTTGACCCAGATCCCACCTTGTTCGTCCCGCAGGAGGTTGTCGAAAGGTGTCCACGATGCCGGTCGGCGGGCTGATTCCCCGCGCCACCGACGACGCGGCGGACCTCGTCGTCCGCAACGCCAAGATCCACACCGGTGATCCCCGCCTCCCGCAGGCCGAGGCGATCGCCATCCGCGACGGTGTCATCACCACCGTCGGCGGTGACAAGGACGTGGCCGACCAGGTCGGGCCGGCCACGAGGGTGGTGGACGCGCTGGGCCGGCGGATGATCCCCGGTCTCAACGACGCTCATCTGCACGTGATCCGCGGCGGCCTCAACTACGTACTGGAACTGCGCTGGGACGGCGTCCGCTCGCTGCGCCAGGGCCTGGCCATGCTGCGCGAGCAGGCGGGCCGCACGCCCAAGGGCCAGTGGGTGCGGGTGGTGGGCGGCTGGTCGGCCGATCAGTTCGCCGAACGGCGGCTGCCCACCGTCGCCGAACTGAACGCCGCCGCACCGGACACCCCGGTCTTCGTCCTGCACCTGTACCAGTCCGCGATCCTCAACCGGGCGGCTCTGAAGGCGGTGGGCTACGACAGGCACACCCCCGATCCGCGGGGTGGCCAGATCATGCGCGGCCGTGACGGAGAACCCACGGGCATGCTGCTGGCGGCGCCGAGCGCCCTGATCCTCTACTCGACGCTGGCCAAGGCGCCGGTGCTGGACGAGGAGCACAGGAAGACGTCCACGCGTCACTTCCTGCGGGAGCTGAACCGGTTCGGGCTCACCTCCGCCATCGACGCGGCCGGCGGGTTCCAGAACTTCCCCGACAACTACGAGACGGTCACGCAGCTGGCCAGGGAAGGCGAGCTGTCCCTGCGCATCGCCTACCACCTGTTCCCGCAGACCGCGGGCCAGGAGATCGACGACCTCACCCGCTGGATCGGCATGGTCCGCCCCGAGGACGGCGACGAATGGCTCCGCCTCAACGGCGCCGGCGAGAACCTCACCTGGGCGGCGGCGGACTTCGAGAACTTCGCCGAGCCGCGCCCCGAACACGCCCCCGACTACGAGGTGGAGTTCGAGAAGGCGGTGCGTCTCCTCATGGAGAACGGCTGGGGGTTCCGGCTGCACGCCACCTACGACGAGACCATCCGCCGCGACCTGGCCGTGTTCGAGAAGCTCGCCGCGGAAGGCCTCTTCCCGGGCGGCAACCGGTGGCTGTTCGACCACGCGGAGACCGTGTCGGCCGACAGCCTCGACCGTATCGTCGCCCTCGGCGGGGCCATGTCGGTGCAGAACCGGCTGTCCTTCCAGGGCGAGGCGTTCGTCCGCCGCTACGGGATCGGGGCCGCCGCCGACGCGCCGCCGATCCGCGCCATGCTGGGCCGGGGCCTGACCGTGGGCGCCGGCACCGACGCCACCCGCGTCTCCTCGTACAACCCGTGGGTCGCGCTGCACTGGCTGGTCACCGGCCGGACGGTCGGCGACCTGACCATCCACCCGCCGCACAACCGGGTCGACCGGGAGACGGCGCTGGAGATGTTCACCACGGCCGGTGCCGCGCTCACCGGCGAGCAGGACCGCAAGGGCGTCCTGCGCCCGGGTTACCTCGGCGACCTCACCGTGCTGTCGGAGGACTACTTCACGGTGCCCGATGCCGGCATCCCGCACATCGAGGCGCTGGTGACGGTCGTCGGCGGCCGGATCGTGTACGCCGCCGGCGAGTACGAGGGCATCGACGAACTGCTGCCGCCCGTGACCCCCGAGTGGAGCCCGGTGGCGCACTTCGGCGGCTACCAGGCGAGCCCGGCACAGGCCAGGCCGGGAGTCCGCCAGGCCGAACTCCTCGGCGAGGCCGCCGCCGAGTCGGAGCTGCACCGCCAGTGGCGCGCCCGCCGCGGCCTCGTACCCGAGACCGACAGCCCGGTCTTCGACCCCTGCTTCTCGCTCTGACCCTGCTTCTCGCTCCGAGCCGGGCGCATCGCCACCGCCTGGCCCCGAGATCTTCCCTCCCGCGTCGCGGACGGCCGTCCGCGACCGACACCCTTTGATGAAAGGCATACTCATGGTCGACATCGCCAACGTCACCGCGGCTCCCAGCCCGGACCTGCTGACTCCCGACAACTGCGCGGTACTGTTCGTGGACCACCAGCCGCAGATGTTCTTCGGCACGGGCAGCGGCGACCGCACCGCGATCATCAACGCGACCGTCGGTCTGGCGAAGGCCGCCAAGGTCTTCGACGTTCCCGTGGTCCTGAGCACCGTGGCCGCCGAGTCCTTCTCGGGCCCGCTCATGCCGCAGCTCGCGGACGTCTTCCCCGGTCAGACGATCGTCGACCGCACCACGATGAACGCCTGGGAGGACGAGGCCTTCGTCGAGGCCGTCAAGGCCACCGGCCGCAAGAAGCTCGTCATCGCCGGTCTGTGGACCGAGGTCTGCGTGGTGCTGCCCGCGCTGTCGGCGCTCGCCCAGGGCTACGAGGTGTACGTCGTCACCGACGCGTCCGGCGGCGTCAGCCCGCAGGCCCACGAGCACGCCGTGCAGCGGATGGTCCAGGCCGGCGTGGTGCCGGTGACCTGGGTGCAGGTGCTGCTGGAGCTCCAGCGTGACTGGGCGCGTACGGAGACGTACCTGCCGGTCATGGACGTCGTGAAGGAGAACGGCGGCACCTACGGTCTCGGCGTCGTCTACGCCCAGACGGTCATCGGCGAGCACGCCGCGGGCTGACCCGGTCCAAAAGATCGACAACGGACGTCAGGAACAGGCGGACACATCGCTATGAACAGCGGATTGCTGGTGCTCCGGCTGGTGGTGGGACTGCTCATCGCCGGGCACGGAGTGCAGAAGGTCAGTTACCGGCTGGGCGGCAACGGCCTGGCCGGCGGAACCGAGGAGTTCCGCCGGGACGGCTTCCGCGGCGGCAGGCTCACCGCGCTCGCCGCGGGCGGCAGCCAGATCGGTGCCGGCCTGTTCCTGGCGGCCGGGCTCCTCACCCCGCTGGCGGCCATGGCCGCCATGGGCGTGATGACCGTGGCCGGCACCGTCAAGTGGCACAAGGGGCTGTGGGTCCAGAACGACGGCTACGAGTACCCGCTGGTCCTCGTCACCGCCGCCGCGGCCCTGGCCCTGACCGGCCCTGGCCACTGGTCCCTCGACCACCTCCTCGGGCCGGTCCCGTGGCCGCTGTGGGTCTCCCTCGCGGCGATCGTCATCGGCCCGGGCAGCGGACTGATCACCCGGATCGTGCTGAACGAGCCCGCCACCGGGAGCGGGACGACGAAAGAAGGGACGCGGCATGCGCAGGCTGCTGACTGACGCCGCCCACACACTCGTGCCGCCGAAGGGCGACCGGCACGGTCCCCTGCCGCCGCTGATGCTGGTGCTGACGGTGGTGACCGGCCTCATCGATGCCGTGAGCTATCTGGCGCTCGGGCGGGTCTTCGTCGCCAACATGACCGGCAACGTGGTCTTCCTGGGCTTCGCCCTGGCAGGCGCGCCCGGCCTGTCCGTACCCGCGTCCCTCGTCTCGATGGTGTCCTTCCTCGTCGGGGCGCTGGCGGGAGGGCGGTTCGGCACCCGGTTCGCCGCACACCGCGGCCGGCTGCTGACCGCGACGACCGCCCTGCAGGCCGTACTGGTCGCCGGCACGGTGGGCACACTGCTCCTCACGCACGGCGAGGTGACCGGTCCGGCCCGCTACACCCTGATCGTGCTGCTCGGCATCGCCATGGGCATGCAGAACGCGGTGGCGCGACGGCTCGGGGTGCCGGACCTGACGACCACCGTGCTGACCCTCACCCTGACCGGGCTGGCCGCGGACTCCTCCCCGGCCGGCGGGCCGACCCCCCGGCCCGGCCGGCGCATCCTCTCCGTCCTCGCCATGTTCCTCGGCGCCCTGGTGGGAGCCCTGCTCCTGGAACACGTCGACCTCCTCCCCATCCTGGTCCTCGCCCTGCTGCTGCTCGCCGTCACCTCGGTGGCCGCCCACCGCCTGTCGGCCGCCGACCCCGACTGGACCAGGCCTGCCGCATGAGGCTCTCGCACGACTCGGCCTGGGCGCCCCTCGCGGCGCGTGTCTTCCGCGCGCTGTGGATCGCGCAACTGGTCTCCAACACGGGCACCTGGATGCAGACGGTCGGCGCCCAGTGGCTGCTCGTCGGGCACGGCGCCGCGCTGGTGACGCTGGTGCAGACCGCCTCCAGCCTCCCCGTCGTCCTGCTCGCGCTGCCCTCCGGTGTGCTGGCCGACCGCTACGACCGGCGCGGGGTGCTCCTGGTCGCCCAGTTCGCCATGCTCGCCGTCTCCACCGCGCTGACGGTGCTCGCGTTCCAGGGTGCTCTCACCCCGGGCGCCCTCCTCGGTCTCACCTTCCTGCTCGGCTGCGGCACCGCGCTGATGGGCCCGGCCTGGCAGGCGATCCAGCCCGAGCTGGTGGAGCGCGTGCAGCTGGGGCAGGCGGCGGCGCTGGGGGCCGTGAACATGAACCTGGCCCGCGCCGTGGGCCCGGCCCTCGGCGGCGCGGTGGTGGCGGCGGCCGGCGCGGGCTGGGTATTCGCCTTCAACGCCCTGTCCTACCTGGGCATCGCGTCGGTCCTGCTGCTGTGGCGGCGGCCCGCCACGCGACAGCCCGTGGCCCGCGGCGAGGGACTCCTGGCCGCCGTGCAGGCCGGCCGCCGCTACGTCTGGCACGCCCCCGGCGTGCGCCGGGTCCTGCTGCGCACGGCCCTGTTCATCCCGGGTGGAGCCGCCCTGTGGTCGCTTCTTCCCCTGGTGGCGAGCCGTTCCCTGGGACTGGGCTCGGGCGGGTACGGGCTCCTGCTCGGCGTCGTCGGCGTCGGCGCGGTGGGCGGCGCCTTCGCCCTGCCCGTGATCCGGCGGAAACTGGGAGCCAACGGCACCCTCGCGGCCGGGGCGGCGGTCTTCGCCGTGACGCTGGCGGTGCTGGCCCTCACGCGCACCCCCTGGCTCGCGGTGGCTGCCCTGCTGCCCGCGGGTCTGGCCTGGATCGGCGTCCTGTCCACCCTCAACGCCGCTGTCCAGCAGCGGCTGCCCGGCTGGGTCAGGGGCCGGGGTCTCGCGATCTACCTCGTGGTCTTCCAGGGCGGGCAGGCGCTGACCGCGCCTTTGTGGGGGGCGCTGGTCGACGGCGTGGGGCTGACCCCCGCCCTGCTGACCGGCGCCGGGCTCCTGGTGGGCAGTGCCCTGAGCGTGCGCTGGTGGCCCTTGCACCACACGGACGGCGTCGATCCCAGCCCCTCCGCCCACTGGCCCGTACCGCCCCTGGTGTTCGAACCCGGGCCGCGGGACGGACCGGTGCTCGTCTCCGTCACCTACCGGGTCGCCCCGGCGGACCGGGCCGCCTTCACCGACCGTATGCGGCACGTGGCCCGTTCCCGGCGCCGTACCGGAGCCGTGACCTGGGGGCTCTTCCAGGACGGCGGCGACCCCGAACGGTTCATCGAGAACTATCTGGTCGCCTCGTGGTCGGAGCACCTGGCCCAGCACCGGGGCCGGCTCACGGCGAACGACCGCCGTTTCGAGGAAGAGGCGCGGAAGCTGCTCGTAGAAGGCACCTCCCCCGAGGTGACCCACGCCTTCGACGCCGCCGCCGGCCCCATGGTCCACGGCCCGGGGGCCTGACGCCTCCCGCACCGCCGAGGCACCTGCACCTCACCACGCACGCACCTCAACCACGTACGCACCTCACAAGGAACGCACCAGCAAAAGGATGGAAGCAATGTTTCAGCGCATTCTCGTCGCGGTTGATCCCAGCCCGGCCCGCCACTCCGTGATCCGCCTGGCGGGTGACATGGCCCGGCTGACCGGTGCCAAGGTCCGTGTTCTGCACATCGCTCCCTCCACGGCGACGATGGCCGCCGTGGTCTCCCTGGAGGACGACTCGGAAGCCAAGGCCATCCTCGACGAGGCGGTCGCCGGGCTGCGTGACGCGGGCGTCGGGGCGGACGGCACCGTCGTCGGCGCGCTGACGACTCAGATCGCCACCACCATCTCGTCCGCCGCCGCGGAATGGCAGGCCGACCTGCTGATCCTCAGCCCTCACCACCGCGGATCTCTCGAAGCGCTCGTCCACCCGCGAGTCAGCGACGCCGTGGCCCACAGCAGCCGTATAGCGGTACTCCTGGCACCCGAGGACGGCTCCGGCGACCAGCGCTGACGAGAGCGGCACCAG
>NZ_BAAASM010000030.1:0-186001 GCF_039532885.1 Streptomyces nogalater | reverse complement strand
TATGCGGGCCGCCCCCTGGTGTGTCTGCTCACGGGCCTGACCGACGGCAACCACGCCGAGGCGTTCGACTCCGTTCGGCGCGTCTTCGACCCCTCCGACCGGGCCTTCCACCCGCATCGCCCGGGACTCCCTCGCGGCGGACGGCCTGTCCAATCAACGAAATAGGCCAGCGATGGTAACCGTCGCCGCGGACGATCGGCGCCCACCTCTACCGCATCTTCCCGAAGCTCGGTATCACCTCACGTGGTCAGCTGAGGGAGAAGCTGGACGCGAATTGAGCACGCCGAGGAAGCGCGTGCTATGTTCACGCCGGCGCGGGAGGCGCGTGATCACGGGGCGGGGAGGTTGATGAATATGGCTGCCGTAGGCCGGCTTCAGCATGCCCTCGTCCGGCCCGCGCGTCCCTAGAGCGCGGTCCGGTCGTTCCCACGACCAGGAGTGACACATGACTTCCTCCACCGCATCGGACCGCATCCAGCTGACCACCGATCGCCTCGTCCTGCGGCCCTGGACCATGGCCGAGGCCGCCGCCGTCCTCGACGGCACCAGGTCGCCCCGCTGGGCGGACGACTTCCCCGCCGAAGGGGACCGTGTCATCGCGGCCCTCTTCGAGCGGCATCCCGCCTGGCTCGGCGCATACGGCCACCGTCTGATCATCGAGCGCGACGGCGGCTCGGTGGTGGGCTCGATCGGCCTGTTCTGGCCGCCCACCGGGGGAACCCTCGAAATCGGCTACGGCATCGTGGCCTCCCGCCGTGGCCGGGGCTACGCCCCCGAGGCCGCCCGGGCTCTCGCGGAGTTCGCCCTCACCGCGCCGGACGTGCACACCGTGACCGCCGACGTGGAGTTGTCGAACCCGTCCTCGATCCGGGTATTGGAGAAGGCCGGCTTCCAGCGGTGGGCCACCGACGAGAGCGTGGCCCGGTTCGGGCTCAAGAGTTCGGACCACGACCGGCGCTGACCCCCGGCGGCGAACCCCGCCCGCGAGCCCCGCCAGGTGTGTCCTGGCGGGGCTCGCGATTCGCTGTCCGTATCACTCAGCGAGGCAGCCGGGACAGCATCCGCGCGAGGTCGTCCGGGAACTCGGACATGTGCGATCCGGCGCAGTAACCCACGGTGCAGGCCGCGGAGACCAGCTCCATCGCCGAGTACTCGCCGCTCGACAGCATCTTGGCGCACATGCCGAGGGGGACCACGAAGTCCGCTTGCGCTTCGTCCGTCAGCGAATCGAGCAGGCCGGATTCCTCCGAGAGCACCAGCTCCACGATCGAACTCAGAGCCCCTGCCAGTTCGGCGACGTCGACACCACGAGCGAGGTCGGCCATGTCCTCGTACTCTGCGAAGCCGAATCGGTTGACCCGGAGGTGTTCTCTGCCCACGTCAATTTTCACCGCCCTGAATGGCCCCTCATTGGCCGCTCCCCTCACCCGCGAGCAGGGCCCGGAGGCGCCGGACCTCTTCCACAAGGCGCGGCACAGCCTCCCGCGCCATGGCGATGAAGGCCGCGTTCTCGTCCCAGCGTTCGTCGCCGGAATCGACGTACCGCGGATGCTGAACCAATGTCGCGGCGATGATGTCTCGATGATCGAAGTTCGGCCACCTCTCGGCGGCACCAGTGTCGGGAGCCGTGCTCACCGCCACGAGATTCATGGCGGCGTCATCGTCCAAGGTCCTGACGAACCAAGGCGCCGGAGTGGCCGCAGAGCACAACTCCTCGATCTCATCGAGTTCCTCTTCACGCATGTGGCCACCTTCCACCAGCCTGTTTACCCGGTACGGGGCGCCCCGCAACCGTGACCGCTGCCGGTCCGAGCAACGCTACGGGCCCGGGGTTCGCAGGGGCGGCCGGGCCCCCTCCCTACGCCTGGGACTCCTCCAGGAGCTTCAGGGCCCTTTCCTTCAGCTGCGCGTCGGCCCGGGTGGCGTTGCCGGAGTCGTAGGGGGGCCGGGGGTCGTATTCGACGGCGAGTTGGATCGCCTTCGCGGTGTCGGTTCCGGCGAGGAGGGACGACAGGTACAGGGCCATGTCGATGCCCGCCGACACCCCGGCCGCGGTGATGATCTTTCCGGAGTGCACGTAGCGGCGGGGCAGGTAGGTCACGTCGAACGTGGACTCCAGGTATTCGGCGGCGGCCCAATAGGTCGTCGCCTGCCGTCCGTCCAGCAGTCCCGCGGCGGCCAGGACGATGCTTCCGGTGCACACCGAGGTCGTCCACCGGGTGTGCCGGTGGATCCGGCGGATCCAGTCCAGGAGCGCCGGGTTGTTCATCGCGGCCCCGGTGCCGCGGTTGCCCGCGCCGGGGACGAGGAGGACGTCGAGGCGGTCCACCTCGTCGAGGGAGCGCTCGGCGACCACGGCCACGTCCCCGGTGTCCGTGCGGACCGCGCCGCGCCGCTCGGCGATCATGGTCACGGTGGCGCCGGGCAGCCGGGACAGGACCTCCGCGGGGCCGGTGGGGTCCAGCAGGCTGAAGCCGTCGTAGAGGAGGATGCCGATCTTTGGGCCGTCGCCGGCCGGCGGCGCTGCGTGTGCCGTTCCGGCGGGGGCCGCCGTGGTGGCCGCGAGGGCGGCGGTGGCGACGGTCCCGCGCAGGACGGTCCTACGGGTCGTCGAGTGCCGCGTGCTGTGCGCTGTGCGCGTGCTGTCGGTCATGTCCCGGAGTCTGCTGCCCGGGGGCGGCAAGCGGCGCCGGCATGTCCGGCATCCTGCGCATCGTGTCCCCCGTGACCCCGTAGTGGTCCAGGAACGCCTGCCGCAGGGTCTGTGCCGACCCGAACCCGCAGCGGCGGGCGATCGCCGCCAGCGGAAGCCCGCTGGACCGCGCCAGCTGCGCCGCCGCCTCGGTACGCGCCACCCGCACCGCCCGGGCCGGAGTCGTACCGAGGTGGGCGGTGAACAGGCGGGTCAGATGGCGGGTGCTGATCCCCGCGCGGCGGGCCAGGACGGCGGGGGCCAGGTCCTCGGTCAGATGGCCGAAGACGTAGCCCATCAGATCCCGGACCAGTCGGTCCTGGGGTGGCGGGGCGGCCAGGAACACCGATATCTGCGCCTGGTCGGCGGGGCGGTGCACAAGGGTGACGAGTTCCCGGGCGACGGCGCGGGCCAGCGTGGGCCCGTGGTCGTCCTCGATCAGCGACAGGGTCAGGTCCAGCGCGCTGGTGACCCCGGCGGAGGTGTAGACATTGCCGTCACGGATGCAGAGGGGGCCCACGTCCACGGCCACGGCGGGGTACCGCTCGGCGAGCCGTTCGCCCCACCCCCAGTGCGTCGTCACCCGTCTGTGGTCCAGCAGGCCGGCCGCGGCCAGCACATAGGCGCCCGTGCAGACGGAGGCCACCCGTCGGCTGCGGGCGGCCAGCCGGCGCACCTGTGCCAGGAGCGCCTCGTCCGCCGCCGCGTCCTCGCATCCGACGCCGCCCACGACGATCAGCGTGTCCACGAAGCCCGTGACCGTCTTGAGGTCCTGCCCGGCGCCCACCAGGATCCCCGCAGAACTGCGGGCGGCCCGGCGGCCCAGGGTCGCCAGTTCGACGAGGTACGGCGGCGCCGCGCCGTAGCGGTTGGCGATGTCCAAGGCGCTGCTCGGACAGGCGATGTCGAGGATCTGCGCGTTGTCGTAGGCGACGATGAGAACGCGCCTGCGGCCGTCCATGTCTCCGTACCCCCGCAACGGCCCGGGCGCGCTAGCGACGGACGCCGCGGGCGAGCCAGGCGGTCGGGCCGGGGAACGGGACCACTTCCTTGTACGTCTCGTCGCCGGGCAGCGGGACGACGAGCCACTGCCCGGGCGGGAACAGCCGGCTCTTGGTGAAGGCCAGTCCGCCGTAGACGGACCGGAGGAAGGCGGGGACGGCATCGCGGGGGACGTCGTGGAACTCCACACCCTCGACGGTGATCTTCGCGTCGTCCTCGGGGAAGAGCCGGACGCTCACCGACGGCGGGCCCGCCAGTTCCACGAACGCCTCGTGCGGCAGCGAGCCGTCGGGGTCGGACGCGGTGAAGAGCGGGGCCGAGGTACGGCGCGAGGTGCGGTCCGCCCCGATGTCGTCGGTGACCGATATCGACAGCCGGAATTCCTCCGCCAGCGCGCGTATCGCGGTGACCGCGGACGCGGTGGTCGGCAGGTGTGCGTGCTCCATGGCCTCGATCATGCCCGACGGGGAGGGCCGCCGGGCGGCGGTGGTACGCGGCTACCATCCGTAGACGGTTTCCGGGGACACCTCCCGGATGGTGTGTGGTTTCGAGGAGTTGGGGGTTCCGCATGGTCGCGGGTCGTGTCGTCCGTTTCGACAGTTCGCGCGGTTACGGGTTCGTCGCGCCGGAAGGCGGCGGAGAGGATGTCTTCCTGCACGTGAACGATCTGCTGATCCCCGAGGAGTACCTGCGCCCGGGGCTGGTCGTGGAATTCGACGTGGAGGACGGCGAGCGGGGGCCGAAGGCGTCGAACATCCGGCTCGCCGAGGGCGTCGAGCCCGGCCCGCCGCGGCGGCCGGGCGCGGTATCGCGGCCGTTGCCGGACGAGTCCGGCCAGCCGCTGTGCGACGTGCTCAGTGCCGCGGAGTACCGGCGGGAGGTGACGGAGCTGCTGCTGAACGCGAGCCCGCTGCTGACCGCGGAGCAGATCCTCGGCATCCGCGCCGCGCTGGTGAAGTTCAGCGAGAGCCACGGCTGGATCGAGGACTGATCCCCGGCCGGCCCGGCCGTTCCGTGGCGGGGCCGGCCGCCCGTCCCGCGACTTGCTGTAATGCCTGCTCCAATTGGAGCAGGCATTACGGTAAGATCGGCGCCCGACAGGGTCAAGAGCGGGGCGACGGAAGGGTCTTCTGCATGACCGGGCCGCGGACGAGTGGCAAGAAGCGCGCCAACGGCGTGGAGTCGCGGCAGCGGATTCTCGACGCGGCGGTGGCCATCGCGGGCGAACGCGGGTACGACGGCACGTCGATCGCGGCGGTCAGCGCCCGCTGCGGATTGCCGGCCAGCTCGATCTACTGGCACTTCAGGGACAAGGACGACCTGATCGCCGCGGTCATCGAGCGCAGTTTCGAGACCTGGCTCGCGGCCGTCGAACTGCCGGGCGAGGAAGCCGGCACCCCCCTGGACCGGGCCATGATCATGGCGGCGAACGTGGCCAAGTCCCTGGTGAACGAGCCGGACTTCCTGCGTCTCGGTCTCATGCTCGCCCTGGAGCGGCGGCCCGAGGAGCCCCGGAGCCGGACGGTGTTCTTCCAGGTCCGCCACATCGCTCGGCAGCGGATCGAGGAAGTCGTCCGGTTCGTGCTGCCCCAGCTGGACGAGGACGCGGTGCGCCTCCTCACCACCTACGCCATCGCCGGGGCCGACGGACTCTTCGTCCAGCGGGAGTTCAACGGCGACAGCGTCGATCTGGTGGAGATGTTCCAGTTCCACGCCCGGCTGGTGTACGAGACGGGCGTCCGCATGGCGGCGGAGCGCGCCCGATGACCCCGGCCGGCCGGCAACGCGGCGCGTCCGCCCCGCCGTCGAGCGGGGGCGCGGGGCGCGTGTGCCCCGGCCGGTTCCGGTGCGCACGGCCGGGGCGTCCCATGTCCGCCGGACGTCCCCACCGGTTACGGCGGCGCCCCGGACCTCGGTGGGCGGACATCACCCGGCGTCCCGACCGCCGCGCCCGCCGCCGGCGCCGGCCGGGCCCGTCGAGGCGCGCCCCGGCCGTCCCGGCCCGGTGCCGGTGGCGTCCGGCGGGGCACCGCCGCCCACCCGTGCCGTCCGGAAATCCATCCCCGAGAGAGAGTCAGCAGGTCACCGCATGCCCGCCGCACTTCGTCGGATCGACGTCCACCAGCACGTCACACCGCCCTTCTACGGCGCCCTGCTCGCCCAGGCGGGCATCGCCGAGGCGGGTGGCCGCACCCTGCCCGACTGGAACCCGGGGGCGGCGCTGGAGTCGATGGACCTGCTGGGCACCGCCACGGCGATGGTGTCCGTCTCCACGCCCGGCACCGGCTTCCTCACCGACCCGGCCGAGGCCGCGGGCCTGGCCCGGCGGCTCAACGACTTCTCCGCCGCCCTGGCCGCCGACCACCCCGGCCGCTTCGGCTGGTTCGCCACCCTGCCCATGCCGGACGCCGAGGCGGCCGTGAACGAGGCCCGCCGGGCGCTGCTCTCGCTGGGCGCGGACGGGGTCACCCTGCTCGCCAACACCCAGGGCGTCTACCTCGGCTCGCCCGGCCAGGACGCGCTGTGGCGGTGCCTGGACGAGCACGGCGCGGTGGTGTTCGTCCACCCGGCCGAGCTGCCGGCGCCGGCGATCAAGGACATCCCGCCGTTCGCCGCCGACTTCCTGCTCGACACCACCCGCGCCGCCTACCTCCTGGTGCGGGGCGGCATCGTGCGGGACTTCCCGAACATCCGGTTCGTGCTGAGCCACGGCGGCGGCTTCGTGCCGTACGCCTCGCACCGCATGGCCGTCACCATCGCGAACGACACCGGGCGCTGCCCGCTGGACGTGCTGGACGACTTCCAGTCCTTCTACTTCGACACCGCGCTCTCCTCCAGTCCGGCGGCCCTGCCCACCCTGCTGGGCTTCGCCCGCCCCGGGCACGTCCTGTTCGGCAGCGACTGGCCGTTCGCGCCCACCGCAGCCGGGCAGTACTTCGCCGCCGGTCTGGACACCCATGTGGACGCCGACACCCTGACCGCCGTCAGCCGCACCAACGCCGAGGCGCTCTTCCCCCGCCTGGCGGGCAGGCCGCCCGCGGCGCCGGCCCGGCCCCTGACCGCGCGCCTGCGGCAGTCCGTGCACCGGGCCGGTGCCCGGCTCGCCTTCAAGCTGGTCCAGCCCGGCGCCGACTGAAGGCCGCGGGCGGTGGTGACGCCCCGCGGCGAGGGCCGCACCGGTTCGCCGACCGTGGCCGGGGACGGGGAGGCGGGGCGGGGGCGAACCCCATCCGTCCTACGGCCGTCCGGCGGCGGCGCGGCTACGGCGCCGGGCGGTGTGCGAGGCCGAGGTGGCGGTCCGGATCGACCACCGTGGACAGGCCGTTGAGCAGCAGGCGGGTGCCGCCGCGCAGATGGGCGGCGTCCTGGTCGCCGTCTCCGGTGGGCACGAGCCAGGTGTACTGCTCGGTCCAGGTCAGGCGGCAGCCGGTGGGCTCGTCGGTGAGTTCGACGGTGACGAGGGAGATCCAGCGGCGGGCGCCGTCGACCTCGGCCTCGTAGACGTAGACGATCCGGGTGTCCGGGACGATGTCCAGGAAGCGGGAGCGGTAGGCGAGATGTTCCTCGGTGTCGCCCAGGACGAAGACGTTGCGGGCGCTCTCCCCGCCGCCGGTCCGGAAGTCCAGGTGGTGCTCGGCGGTGCCGGAGGGGCCGGGGAGCCGGAACCAGCGGCTGCGCAGGGAGGGGTCGGCGAAGCCGCGGAAGACCTCGGCGCGGGTCACCGTGAAGTCCTTCTCGACCGAGAACGAGCCGTGCCGTGCGGGGAACACCGGGGGGCCGTCCGTCTCCGCCCGGGTGAGGTGACCTGCGTCCATGGGGCCCAACTTAACACCGGGGCCCGGTGGTTGACCGGCCGGTGTCAGCGTGCCCGGCCCGTCGCGCGGCCGGTCAGCAGGTCGCGCAGGTCGCGGGCGTTGCGGCGGCTGACGGCGAGCGTCCGGTCACCGATCCGGACCGTCAGGTTCCCGCCCTCCACGCGCAGTTCCTCGATGCGGCCGAGGGCGACCAGCCGGCTGCGGTGGATCCGTACGAAGCCGTGCGCGCGCCACTGCTCCTCCAGTGTGGACAGCGGGATCCGCACCAGATGGCTGCCCTCGCCGGTGTGCAGCCGGGCGTAATCGCCCTGTGCCTCGACATGGGTGATGTCGGCGAGGGGCACGAACCGGGTCACCCCGCCGAGTTCCACGGGCACATGGCCGCCGGGGGCGGGTGCGGTGGGCGCGGGCGCCAAGGGCGCGGCCGGGCGGGGTCCCTGGCCGGCCCGGACCAGTTCGGCGACGCGCCGTACGGCCTCGGCGAAGCGCTCCTTGCGCAGCGGTTTGAGCAGGTAGTCCACCGCCTTGAGGTCGAAGGCGCGCACGGCGAAGTCCTCGTAGGCGGTGACGAAGACGACCATCGGCGGCGCGGTGAACCCGCCCAGGGTGCGTGCCAGTTCGAGGCCGCTCAGGCCGGGCATGCCGATGTCGAGGAAGACGACGTCGAAGCCCTCCGGGCCGTCCGGGTCCCGTGTCAGGGCGTCGCCGAGCCTGCGCAGCGCCTCCGTGGCCTCCCGCGCGGGCACGGCCGTGCCGACCCGGGGGTCCTCGCCCAGCAGGTACAGCAGTTCGTCGAGCGCGGGTCGTTCGTCGTCCACGGCCAGGACGCGCAAGGGCGCGCCGGTCACCCCCATGTCCGCACCGCTCCTCCCGTCCTCGGCCGCTCCCCCATGGTGGTCCGGCCGGTCGCCGCCGTCGAGATCGCGGACGGCGGTGTGTCCGGGCCGTGATGCGCGAGGCGCACGATTCGTTATTTGAGGCCGCTGAGCATGACGCCGCGGATGTAGTGCTTCTGCAGCAGCAGGAACAGGACCAGCACCGGCAGGACGCTCAGGACGAGACCGGCCATGACGACGGGCATCGTGCGGGCCGGGTCGACGTGGTCCCGCAGCAGCTGGACGCCGACCGGCAGGGTCATCAGGTCCGGGTTGGCGGTCGAGACGAGCAGCGCCCAGATGTACTCGTTCCAGGCGTCGACGAAGGTCAGCAGCCCGAGGGTGACCAGGACCGGCCTGGTCTGCGGCAGCACGATCCGCCACCACACCGTGAACTCGCCGGCCCCGTCGATACGGGCGGCCTCCAGGACCTCGTCGGGCAGGGACAGCATGAACTGGCGGGTCAGGAAGATCCCGAAGCCGTTGACCAGGAACGGCACGGCGAGGGCCGCGATGCTGACGGTCAGGCCCGCGCCGCCGCGCCCGAACAGGTCGTTGCCGCCCGCCAGCGGCCAGTGCACCAGGATCAGGAAGCGCGGGATGAGGAAGAGGAACGGCGGGAACATCATGGTCGACAGCACCAGCCGGAAGACGAGATCCCGGCCGGGGAAGCGGAGCTTGGCCAGCGCGTAGCCCGCGAGCGACGAGGTGAGCAGCACCGACGCGGTGATCACGGCGGTGACGACGACGCTGTTGCGGAAGAGCACCGGAAGGTTCAGCTGGTGGAGTGCCGCCCGGTAGTTGGACAGCGCGAACGCCTTCGGCAGGAACCGGTACGGCAGTGTGCCCGCCTCTCCAGGCCCCTTGAAGGACGTCATCACCATGTCCAGGAACGGCACCACCGTGAGTACGGCGCCGGTCACCACGACCAGGTACGAAAGCCACGGGAGGCGGCGCCGCGTCACGCGTCCTCCCCCGCCCGCCGGAAGATCCACAGCTGGGCCAGGGTGACCACGAGGACCACGGCGAACAGCACGAACGCGGCGGCGCTCGCCGTGCCCCAGTCGCCGTAGTCGAAGGCCCGCCGGTACATCTCCAGCGCGGCCACGTTGGTGGCGTCGCCCGGGCCGCCCCGGGTCATCACGGTGATCAGCGCGAAGGACTGCAGGCCGGTGAGGAACTGGGTGACGCACACGAACAGCAGGGACGGCCGCAGCAGCGGCAGGGTGATGCACCGGAAGACGGTGCCGGGGCCGGCGCCGTCCAGCGCGGCGGCCTCGTGGTAGGAGGCGGGGATGGACTTCAGCCCGGCGGTCAGCACGAGGATCGCCGAGCCGAGGGAGGCCCAGGCCTGGACGGCCACGACCGAGGGCAGCGCGGTGTCCGGGTCCTGGAGGAAGGCCACCGAGCCGAGTCCGAGGGCGTTGAGGACGCCGTTGGCCAGGCCGCCCGGCTCGTACATGTACTTCCAGACGTTGCCGACGGCGACGACGGTCGTGACGATCGGCAGGAAGTACAGGGTGCGCCACAGTCCCTGGAACCGCAGCCGGTCGACGCACGTGGCGACGACCACCGAGCCCGTGAGGGCCAGAGCGACGGTGCCGAGCGCGAACAGCAGCGTGTTGGTGAGGACCGGGACCAGGAACGTCGACCCGCCGGTGAAGAGGGCGCCGAAGTTGTCCGGGCCCACCGGGTCGATGGCGCCGAGGTCGAACCCGGTCCAGTGGGAGACCGACAGCAGCAGCGCGAAGCCGAGCGGCAGGAGCAGGAAGACCGCGAAGAACAGCAGTGCCGGGGCCAGGAAGAGGTAGGCGACGGCCGTCTGGCGGTGCCGGGCCCGGCGGCGGCCGTGGCCGGCGGGCCCGGCGGGTGCCGGGCCCGGTGCCCGCTCGGGCGTCTGCGGGGTCAGGACGTTCACCATGACCGGGACACCTCCTGGTCGACCTGGCGGCGGGTGGTGCGCAGCGCCTCCTCGACCGACCGCCGGCCGGTCCACAGCGCCTCGATGTTCTTGCGCAGCAGCGTCTTGGCCCGGGCCGCGCCCGGCCCGTTCGGCTCCGGCACGGCGTAGTCCAGGGCGTCCAGGAACGGGCGCAGGTTCGGGTCGCCGCCCGTGCCGAGGAGCGCGCGCATGTCGTCGGCGCGGGCGGTGAGCGAGCCGACGGACACCTGCAGGGCGCTCATCCGGGTGGCCGCCGTGCCGTTCCCCGCGGTGACCCGGTCGGCGTTGAGCCAGCGCAGGAACTCCCAGGCCTCGCGCGGGTGCCGGCTGGCCGTGTTGACGCCCAGCATGAAGCCGGTGGCGAGGGTGGCGGGGCGGGCGCCCGGCGCGGGGACGGGCACGGGGGCGACGCCCACGTCCCGGTAGCCGCCGCCCATCAGGGGCCGCAGGCTCCCGGTCCACCAGCCGGCGCCGACCACCATGGCCACCCGTCCGGACGGGAAGGCCTGGTAGACGTTGACGGCCGGGGCGCTCGCCCCGCGGGCGACGAGCCGGTGCTCCAGGGCGAGCACGGCGCGGCCGGCCGGCGAGTCGATGGCGGTGGACCGGCCGTCGGGGGTGACGAAGCGTCCGCCGGCGGCGTGCAGCAGGGCGAGGGTCTGGCCGACGGTGGTGGCGTCGTCGTTCGCCGACAGCCCGAACCCCTGGACGAGGGGGTTGCCGTACCGGTCGCGTCGGGTGGTGCGGTAGGCGGCCTCCTCCAGCTCCGGCCAGGTGGCCGGCGGGCCGTCGACGCCGGCCTCGCGCAGCAGCCGCCGGTTGTAGTAGAGGGCGTACGTCTGGGCCTCGGTGGGATAGCCGTAGACCGTGCCGTCCACGGTCACGGCGCCGACGGCGGCCTCGCCCCAGTCGCGCCGGATCCGCTCGGCGTGCTCGGGCGGCGCGGGCCGCAGTACTCCGGCGCGCACCAGCTGGCCGTTCCACAGGCAGTACGGGTGGAGGATGTCGGCGCCCTGGCCGGCGGCCTGCCGGACCATGAACGTGGTCAGCAGGTCGGTGAACTCGACGGCCTTGGTGCGTACCTTGACCCGGTCGTGGGTGGCGTTCCACTCGTCGACCGGGCCCTGGAGTGCCCGGTGGAGCGCGCCGCTCGCGTAGTGGGTCAGCAGGGTGAGGACGACGGGGTCGCCGGGCCGTCCGGTGCCCCGGTGCGGGGCGGCGCAGCCTGCGGCGAGCAGTGCCGAGGGCAGGGCGAGCGCGATGTGGCGGCGGCTCGGTCCGCGGGGCGGCGTCACCGGGCGGCCTCGCGGCGCAGCACCCGGAACACCCGGGTCGTGGTGAAGCCGGCCGCGCGGTACAGACGGCCCGCCGGGGAGTCCTCGCCGGTCCACAGGAACCACGCGCCGTGCGCGCCGCGCGCCCGCATCCGCTCCAGGACCAGGTGGAGCAGGACCTTGCCGACTCCGCTGCCGCGCAGTTCCTCGCGCACCCCGAAGGGCCCGAACCGCTCGGCCGCCTGCTCGTACGCCCCGTGCATGGCCCAGCCGGCCAGGCGGCCCGAGGGGTCGCGGGCGACGACGATCCGGTCCAGCGAGGTGCCGGCGGCGCAGCAGGCGCGGATGGCGCGGGCCCAGTCGGCGTCGAAGCGGCTCCCGGCGAGCGCGATGAGGTCCACGAGGTCGTCGTCGGCCGGGGTGGCGAACCGGTAGCCGCGTGCCGTCAGGTCGTCCCGGCGGCGGGCGATCTCGTCCGGGAGGCGGTAGCCGACCAGGCTCCGGTCCATCGCCGCCGCCTCGTACAGCGTGCGGAAGCCCAGCGAGGCGAGGAGCCCGGCCGCTTCCGGGTAGGTCGCGGTGTCCAGGCCGGGCAGGAGGTAGTTCGGTGTGTACGACGCGAAGTCCACCCGGGTGCGGCCGTGGCCGTGCAGCCAGTCGAGGGCGTCGGTCAGCAGCCGTCGGCCGAGGCCGCGTCCGCGGGCGGCCGGGTCGACGAAGAAGAACGGGATCCAGCCCTGCTCGGGCTCCAGGTCGGTGCCGGACTGGGGGACCAGCCGGCGCACCGCGTAGGCGGCGCCGGCGACCCGGCCGCCGGACACGGCGAGGCGGAGCCCTTCCGGGTCGAAGTTGGCGTCGAGCAGGACCAGGGAGCGGAACCGGTCGGGGGTGAGGGGGTCGGCCGGCGCGCTGCGGCACCACGTCTCGACCACCTCCGGTCCGTCACCCGTGCGGAAGCCTCGGAGCACGGCCCCGTCGTGCTGGCTCATCCTGTGCCCCCGTCTGCCGGCGACCTCTCGAAACGGTGGCTGGAAATCTACTGCTCCGTCCGGGATTGTCGAGCCGGACGCGCCCGGGACGGCTCAGTCCGGCAGCACCAGCCGGGCCGTCTCCCCCGGGCCGACCGGCACCACCCGGTCGCGCAGCCGGATGTCGATGGGTGAGCGGTCGGAGGCCGGTACGGCGATCTCCAGCAGGCCGCTGCGCAGCCGCAGCCGCACGCCCCAGTGGCCGTGGTAGCGCAGGGAGAAGCCGTAGGAGGACAGCTCGGGCAGCGGGACGGGGTCGAGGCACAGGCCGCCGCGGGTCTCCAGGCCGGTCAGTCCGCGCTGGACGAGGTCGAGGGTGCCGGCCATCGCGCCGAGGTGGACGCCCTCGCCGGTGGTGCCGCCCTGGAGGTCGGCGATGTCGCCGCGCAGCGCCTCCTGGACGAACCGCCAGGCGTCGGCGCGGCGGGCGCGGGCCAGGATCCAGCCGTGGACCAGGCCGCTGAGGGTGGAGCCGTGGCTGGTGCGGTGCAGATAGTGGTCGACGGTCGCGGTCCAGGTGTGCTCGTCCAGCCGGTGTCCCAGCCGCTGGAACAGGCCGCGCAGTTCGCCGGGCGAGAAGAGGTAGCCGAGCATCAGGACGTCGGCCTGCTTGGACGCCTTGTAGCGGTTGACGGTGTCGCCCTCGGCCTCCAGGATCCGGTCCAGGCGCCGGATGTCGTCGTAGCGCTTGCGGTAGCCGTGCCAGTCCAGTTCGGTCAGGTCGGCGTAGCCGTCGAACTGGCTGACCACCCCGTCGTGGAAGGGGATGTGCAGCCGCCGGGAGACCTGTTCCCAGCGGGCGGGCTCGTCCTCGGCCAGGCCGGAGTACTCGGTCAGTTCGCGGCGGCGCGGTTCGGGCAGGCCGGCCAGCAGTTCCAGGGCGCGGCCGAGCACCCAGGCGGCGGTGACGTTGGTGTAGGCGTTGTCGTCCAGGCCGGGGCGGGCGGCGCCGGGGTAGGCGTCGTGGTACTCGTCGGGGCCGACCACGCCCCGGATGCGGTAGCGGCCGAGGTGGTCGTCCCAGACGGCCGAGTCCGCCCAGAAGCGGGCGATCTGGAGCAGCATCTCGGCGCCCTCGCCGTGCCGGAAATCGGTGTCGCCGGTCGCCTCGCAGTAGTGCCAGATGTTGTACGCCACGGCGGAGCCGACGTGGTGCTGGAGCCGGGAGTGGTCCGGCAGCCAGCGGCCGGAGCGCGGGTTGAGGTGCAGTTGCTGGGTCTCCTCGCGGCCGTCGCTGCCGCTCTGCCAGGGGTAGAGCGCGCCGCGCCGGCCGAGCGCGGCGGCGGCGTGGCAGGCGGCGTCCAGCCGGCGGTGGCGGTAGTGGAGCAGGGCCCGGGAGACCTCGGGCAGGTGCAGGTTGAGGTAGGGCAGGACGAAGAGTTCGTCCCAGAAGACATGGCCCCGGTAGGCCTCGCCGTGCAGGCCCCGGGCGGGCACGCCCACGTCCAGGTCGGCGGTGTGCGGGGAGAGGGTCTGCAGCACGTGGAACAGGTGCAGGCGCAGGATGCTGCCCGCCTCGCCGGGCACGTCGAGCGCGGTGCGCCGCCACAGCTGCTGCCAGGCCGTGCGGTGGGCCTTCAGCAACTGATCGAACGGGGGCGCGGCGGCGGTCCGGTCCAGGGCCGCGCGCAGCGGGTCGCTGATGGCGGGGTCGTGGGAGGTGTGCAGGGCGACGGTCTTGTCCACGGTGGCCGTCCGGCCGGGCGAAAGGCGCAGCCGGAGCCGCTGGACGGCGCGGCGGGTCTCGTCGGCGTGGCGGACCGGTGCCCCGGCGGTGAGCCGGGCGGCCAGGCCGAAGCCGATGTCGGAGGTGCGGGTGCGGCAACGCAGCCAGACGGTGCCGGGTGCGGCGGCGGCGCCGGCTTCGACGCGGGTGAGGTGGCGGCCGTCCAGCTCGCGGTAGCGGGCGACACCGCAGTTGGTGACGCGCCCGTCGAGCGCGGCCTCCACGTCCAGGTCGAGGGGGCCGCCCTCGGCGGTGAACTCGGTGCGCAGCGCGGCGAGATGGGGGTCGGCGAGGTGGACCAGGCGGAGCTGCCCGACGAGCAGGCCGGCGCCGGCGCCGAGCGGGTAGCGGGTACGGCGCTCCAGGGTCCCGGGGCCGAGGTGGAGGACCTGGTGGTGCTCGGTGACCGGGGCGGTGTCCGGGGTGAGCCAGTCGCCGCCGGCCGGGCGGAAGCGCAGCGGCAGCCAGTTGGGCAGGTTGACCATGTCCTCGTTCTCGACCCGGCGACCGGCGACCTCGGAGGTGAGCCGGTTGTAGCAGCCGGCCGCGTAGGTGCCGGGGTAGTGGATGTCGTCGGCGGTGCACTCGGGCAGCGCGCCGCGGGTGGCGAAGTAGCCGTTGCCGAGGGTGCACAGGGATTCCCGCAGGCGTTCCTCGCCGGGCCGGTAGCCGTCGTACTCCCAGGTGGGCCCGGTCACCGTCACCCCTCGGACAGCAGGCCGGACAGGATCCGGTCGGGGGTGAGGGGGAGTTCGCGGAAGCGGATGCCGGTGGCGTGGTGGACGGCGTTGCCGAGGGCGGCGGCGGTGCCGACGATGCCGATCTCGCCGATGCCCTTGCTGCCCATGGGGTTGAGGTGGGGGTCGTCCTCCTCGATCCAGTGGGCCTCGATGTCGGGGACGTCGGCGTGCACGGGCACGTGGTAGGAGGCGAGGTCGGCCTCGGGGAAGTCGCCGAACGCCGCGTCCAGGGTGCTGTGTTCGGTCAGGGCCATGCCGAGGCCCATGACCATGCCGCCGGTGAACTGGGAGCGCGCGGTGCGGGCGTTGAGGATGCGGCCGGCGGCGTAGACGCCGAGCAGCCGGCGGACCCGGATCTCGCCGGTGACGGTGTCGACGGCGACCTCGGCGAAGTGGGCGCCGAACGCGTGCTGGGCGTAGGGGCCCTCGGCGCCGGCCTTCCCGGTGGTGTCCGCGCGGGTCTCGATCCCGTCGGCGGGCAGCGGCCCGGGGTGTGCGGCCAGCCGGGAGGCGAGTTCGGCGCAGGCGTCGTGGACGGCCCAGCCCCAGGAGGCGGTGCCCATGGAGCCGCCGGCCAGCGGGGCCGGGGGCAGGTCGCTGTGGCCGACCTCGATGCGCACCCGGTCCAAAGGCACCCTCAGGGCGTCGGCGGCCACCTGGGCGAGGACGGTACGGGCGCCGGTGCCGATGTCGGTGGCGTTGGTCCGGACGGTGAAGGTGCCGTCGGGCAGGGCGCGGGCGGCGGCCGTGGACGGGGCGGTCTGGGCGGGGTAGGTGGCGGCGGCCACGCCGGTGCCGAGCAGCAGCGGGCCCTCGCGGCGGACGCCGGGGCGCGGGTCGCGGCCGGCCCAGCCGAAGCGGCGGGCGCCCTCGCGCAGGCACTCCACGAGGTGCCGGCTGCTGAAGGGTTTGCCGCTGCCGGGCTCCTCGTGCGGCTCGTTGCGTACGCGTAGCTCCACCGGGTCCGTGCCGAGGGCGTGGGCGAGTTCGTCCACGGCGGACTCCAGTGCGTACATGCCGGGTGCCTCGCCGGGGGCGCGCATCCAGGACGGGCCGGGGATGTCGAGCGGGACGGCCCGGTGGGTGCTGAGCAGGGCCGGGGTGGCGTACATGACGCGGGAGGGCACCGCGGCGTGTTCCACGAACTCGCGCACCCGGGAGGTGGGGGTGGTGACCTCGTGCAGCAGGGCGGTGAGCCGTCCGTCGGGGGTCGCGCCGAGCCGCAGCCGCTGCACGGTGGCGGCGCGGTGGCCGACGGTGGTGGGCAGGTACCGGCGGGGGTAGGCCACGGTGACGGGGCGGCCGGTGTGGCGGGCGGCCAGGGCGGCGAGGACGACGTCGGGGCGGGGGGTGCCCTTGGAGCCGAAGCCGCCGCCGACGTGCTCGGAGACGACGGTGATGTGGTCCTCGGGCAGATGGAACATCCCGGCGAGCACGGACCGCACGGTCGTGCCGCCCTGGGTGGAGGAGTACACGGTGAGCCGGTCGCCGTCCCAGTGGGCGGTGCCGGCGTGCGGCTCCATGGGGTGGTTGTGCAGCGGGGGGATCCGGTAGGTGACGTCGACGCGGACCTCGGCGGCGGCGAAGGCGGCCTCGGGGTCGCCGTGTTCCAGCCGGCCGGGGTGGCCGCCGGCCTCCTGGGGTTCGTAGGCGTCCGGGTGGCCCGGGTCGAGGGCGGTGTCGTGGGGCTCGGGGGCGTAGTCGACGCGGACGGCGCGGGCGGCGGCGCGGGCGGTCTCCAGGGTGTCGGCGACGGCGAGGGCCACGCACCAGCCGCGGTGCGGCACCTCGGGGCCGCGCAGCACGGCGAGGGTGCCGTCCTCGGGGTCGCCGAGCCCGGCCGCGGCGCCGGGGGTGAGGACGGCGAGGACGCCGGGCAGGGCGAGGGCCGCGGAGGTGTCGACGGCGGTGACCCGGCCGCGGGCGATCGCGGCGGGTACGGGCCAGGCGTGGGCGCGGCCGGGCAGGGTGTGCTCGGCGGCGTATCGGGCGGCGCCGGTGACCTTCTGGCGTCCCTCGCGGCGCTCGGCGGGGGCGCCCAGGGCGGTACCGGTCGTGCCGGTCGTACCGGTCATGGGGTCCTCCTGTGTCGGCTCAGGCGGTCGCGGGGGCCGGGGCGAGACGGTTCAGGACGTCCAGGGCGAGGTTGCGGGCGAGGGGCACCTTGTAGGCGTTGTCCCGCAGGGGCTCGGCGTGCGCGAGTTCGAGGGCGACGGCCCCTTCGAAGGCCTCCGGTGTGGCGGGAGCGCCGAGCAGGGCCAGTTCGGTGTGCCGGGCCCGCCAGGGGCGGTGGGCGAGCCCGCCGAAGGCGACGCCCACCTGGTCGACGATCCCGTCGGCGACGCGCAGCGCGACGGCGACGGAGGCGAGGGCGAAGGCGTACGACGCCCGGTCCCGGGCCTTGCGGTAGGCGGAGGGCACGCCGGCGGTGGCGGCCGGCAGCAGCACGGCGGTGATCAGTTCGCCGGGGCGGATCCAGGTGTCCCGTTCGGGGTGCTCGCCGGGCAGCCGGTGGAAGTCGGCCACCGGCAGCCGCCGGGTGCCCTCGGGGCCGTACAGCTCGACCTGGGCGTCCAGGGCGGCGAGGGCGACGGCCATGTCGGAGGGGTGGGTGGCGATGCACCGCGCGGAGTGGCCGAGGACGGCGTGGTCGCGGTGGACGCCGTCGCGGGCGCCGCAGCCGCTGCCCGGTTCCCGCTTGTTGCAGGGTTTGCCCAGGTCCTGGAAGTAGGGGCAGCGGGTGCGCTGGAGGAGGTTGCCGCCGGTGGTGGCGGCGTTGCGCAGCTGGGCGGAGGCGCCGGCGAGGAGGGCCTGGGACAGGGCGGGCCAGCGGTCGCGGACGCGCGGGTCGGCGGCGAGGTCGCTGTTGCGGACGGTGGCGCCGACGCGCAGGGAGCCGTCGGGCAGTTCCTCGGTGGTGTCCAGCGGCAGCCGGCCGACGTCGATGAGCACGGCGGGCCGTTCCACGCCGAGTTTCACCAGGTCGACCAGGTTGGTGCCGCCGGCCAGGTAGCGGGCGCCGGGGTGGGCGGCCCAGGCTTCGGCGGCCTCCTGGAGGGTGCGGGGGCGCAGGTATCCGAAGCCGTTCACCGGATCACGTCCTCGATCGCCTCGACGATGCGGGGGTAGGCGCCGCAGCGGCAGAGGTTGCCGCTCATCCGCTCGCGGATCTCGGTCCGGTCCAGCGGGACGGGCCGGCCAGAGGGGGCGGCGGGGTCGGTGACGTGGGAGGGGTGGCCGGCCGCGGCCTCGGCGAGCAGGCCGGCGGCGGAGCAGAGCTGGCCGGGGGTGCAGTAGCCGCACTGGAAGGCGTCGCGGTCCAGGAAGGCCCGCTGGAGCGGGTGCGGTTCCTCGCCGTCGCCGCCGAGGCCCTCGACGGTGGTGATCTCGCTGCCGTCGCAGGTGACCGCGAGCAGCAGACAGCTGTTGAGGCGGCGCCCGTCGACCAGCACGGTGCAGGCGCCGCACTGGCCGTGGTCGCAGCCCTTCTTGGAGCCGGTGAGGTCCAGGTCCTCACGCAGCAGGTCCAGCAGGACGCGCCGGTGGTCGACGCGCAGGGTGTGGGGTTTTCCGTTGACCCGGAGGGTGACCTCGGAGTGGTGGGGTGCGCTGGTCATGGGCGGGGATGACCTTCCGGACGGACGATGCTGCCGTTCCCACCGCGTATCCAGTCGCCCCCGCCTCACACGTCCCGGCGGCCATCCGGCACGGTCCCGGTGCCGCTCAGCCGGCCGCCGGCGCCGTCGCGGCCATCGTCTCGTCGGGGCCCGCGAACTGGGTGCGGTGCAGCTCGGCGTAGCGGCCCCGGGCCGCCAGCAGCTCGTCGTGGGTGCCGCGTTCCACGATGCGGCCAAACTCCACGACCAGGATCTGGTCGGCGGCGCGGACGGTGGACAGGCGGTGGGCGATGACGACGGCGGTGCGGCCCTCCAGTGCCTCGGTGAGCGCCTCCTGGACGGCCGCCTCGGAGGTGTTGTCCAGGTGGGCGGTGGCCTCGTCCAGGATGACCACGCGCTGGCGGGCCAGCAGCAGCCGGGCGATGGTCATGCGCTGGCGTTCGCCGCCGGAGAGCCGGTAGCCGCGTTCGCCGACGACCGTGTCCAGGCCGTCGGGCAGGGACCGTACGACCTCGGCGAGCCGGGCCCGGCCGAGGGCGTCCCACAGCTCGTCGTCGGTGGCGTCGGGGCGGGCGAGCAGCAGGTTGGCGCGGACGGTGTCGTGGAAGAGGTGGCCGTCCTGGGTGACCATGCCGAGGGTGGCGCGCAGGGAGGCGGAGGTGAGGTCGCGGACGTCGATCCCGCCGATGCGGACGGCCCCGGAGTCGACGTCGTACAGGCGTGGCAGCAGCTGGGCGATGGTGGACTTGCCGGCGCCGGAGGAGCCGACGAGGGCGACGGTCTGGCCGGGTTCGGCGCGGAAGGAGACGCCGTGCAGCACCTCGGTGCCGCCGCGGGTGTCGAGCGCGGCGACCTCCTCCAGGGAGGCGAGGGAGACCTGGTCGGCGGCCGGGTAGGCGAAGCGGACGTCGTCGAACTCGACGGCGACCGGGCCCTCGGGGACCTCGCGGGCGTCCGGCTTCTCCTCGATGAGGGGCTTGAGGTCCAGCACCTCGAACACCCGCTCGAAGCTGACGAGTGCGCTCATCACCTCGACCCGGGCCCCGGCGAGCGCGGTGAGCGGGGCGTACAGCCGGGTCAGCAGCAGGGCGAGGGAGACGACCGCGCCGGGCTCCAGGGTGCCGTGCAGGGCGAACCAGCCGCCGAGGCCGTAGACGAGGGCCAGGGCGAGGGCGGAGACCAGGGTGAGGGAGGTGATGAAGACGGACTGGGCGGTGGCGGTGCGCACGCCGATGTCCCGGACCCGGGCGGCGCGGGCCGCGAACTCCGCGGACTCCTCCTCGGGGCGGCCGAACAGCTTGACCAGGGTGGCGCCGGGGGCGGAGAACCGCTCGGTCATCCGGGTGCCCATGGCCGCGTTCAGCGCCGCCGCCTCCCGCTGCATGCGGGCCATCCGGCTGCCCATGCGGCGGGCGGGCAGCACGAACACCGGCAGCAGCACCAGCGCGAGCAGGGTGATCTGCCAGGACAGGGTGAGCATGACGGCGAGGGTGAGCAGCAGCGTGACGAGGTTGCTGACGACGCCGGACAGGGTGTTGGCGAAGGCGCGCTGGGCGCCGATCACGTCGTTGTTGAGACGGCTGACCAGCGCGCCCGTACGGGTACGTGTGAAGAACGCGACGGGCATGCGCTGCACATGATCGAACACAGCCGTTCTGAGGTCGAGGATGAGTCCCTCCCCGAGCGTCGCCGACAGGCGCCGGCCGAGGATGCCGAGCCCCGCCTCGGCGAGCGCGACGAGCGCGATGAGCAGGGAGAGCCGGATCACGCCGGCGGAGTCGTGCCCCGCCACGATCGCGTCGACGACGCGTCCGGCGAGTACGGGGGTGGCGACCGCGAGCAGCGCGGTCGCCACCCCGATCAGTACGAACCGGGCGATGCCGGCGCGGTGCGGGCGGGCGAAGGCGGCGATCCGGCGCAGCGTGGCGCGGGCGAACGGGCGGCGCTGGGACTGCGCGTTCATCACGCTGTGCAGCTGCGTCCAGGCGGTGGTCTCCATGCTCATGCCGACGACGGTAGGACCTCAAGCTTCGTTGAGGTCAAGGTCGGCGGTTTTTCACCCGGGGTTCGCGGGGCGCGGCCATCCTCGGATGCCATGCCCCTCCCCCGTCGTGTCCCCGTCCGCCGGGTGCTGTGCCTGGTGCCGCTCGCGCTGGTCGCCGTGGCCGCCGTACGGCACCGCGCCCTGCTCGCCGAGGGCTTCGTCCAGTTGCGCGGCGCGTCCTGGCCGTGGCTGCTCGCCGCGGCCGGTGCCACTTGTCTGACCTGGGTGGCCGCGGCCGTCACCCGGCAGGGCGCGGTGGTGCAGCCGCTGCCGAAGGGCCGGCTGCTGGCCACCCAGTTCGCGGCGGGCGCCGCCAACCACCTGCTGCCCGCGGGGCTCGGCGCGGGCGCCGTGAACCTGCGGTTCATGACCGTGTGCGGGGTGCCGCTCGCCCGTTCCTCGGCCGCGCTCGCCCTGTATCTGCTGGCCGAGTCCGTGGGCCGGCTCGGTCTGCTGGCCGCGCTGCTGATCGCCTTCCCGGACGCGCTGCGGTTCGGCGCGCTGCTGCCGGACGATCCGGGGCTCCCGCTGCCGGCCGCGGCGGGCCTGCTGTTCCTGGCGGGCGCCGGCCTGGCCCTGGTACGGCCGCTGCGCGCGCGGGTGCGGTGCTTCGTGCGGGAGGCCCTGGGCGAGGCGCGGTCGGTGCACGCCCGGCCCGCCCGGGCGCTGGCGCTGTGGGGCGGCTCGCTGGCGTTCCCCGCGCTCCAGGCGGCCGGGCTGGCGGCGGTCGGCCGGGCGCTGCGGCTGCCGGTGCCGTGCGCCCACATGGCGCTGGCCTATCTCGCGGCGACGGTCGCGGTGGCCCTGGTGCCGACGCCCGGCGGGCTCGGTTCGGTGGAGGCGGCGCTGATCGTGGCCCTGGTCGCGGTGGGCGGTCCGGCGGCGGTGGCCACGGCGGTGGTCCTGGCCTACCGGATCATCACCGTGTGGGTGCCGCTGCTGCCGGGGGCGCTGACCTTGGGGGCGCTGGTGCGGCTGAGGGTCGTCTGAGGCGCCGCCGGCCCACCGCGCCGTGTTCGGCCCGTGTTCGGCCCGTACTCAACCGGTGCTCACCCGTACCGGTCCGCCCCCGGGGTCGACGCGGTCGTGCCAGCGGGCGGTGAGGGTCAGGGGGCGGTGCGGGAGCGCGGTGCCGGGGCCGAGCCGGGCGCGGTGGAGGAGGCGGCCGTCCTGGTGGACGCACAGGATGGGGCGGGGCAGCGGGGCGCCGGTGCGCAGGAGGTGGCGGTCGGGCGGGGCTTCGGGGGTGACGCGGTTGGGGGTGATCCGGCACAGCGGTGCCGACAGCAGGACGGGCACCCCGGGGCCCGGCCAGGGGGCGCCCGCCAGGTGGGCGAGGACCGCGCGGGCCGTCCGGGCGCCGTCCAGGGCCGCGGTGCGGGCGGGCTCCACGGCGTGCAGCAGGTCGCCGGCAGCGAAGACGCCGGGGCGCGAGGTGTGCCAGGCGCCGTCGGTCGCGGGACCGCGGGTGCCGGGGTCGAGGACGAGGCCGCCGCGCCGGGCCAGTTCGTGCTCGGGTACGAAGTCGCCGGTGAACACCACGGTGTCGCAGGGCAGGACCGCCGTACGGCCGTCCCGGTGGCGGACGCGGACGCCGGACAGCCGTCCGTGGCCGAGGAGTTCGGTGACCGTGGCGGAGGTCAGCAGCGGAATGCGGTGGCACAGCCGGGCCGCCTGGGCTTGGGCGCGGCCGGTTCCAGGGCGCGGGTCTTCCGTGACCAGGGCGACGACCTCGGTGCCGGCCGCGCGCAGGGTGCCGGCCGCCGCGTAGGAGACGTCCTCGGCGCCGACGACGACCGCGCGGGTGCCGATGTGCTGTCCGAACAGGTGGACGGCCCGCTGGAGTTCGCCGGTGGTGTAGACGCCGGCGGGGCGGGTGCCGGGCACCAGGCGGGCGGCGCGGGGGCGTTCGCGGGCGCCGGTGGCGAGGACGACCGCCCGGGCCGCGACGGTCTCCGGCCCGCCGGGGCCCGCGGTGGTGAGCACGGGCCCCTCGGGCGCCCAGTCCAGTGCCGTCACCCCGGTGCGCAGGGTCGCGCCGGCCCGTTCGGCGGCCTCGGTGAGCAGCCGGGCGTAGCGGGGGCCGGTGAGCGGACGGATCCGGGTGCCGAAGCCGCCGTGGGCGCAGGTCCGGGGCACCCCGCCGGGTTCGGTCTCCCGCTCCAGTACCTCCACCCGCCCGGCGCCGGCGGCGGCCAGCCGTGCGGCGGCGGTGAGTCCGGCGGGACCGGCGCCGACGACGAGGACGTCCACGTGCCGCACGGCGGTCATGACCCCGTTCCCCGTTCGAACAGCGCGCGGACCGTCGCCCCGCAGTAGAAGCCCTGGCAGCGGCCGGCCCCGGCGCGGGTGCGGCGGCGCAGGCCCTCCAGGCCGCGCGGCGGGATGGTACTGGCGAGGGCGTCGCGGATCTCGCCCCGGGAGACGCGCTCGCAGGGGCAGACCAGGGCGCCGTACTCGGGGTCGGCGGCGACCAGGTCGGCCCGTCGGCAGGGGCGGGGGTAGGCCTCGCCGAGGCGGGGCAGGGCCACCGGCTCCGGTTCGCGTACCGGGCCGGGGTCGAGCCCGGTGCCGGCCAGCAGACCGGTGACGTGGGCAGCGATGGCCATGGAGGCGGTCAGGCCGGTGGAGCGGATGCCGCCGACGGTGACGTACGCCTGCCCCGGGTGCGCTGTGATGCGGTAGTCCTCGTGTCCGGTGGCCGCGCGCAGCCCGGCGTAGACGGCGGTGACCTCCTCCTCGACCAGGGCGGGCAGGACGCGCCGGCCCTTCTCCCGCAGGGCCGCGATCCCCTCGGCGGTGGAGCCGGTGGCGCTCTTGTCGTCCAGGTCCTCGGCGGTGGGGCCGAGCAGGACGTTGCCGTGGACGGTGGGCGCGACCAGGACGCCCTTGCCGAGGGCGGTCGGCACGGGCAGCAGGATGTGCCGCACCAGGGGGCGGGCGAACTTGTCGTAGACCAGGAGCTGGCCGCGGCGGGGGGTGACGGTGAAGTCGTCGTGACCGAGGGCGCGGTCCAGGGTGTCGGCGTGCAGTCCGGCCGCGTTGACCAGATGGCGGGCGTACAGGGTGCCCCGGCTGGTGGTCAGCCGGTGCCCGCCGTCCCAGGCCACCTCGCGTACGGCGGTGTTCAGGTGCAGGTCGGTGCCGGCGCGGACCGCCTGGGTGGCGTAGGCCAGGGTGGTCGTCCAGGGGCAGATGACGCTCTCGCCGGGCACGTGCAGGGCGCCGAGCGCGCCGGGGCCGAGGTGCGGCTCGCGGGCGTACAGCTCCTCGGGGCCGAGCGGGGCGGTGTCGTGGCAGCCGTTGCGCGCGGCCTTCTCGGCCAGCCGGGGCAGGGTGGCCAACTGGTCCCCGTCCCAGGCGACCAGCAGGGCGCCGGTCCGTTCGACGGGGATGCCGGTCCGGGCCGCGTAGGCGCCGAGCAGGCCGTGGCCCTCGCGGACCAGCCGGGCCTCCAGGGTGCCGGGGGCGGCGTCGAAACCGGTGTGCAGGATGGCGGTGTTGGCCTTGGAGGTGCCCTGGCCGATGTCGTCCTGGGCCTCGATCAGGGCGACGCGCAGCCGGGGATGGCGGGCGAGTTCGCGGGCGATGGCACAGCCGACCACGCCGGCGCCGACGATCGCCACGTCGTACGGCGTCCGCGGGAGCGGTCCGGTCGCGGTGACCGTCATGGGCCGAGGAGGGCGTCGACGGCGGCGCGGAACCGGGCGCGGCGCTCGGCGGCCTGATCGGCGGGGACGCGGGGCTCGTACACGGCGGCGGGTTTCCCGTCGGGCAGGGCGTCCGCCAGGCACAGCCCGGGGTCCGCGCCGAGGCGGGCGAGGGCGGCGGCGCCGAGCGCGGTGGCGTCGGGCAGCGCGGACACCTCGACGGGACGTTGCAGCAGGTCGGCCTGGGTCTGCATGAGCAGCGCGGAGCGGGTGAGGCCGCCGTCGACGCGGAGCGTGTCCAGCGGGGCGCCCAGCTCGCCGGCGGCGGCCTCGGCCAGCTCGGCGACCTGGGCGGCGATGCCCTCGCACAGGGCGCGCACCAGGTGCCCGGCGGTGGTGTCGAGGCCGAGTCCGGTGAGCGAGCCGCGCAGGTCGCCGCGCCACCAGGGGGCGGCGAGCCCGGCGAGGGCGGGGACGAAGGTGACCCCGCCGCTGTCGGGGACGCTGCCGCCGACGGGGTCGAGGTCGGCGGCGCGGGAGATGACGCCGAGGCCGGTGAGCCAGCGGACGGCGGAGGCGGCCGTGTAGACCTGGCCGTCCAGGCAGTAGCCGGCTTCCCCGGCGAGCCGCCAGGCGACGCAGGAGACCAGGCCGGACGCGCCACGCCGGGGCCGGTCGCCGGTGTGCGCGAGCAGGAACGCGCCGGTGCCGTAGGTGCACTTGGCGGTGCCGGGGCCGGTGATCCGCTGGGCGAGCAGGGCGGCCTGCTGGTCCACGATGGCGGCGGTGAGCGGGATCTCGGGGCCGAACGCGGTGGTGGTGCCGACCGGGTGGGCGTTGTCGGTGATCTCGGGCAGGCGTTCGCCGGCCAGGCCGTACAGGCCGAGGGCGCGCGGGGACCACTCGGTGCGGTCCAGGTCGAGCAGCTGGGTGCGGCCGGCGGTGGCGGCGTCGGTGGCGAAGGCGCCGGTGAGGCGGTGCACCAGCCAGGCGTCGGAGGTGGTGACGACGCCGTCGCGGGTGCGGTGGCGGCGGATCCAGGCCATCTTGGGCGCGGCGAAGTACGGATCGAGGGGCAGCCCGGTCAGTTGCCGCAACTCGTCGGCGTGGCCGGCGAGTTCCGCGCAGACGGTCTCGGCGCGCCGGTCCTGCCAGACCAGGGCGTCGGTGAGCGGGCGGCCGGTGGCCGGGTCCCAGGCGAGGACGGTCTCGCCCTGGTTGGCGAGGCCGAGCGCGACGACGTCCTCGCCGGCCTCGGCGAGCGCGCGCCGGCCGGCCTCGACCACCGAGTCGTACAGCTCGCCCGGGTCCGCCTCGACCAGGCCGCCGGTCAGGTGGCGGGGGCGGACCTCGGCGAAGCCGGTGCCGAGGACGCCGCGTTCGGGGCAGACGACGAGCGCCTTGGTGCCGGACGTGCCCTGGTCGACGGCGAGCACCGGCCCCGTCATCGCGCGTCCTTTGCTCCGGCCCTGACGATCACCGCGCCAGCCTGCCGTCGCGGCGGTCCGGCGTCAAGCACTCCCGGCCGCGCTGCCGGCCGTCCTCACGAGCGGACCGGCCGTCACCGGACGGCGGGGCAACCGCCCTTGCCGGATGGCTGCCTTGGCAGCACCGGATGGCCGCCTTGGCAGCACCGGATGGTTGTCCTGGCAACAATGGATAGGGCGAACGGTCGCCTCTATAGTGACCGCCGACCACCCGAGATCAGTCATCACCGCCCAAGGGGAGGGCCGTTGCCACGTCAGGTACGCCGGCGGCCGGGGGCCGGCGGCTGATGGCCAGAGACGGAGCCCGCCCCTCCTACGACCCCGCCGGCCCCGACCACGCGCTGCGGGCCGCGCTCCAGGAGCTGCGCGCGGGCCGCTGGATGGCCATGCGCACCCTGCTGGCGGAGACCACCGGGTGGCCGCGGTGGACGCAGCGCACCCAGGTCCTGGCGACGGCCGCGGCCGGCACCGACGTGGTGCGGGCGTGGCTCGCCGAGGAGCCGGGCAGCGTGCACGCGACGGTGATGCTGGCCCGGGTCGGCGTGGAGCGGGCGCTGCGGGCCCGCCGGGACCGGCACCGGCGCACCCACGAGTTGTGGATCGAGGCGTGGGACGCGGCCCAGACGGCCACCGTGGCCGCGCCCCGGGACCCGGTGCCCTGGGTGTGTCTGCTGGCCCTGGCCCAACTGGACCCGGAGCAGCGCTGGGAGGAGCACCGGGCCGCCCCGCCGGAGCCGGTGCTGCCGCCGGGCCCGTGGGGGCTGCTGGCCGAGGCGGACCGGCGCGACCCGTTCAACCGCGAGGCCCACCTGCGGATGCTGCAGTTCCTGTATGTACGCGGCGGGACGCGGCGGCTGGTGGAGGCGTCCGGGTACGCGCAGTGGGCGGCCGGCCAGGCGCCGCCGGGTTCGGCACTGCACCTGCTGCCGCTGTATGTGCGGGTGGAGCGCTACCGCCGGGACCGGGGGCAGGACGCGGCGCTGGACCTGCACTGGGTGGTGGACGAGGCGGCCCGGGAGGCGCGGTGGGCGCTGGAGTCCTGGTTCGACCGGACGCGACAGGAGGAGCGCGCGCTGCCGGACCTCAACCATCTGGCCCACGCGCTGTGGGGGTCCCTGCAGTTCCGGGACGCGGCGCGGGTGTTCGAGGCGATCGGCCCCTACTTCACGCCGCCGCCGTGGATGTACCGCACCCGGGACCGGGATCGCGCGGTGGAGGTCTTCACCCGGGCCCGGGACCGCTGCCGGGCCGCCGCCGACGGCTTCGACCCCTGAACGCCCCGTAGGAACACGTCAGTTCGACACCGTTCGGCAACCACGACCCGGAGGTCCCCCGCGTGTCCCCCACCCCCGATCCCTCGCCCGTGCCCTCCCCCGGGCTGCCGCAGCAGGACGAGGAGCAGCGGCTGCGCGAACTCGGCTACCGGCCGGTGCTGGCCCGCCGCATGGGCGGCTTCGGCAACTTCGCGATCAGCTTCTCGGTGATCTCGATCCTGTCCGGCTGCATGACGCTGTACGGCTTCGGCCTGAACACCGGTGGCCCGGCCGTGATGCTGTGGGGCTGGGCGGGCGTGGGCCTGTTCGTGCTGTGCGTCGGCCTCGCGCTCGCCGAGGTGACCAGCGCCTATCCGACCTCCGGCGCCCTGTACTACATGGCCGACCGGCTCGGCGGCCGGCGCTGGGGCTGGTACACCGGCTGGCTGAACCTGCTCGGCCTGCTCGGCGCGATCGCCGGCATCGACTACGGCGCCGCCCTGTTCGCCGGGGCGTTCGCCAACCTCCAGTGGGGTTTCGTGCCGACGCCCGGCACGACCATGCTGATCTTCTGCGTCATCCTGCTGCTGCACGCGGTGCTGAACCTGTTCGGCGTGCGCCTGGTCAGCCTGCTGAACTCGGTCAGCGTGTGGTGGCACCTGGCGGGCGTGGCGCTGATCGTGGGGGCGCTGGTGATCGTCCCGGACCACCACCGGTCGGCGTCCTTCGTGTTCACCGAGTTCGTCAACGAGACCGGCTGGGACAACCAGGTGTACGTGGCGGCGATCGGCCTGCTGCTCGCGCAGTACACCTTCTCCGGGTACGACGCCTCCGCCCACCTGTCGGAGGAGACCTCGCACGCCTCGGTGGCCGCCTCCCGGGGCATCGTCCGCGCCATCTGGGTGTCCTGGCTCGCGGGCTTCGTACTGCTGGCCGGACTGACCTTCGCCATCCAGGACTACGACGCCACGCGCACCACGGACACCGGGGTGCCGCCCGCGCAGATCATGCTGGACGGTCTCGGCACCGACGGCGCGAGCGCCCTGCTGCTGGTCGTGATCGTCGCCCAGTTGTTCTGCGGGAATGCCGAGGTCGCCGCGGCCAGCCGGATGGTGTTCGCGTTCAGCCGGGACGGGGCGCTGCCCGGCTCGCACCTGTGGCGCAAGGTGAGCGGACGCACCCAGACCCCGGTCGCCGCCGTCTGGCTCTCGGTGAGCGTGGCCTGCGTGCTCGCGCTGCCGTCGCTGTACTCGGCGACGGCGTACAACGCGGTGACCGCCATCAACGTCATCGGCATCACCCCCGCCTACGCCATCCCCGTGCTGCTGCGGCTGCGGGCGGGCGACCGCTTCCGGCCGGGGCCGTGGCACCTGGGCCGCTGGAGCCGGCCGGTGGGGTGGATCGCGGTCGGATGGGTGGCGTGCGTGACCGTCCTGTTCTGCCTGCCGCAGGCGTCGCCGGTCACGGTGGGCACGATGAACTACGCCTCCGTCGCCCTCGCGGTGGTGCTGGTCCTCGCCACCGTCTGGTGGTTCGTCGCCCGCCGGTCGTACGGCACGCCCTCCGCCGCCTACGGCAGCGGCCGTGACCAGGCGGATTTCGCGGAGGGCATCGTCTGAGGCGGTGGTCCGGCGGGCGCCGCTCCGGGTACGGACCGGTGTGCGGGATGCGGCAGGATGAACGAACGCGCCGGTGCCCGGAGTTCCTCCGGCCGGCGCGGTCGCACATCCCGGACATCGAGCAGGTGACAACGTGACGAGACTTCACAACCGGCCTCCCGCAGCCGCCGAGCGCCCCGGAGGTGACCGGTGAACCGCGCGCTGACCCTGGACGACCTCGTCCTCGCAGGAATCGCCCTGGCGGCCGGGTTGACGCTCGCCTTCATGTCGCGCACGCTGCTGCGCTGGCTCGCGAAGCACGCCAAGCGGACCCGCTGGAGCGGGGACGACGTCATCGTGGACGCGTTGCGCTCGGTCGTCCCCTGGGCGGCCATCGCGGGCGGCGCGGCGGCGGCAGCGGCCGTGCTGCCGCTCACCGGAAGCGTCGAGCACCACATCGACCAGGTGCTCCGGGTGTGGGTGATCGCCGTGGTGACCTTCTCCGCGGCCCGGGTCGTCGCCGGCCTGGTCCGCTCGGTCACCCAGTCCCGCTCGGGGGTGGCGGGTTCGGCGACCATCTTCGTCAACATCACCCGGGTGCTGGTGCTGGCCATCGGCTTCCTGGTCGTCCTGCAGACCCTCGGCATATCCATAGCGCCGCTGCTCACCGCCCTGGGCGTGGGCGGTCTGGCCGTGGCGCTGGCCCTCCAGGACACGCTCGCCAACCTCTTCGCGGGCATCCACATCCTCGCCTCCAAGACCGTGCAGCCGGGTGACTACATCCGGCTGAGCAGCGGCGAGGAGGGCTATGTCGTCGACATCAACTGGCGCCAGACGACCGTCCGCGAGCTCTCCAACAACCTGGTGGTCATCCCCAACGGACAGCTCGCCAAGGCCAACATGACCAACTACACCCGGCCCGAGCAGGAGCTGACCGTGCTGGTGCAGGTCGGGGTGAGCTACGACTCCGATCTGGAGCACGTGGAGCGGGTGACGGCGGAGGTGGTCACGGAGGTGATGCGGGACGTCACGGGCGCCGTCCCCGACCACGAGCCCGCGATCCGCTTCCACACCTTCGGCGACTCGCGGATCGGCTTCACGGTGATCCTCGGCGTGGGCGAGTTCAGCGACCAGTACCGGATCAAGCACGAGTTCATCAAGCGCCTGCACCGCCGCTACCGCACCGAGGGCATCCGCATCCCGGCCCCCGCCCGCACGGTGGCCCTCCAGCAGGGCTCGGTGACCATCCCGCAGCAGCGCAACGCCGAGGACCCGGTGTCGGGGGCCCCGGCCGCCGAATAGACCGACGGCCGGGGGCGCCGTGAAGGGCCGCGGCAGGGGCCGGGGGCGGAGGATGGCGGAGGGCGTTCCGGATCCGGTCCCGTCCCGGCGGATGGGACCCGGTGACCGCCCGCCGTAGGGCCGGCGACCCTGCGGTGGCGGCCCCACGGCCTGACCGCCCGGCGGGCCGGCGCCGGACCGGATCGAACATGCGTACGTGATGGACGTCGTCTGCCGCTGGATCGGGCGTGAGACGGCGGGCCGTGGATTTTCCGGGGCGGACCCCTGTCGAGCGGAGGGCGATCACGAGATATCTTGATGTCGAGCAATGTTGCAGACGTGGAGCGGAGCACCCGGTGACTGACTCGACCATCATCTACACCTACACAGACGAGGCCCCGGCCCTGGCGACGCATTCGTTCCTGCCGGTGATCCAGGCGTACGCCTCGCAGGCCGGTGTGCCCGTGGAGACCCGCGACATCTCGCTGGCCGGGCGCATCATCGCCGTCTTCCCGGAGTACCTGAACGAGGACCAGCGCATCCCGGACGCGCTGACCGAGCTGGGCGAGCTGGCCAAGACGCCGGCGGCCAACATCATCAAGCTGCCGAACATCTCGGCGTCCATCCCGCAGCTGAAGGCCGCCGTCGCCGAGCTCCAGGGCAAGGGCTACGCGCTGCCGGACTACCCGGACGACCCGAAGACGGACGAGGAGCGCGAGATCCGCGCCCGCTACGACAAGGTCAAGGGCTCCGCCGTCAACCCGGTGCTGCGCGAGGGCAACTCCGACCGCCGCGCCCCGGCCTCGGTGAAGAACTACGCCAAGACCCACCCGCACCGCATGGGCGCCTGGACCCCCGAGTCCAAGACGAACGTCGCGACCATGGGCGAGAACGACTTCCGCTCGACCGAGAAGTCCGTGGTGATCTCCGAGGCCGGCACCCTGCGCATCGAGCTGGCCGCCGAGGACGGCACCACCACCGTCCTGAAGGACTCCGTACCGGTTCTTGAGGGCGAGGTCGTCGACGCCTCCGTCATGCGCGTCGCCGAGCTGAACGAGTTCCTCGCCGCGCAGGTCGCCCGCGCCAAGGCGGACGGCGTCCTGTTCTCCGTGCACCTGAAGGCCACGATGATGAAGGTCTCCGACCCGATCATCTTCGGCCACGTGGTGCGCGCCTTCTTCCCGAAGACGTTCGCGAAGTACGGCGAGACCCTCAAGGCGGCCGGCCTCACCCCGAACGACGGCCTCGGCGGCATCCTCAAGGGCCTGGAGAGCCTGCCCGAGGGCGCCGAGATCAAGGCGTCCTTCGAGGCCGAGATCTCCGAGGGCCCGGCCCTGGCCATGGTGGACTCGGACAAGGGCATCACCAACCTGCACGTGCCCTCGGACGTCATCATCGACGCCTCCATGCCGGCGATGATCCGCACCTCGGGCCACATGTGGGGCGCCGACGGCCAGGAGCACGACGCCCTCGCCGTCATCCCGGACTCCTCCTACGCCGGTGTCTACCAGGCCGTCATCGACGACTGCCGGGCCAACGGCGCCTACGACCCGTCCACCATGGGCTCGGTCCCGAACGTCGGCCTGATGGCGCAGAAGGCCGAGGAGTACGGCTCCCACGACAAGACCTTCGAGATCCCGGCCGCGGGCACCGTCCGCCTGGTCGACCAGGCCGGCAACGTCCTGATCGAGCAGCCGGTCGCGCAGGGCGACATCTTCCGCGCCTGCCAGACCAAGGACGCCCCGATCCGCGACTGGGTCAAGCTGGCCGTCACCCGCGCCCGCGCCACCGGCGACCCGGCGGTGTTCTGGCTGGACGAGAACCGCGCGCACGACGCCAACCTGATCGCCAAGGTCGAGCAGTACCTGCCGGAGCACGACACCGAGGGCCTGGACATCCGGATCCTGTCCCCGGTGGAGGCCACCAAGCTGTCGGTGGAGCGCATCCGCCGCGGCGAGAACACCATCTCCGTCACCGGCAACGTCCTGCGTGACTACCTGACCGACCTGTTCCCCATCCTGGAGCTGGGCACCAGCGCCAAGATGCTGTCGGTCGTCCCGCTGATGGCGGGCGGCGGCCTGTTCGAGACCGGCGCCGGCGGCTCCGCGCCCAAGCACGTCCAGCAGCTGGTCAAGGAGAACTACCTGCGCTGGGACTCGCTCGGCGAGTTCTTCGCGCTGGTGCCGTCCTTCGAGCAGTACGCGGAGGCCACCGGCAACACCCGCGCCAAGGTCCTCGCCGACACCCTGGACCGGGCCACGGCGACCTTCCTGAACGAGGACAAGTCCCCGACCCGTCGGGTGGGCGGCATCGACAACCGCGGCAGCCACTTCTACCTGTCCCTGTACTGGGCGCAGGAGCTGGCCGGGCAGACCGACGACGCCGGCCTCGCCAAGGCGTTCGCGCCGCTCGCCGAGACCCTCGCCGCGAACGAGCGGAAGATCGTGGACGAGCTGAACGCCGTCCAGGGCGAGCCGGCCGACATCGGCGGCTACTACCAGGTCGACAAGGCCAAGGCGGACGCCGTCATGCGCCCGTCGGCCACCTGGAACGAGGCCCTGGCGTCCCTGAGCTGACGCCCGCGACGCCCTGAGGACCGCGCCCCGGACGGCACCGCCCGTCCGGGGCGCGGTCATGCGGGCCCGGCCCGTTGTCGGTGGCGTGTGGCACCGTGATCACGCACGATGCCACCGACACGCCCCTGGAGCAGCCCGTGACCTCCTTCGACCTCCTGCCCGGTGCCCCGGACTCCCCCGTGCTGCTGCACGTGCCGCACTCGGCGCGGGCGATACCGGACGACGTGCGGGCGGGGATCGTACTGGACGACGACGGGCTGGAGCGGGAGCTGGACCACATCACGGACGCGCACACCGCCGAGCTCGCCGAGCGGGCCGCCGCGCTCGCCGGGCTCCGGCCGTGGCGGTTCGTCAACCGGCTGTCGCGGCTGGTGGTGGACCCGGAGCGGTTCCCGGACGAGCGCGAGGAGATGGCCGCCGCCGGCATGGGCGCCGTGTACACGCGGACCACGCACCGGGCCGTACTGCGGCCCGCGGACACCGACCCGGAGCCGCTGCTCGCCCGGTACTTCCGGCCGTACGCGAAGGCCATGACCGAGGCGGTGGCCGGCCGGCTGGCCGCGACCGGGCGGGCCGTGATCATCGACGTGCACTCGTACCCCGCCGGGCCGCTCCCCTACGAGCTGCACGGCACCGGTCCGCGCCCGCCGGTGTGCCTGGGCACGGACGCCTTCCACACCCCGCCCGCGCTGACCGAGGCCGCCCGCGAGGCGTTCGCCGGCTGCGGGGAGACGGGACTGGACAGCCCGTTCGCCGGGACGTACGTACCGCTCCGGTTCCACGGCACCGACGCCCGGGTCACCGCCCTGATGGTGGAGATCCGCCGGGACACCTACATGACGGAACCGGGCGGCCCGGCCGGCCCCGGCCTGGACCGCCTGGCCACGGCCCTGGCGAGGCTCGTCGACACGGTGTAGCCGGCTGTGCGGCACGGGCCCGGCCCGAGGGCACCGGCCCGCGCCGCGGCCGGGTCAGGCCCGCAGCCACTCCGTCACGATCACCTCCGCGCCGGTGCGCAGCCGCAGGGCGAACGGGCCGGTGGGCGGCGGGCCGCCGGTGAAGCGGCCGAGGGGGTCGGCGGTGAGCGGACGGACGTGTCCCGGGGCGCCGAGGAGTTCGATCCGCGCCGACTGCGGCGGCAGCAGCTGGCCGATCAGCCCGTCCCCGGTGACCTCCACGTCCACGGTCACCTCGCCCGCGCGGAAGGTGAGCATGCGGGGCGGGTCGAGGGCGCCCCTGACCGGCAGGGCGTCCACGAGCGAGTCGAAGGTCAGCTCGGCGAGCCGGGCGTCCAGGTCGTGCAGGGCGAACGCGTCCAGGGCCGACTGGAGCAGTTCGGCCGGCACCGGGTCCAGTACGGCGGCGGCCTGCCGCAGTTCCTCCTCCAGCAGCCCGTCCGCGGGCTCGTCCGGCCCCTCGGGCATCCCGTCGTCCCCGTTCACTGCCCACCTCGCGCGTCCATCCGGGCCCGCAGCCGGCGCAGACAGCGCTGGCGCAGCGGGCCGATGCTGCCGACCGCGATACCGAGCGCGGCCGAGATCTCCCCGTAGCTGGGCGGCGGCGAGGCCATCAGCACGCGCAGCAGCTGCCGGCAGCGCTCGCCCAGTCCGTCCAGCTCCTGCCACAGCCGGCGGACCCGCTCGGCCCGGTCCGCCGCCTCCTCCGAGTCGATCAGCGTCTCCTCCGGCGTCCGCTCCTCGCTGGCCCGGTCCAGCACCCGCGGATCGTCGGTCAGGGTCAGCCGCGCCAGGCCCTTGAGCACCTTCAGGCACTCGTGCCGGGCCGTACTGGCCAGCCAGGCACCGGCCTTGTCGGGTTCCCGGATACGGCCGAGGTGCTGGGCGAAGCGGAACCACACGGTCTGGAAGACCTCGTGCCCGTCGGCGTCCGAGAGCCGGTGTGCGCGCACCACCGACCACACCAGCGGGCTCAGCCCTTCCACCAGCGCCTTCCAGGCCGCGGCGTCCCCGTCGACGGCGGACCGGACCAACGCGCCGACCTCTGTTCGGTCCACGACTCCACCCCTTGTGTACGGCACGCCATCGTACGCCGTGCGGTGAAGGGTCCCGGCGCTCATACCGGCAGCGCCGGGATCGCGGCCGGGGCGGGGCGCCAGGTGGGCGGGCGGAGCGCCGGAGCGCGCGCCCCGCGCACCTCGGCCCGGTCCGTGGCGGCCGCCAGCAGCCCGGCGCCGGCCACCCGCGGATCGCGTTCCCGGAACCGCGTCATCCGGGCGGCGACGAGCCCCGCGACCACCGGGGTGGCGAACGAGGTGCCGCTCCACTGCGCCAGCCCCTCGAACATCACCTGGTCCGGTTTCCCGCCCGTGCTCGCCAGGCCCTCGCTCAGCACGCCGGTGTGCGGCGGGTACTGGCAGGTGCAGGGGTAGTCGCCGGCGACGAACCGGCAGGTGTCGTAGGTGGAGTGCTGGTACACGTACGGCACCGGGGTCCGAAAGCCCGTGAGGGCGCTGGTGAGGCGCTCGCCGGGGGCGTACACCCGCACCCAGGGGCCGTGGTTGCTGAAACAGGCCCCGCCCTCTCCGTCCGCGCGCAGCGCCCCGACCGACAGCACGCTGCCGGCGTACTCGGGCAGCCCGGCGTAGGCGGCGGGCCAGAACGGGGTGGCGCTGCCGTTGTTGCCGGCGGCGGCCACCAGCAGGGTGTGCTGGTCGCGCAGTTCCCGCATGAACGCCTCCAGTCCGATAGGGCCCTCGGGGTCCTCGCCGGGCGTGCCGGCGGACAGGCTGATGATGTCCGGCCAGCCGTCCCGGTCCACCGCCTCGAACAGCAGGGCGCCGAACTCCGACTCCAGCACGGCGCCGGCGTCGTTGAGCGTTCCCCGGACGGTGATGTCGGTGTTGGGGGCGACGGCGGCGAGGATCCCGGCGATGAACGTGCCGTGGCCGACGTACTGGCGCAGCAGGCCGTCGGCGTCGGTCTCGGCGCGCTGGGCGTCACCGGTGGTGTGGGCGAGCAGCGGATAGTGACGGTGGTCGTGCACCAGGCCGGTGTCGACCACCAGGACGCCGACCGCGGTGGCCGGGTCGTAACGTCCCCTGGCGGGGGCCGGGTTGGCGGGTTCGGCGCGCGGGACGGGCACCGGCTCGTCGCCCGGGCAGGCGTTGACCGCGATGTGCACGACGTGGTTGCGACCGGCCAGCCGGCGGCCCCGCCGGTCCTCGGCCTGCCGGACGGCGCGCAGGGCGTGCGGCACGGTGTCCTCGCCCCCGGCCGGGTCGCCGACCCGGATGCGGGTCACGCCGGTGCGGCCGGTCTGCGGGCCCTCGCGGCGTACGTGGTCGGGGACGAGACCCCGGGTCTCGGTGAAGTGGGTGCGCACCGCGTCCTCGACGAACGGGGCCTCCTCGCCGTCCCGGACGAGGAGGACCCCCTTCTCGTAGAGGCAGCCGGCCGAGTCGTCCGGTCCCATGGTCAGCGGGACGTCCGGCAAGGCGCGCTGGATGTGCTGGAACTGCTCGTGGAAACGCTGAGGTGCCACGTGTGTCCTCCCCCGTAGACGGTGCTGCGTCAGTTGAGAGTCGCCGGACCGTCGTCTGATACAGCGGGCTACTACCATGCGAGGCGTGACAGCGGGAAGCGAGGCGGTTCTCGAACTGCTGCCCATGGTGTTCGCCGACCCGGGCGAGGCCCGGGCGCGGGCCGAACACGTGCTGCGCGCGGGTCCGTCGCCGCTGCACGCGAGCGTGGCCCACCAGGTACTCGGCATCTGGCAGCGGGACTTCGGTGACCTGCGGATCGCGCTGCGGCATCTGCGGCGGGCCCGGGACCTGGCGGCGCGCGCCGAGTCGGCCGACCGGGAGGCCGACGTGCTCGCGACACTCGGGGTCGCACTGGTGCACGCGGGGCGCACACGGCAGGGACTCGCCTCGTTCGAGCGGGGGGTCGCCCGGGGCAGCGGGCACACCCGGGCCCGGGTGCTGTACCGGCGCGCCTACGTGTGGTGGGTGCTGGGCCGGCACCGGGAGGCGCTGGAGGACGTACGGCGGGCGCTGCCGGTGCTGCGCCAGGCCGCCGACGACATCTGGACCGCGCGGGCGCTGACGCTGCGGGCCACCGTGCACCTGGCGCTCGGCGCGGTGGACCGGGCGGTCGCGGACTTCACGGCGGCGGAGCGGCTGTGGGACACCACCGGCCAGGAGCACGACAAGGCGGACGCGGTGGAGAGCCGGGGCCTGGCCGCCTTCCGGTCCGGGGACATCCCGGCGGCGCTGCGGCTGCTGGACGAGGCCGAGGAGCGCTACGCCAAGCTGGGCACCCCCACCTACAACCTGTCGATCCGGCGCTGCGAGGTGCTGCGGGCGGCGGGGCTGGCCCCGGAGGCGCTGGCCGAGGCGGACGCGGCGATCGCGGAACTCGACCGGATCGGCGGGCAGTCCACCCGCAAGGCCGAACTGCTGCTCGCCGCTTCCTGGGCCGCCCGCTCGGCGGGGGACGCGCACACCGCCATAGCCCGCGCCGCCGTGGCCGTACGGCTGTTCGCGGCGCAGCGCCGGACCTGGTGGGAGACGCACGCGCGGCTGGTGCTGATCGAGGCGCGGGTGGCGGCCGGGCGCCGGTCGGGGCGGATGGTCGCGGACGCGGCGGCGGTCGCCGAGAAGCTGGCCTCCTTCGGCTCGCCCGCCGCGCCGGAGGCCTCGCTGCTGGCCGGCCGGATCGCGCTGGCGCTGGGCTGGACGGCCGACGCGGAACGGCACTTGGCGGTGGCCGCGCGCAGCCGGCACGGCGGGCCGCCGCCGGCCCGGGTGACCGGCTGGGCGGCGCAGGCGCTGCGGGCGCGGGCGGCCGGGTCCCGGCGGGGCGTGCTGGAGGCGTGCCGGCGCGGCCTGGACGTGCTGGACGACCACCGGATGACGCTGGGCGCCCCGGAGCTGCGCGCGCACGCGACCGCGCAGGGCGCCGAACTGGCGGCGCTGGCGCAGGAGGTGAGCCTGGCGCAGGGCAGTCCGCGGCGGCTGCTGGTGTGGAGCGAGCGGTGGCGGGCGACCGTACTGTCCGCGCCGCCGACCCGGCCGCCGGACGATCCGGCCCTGCTGAGCGGGCTGACCGCCTACCGGGAGATCGCGGCCCGGGCGGAGGCCGCCCGGATGGAGGGCCGCCCGGTGCCTGCGCTGGAGCGCGAACAGCGGCGCCTGGAACGGGAGGTCCGCTCCCGCACCCGGCACATGGGCGGGGCCGCCGCGGGCGCCGGGTACCGCTTCGACGTGGACCGGCTGCTGGACCGGCTCGGCGACGGGCGGCTGGTGGAACTGGTCGTGGTCGACGGCCGGGTGCACGTCCTGCTGTGCGGGCAGGGCCGGGTACGGCGGTTCGCCGGCGGTTCGCTGGCCCAGGCGGTGGCCGAGGCCGGGCATGTGCAGGCGGCGTTGCGGCGGCTGGCGCATCCGGGGGCCGAGGCGCGGCTGCCGCTGGTGGAGGCGGCCGGCCGGCGGCTCCAGGAGCTGCTGCTGGGCGGCGCGGTGCCGCATCTGGGGTCCGGCCCGGTGGTGGTCGTGCCGCCGGGCGCGCTGCACCAGGTCCCGTGGGCGCTGCTGCCCGCGCTGCGCGAGCGGGTGCTCAGCGTGTCGCCGTCGGCGGGCAGTTGGCTGCGCGCCCGGGAGACGGAGCCACCGCCCCGGGGCCGGCCGGTGCTGGTGCGCGGGCCGGGTCTGGCGACCGGCGGCGCGGAGGTGCCGGAGCTGGCCGACCGGTACGGCACGGCGACGGTCCTGGAGGACGACGAGGCGCGGGTGCCCCGGGTGCTGGCCGAACTGGACGGCGCGGGCCTGGCACATCTTGCCGCGCACGGCACGTTCCGCGCCGACAGCCCGCTGTTCTCGGCGCTGCGGATGGCGGACGGGCCGCTGATCGTGCACGACTTCGAGCGCCTGGCCCGCAGCCCGTATCGGATCATCCTGTCCAGCTGCGAGACCGCCCGCCTCGCCTCGGTCGGCGCGGACGAACTGCTGGGCGTGGTGACGGCGTTGCTGCCGCTGGGCACGGCCGGGGTGGTGGCGAGCAGCGCGCCGGTGAACGACGAGGCGGTGGTGCCGCTGATGCTGGCCCTGCACAAGGGGCTCGGCGCGGGCCTGTCGCTGGCCGAGGCGCTGCGGGACGCCCGCGCCGCCCTGCCGGGCGACGCGGTCCACCAGGCGACGGGCTGGGCGTTCGCGGCGTTCGGGGCGGCCTAGCCGGTGCCCGGGCGGCGGGCGGCGGCTGTCATGCCGTCTCCCGGTCGGGGCCGTCCAGTAGCCAGGGCAGCGCGGCCCGGTCCCCCGTGCCGAGCCGGGTGTACGCGCCGTACAGGTGGTTGCCCACCGTCCGTACCGACAGCGTCAGCTTCTCGGCGATCTCCCGGTTGCTCAGCCCGGCCGCGGCCAGGGTGACGATCTGCCGCTGACGGGCGGTGAGTTCGCCGAGGGCCGGTCCGGCCGGCGCGGGTGTGCTCGCGCCCTGGCAGCGGCGGGCCAGGGCCACGGCCCTGGTCCGGGAACGCCTCGCGGCGCTCGGATCCCGGTGTGCCCGGGCGGCCTGCGCGTACGCCTCCGCCGCGTAGAGCGTGAAGCCCCGTTCCGCCAGCGCCTCGGCGGCCCGGTCCAGCGCGGGCCCGTCCGCGCGTGCGAGGGCGTCGGCGTGCCGGGCGAGCACGCTGCCGGCCGGCAGCCGCCCGGCGGCCCGGGCGGGCTGCCCGAGGCGTACGGCGGCGTAGCGGGCGTGGACGTCGTCCGGGCCGGCCGTCTCGTCCGGTTGGCCGTCGGCCAAGCTGAGTTCGCCGCGGCAGCCGTCGTCCGAGGGGGTCGCCCGCAGCCCCTCCCGGGCCCAGGCCGCCGCGTCGCGCAGCTCGCCGCGCAGGCGCGCGAACCGGGCGCGGACCTCGGCGTACCGGGCGGGCGGCAAGCCGCCGTGCGCCACCAGCCAGTCCCCCACCGGCGTGGGCACCGGCCGGACGTCCAGCCGCTCCATGCGTCGTGCCAGGGTGTGCCGTTCGGCGTCCAGCGCCGGTCCGTACGCGGGGGCCGCCCCGCCCAGCCGCCGGGCCCGCAGCCGGCCGGCCGTGGCGCGCAGCACGGTGCCGTGCAGGGGGTGGGCGAGGGTGACTCCGCCCCGGTCGCCGACATCGATCAGGCCGTCCGCCTCCAGGCGTTCGAGGGCGGCGGGGGCGAGCTCGTCCAGTTCGTCCAGCGGCACGGGCAGGGGTTCGGCGAAGGCTAGACGGTCCAGGATGTCGCGTTCGCCGGGGCCGGACCGCTCCAGGGCGGGGGCGAGCCGTTCCCGGACCGCCGGGGTGACCGGCAACGGCCCCCGCCAGGCCCGCTCGCCGGTACCGGGAACGGCCTCCAGCCGGCCGGGCCCGGCGAGCCCGGCCCCCCAAACGGGCATCACCCCCACGGATCCGGCGATCCCGGCCGGCACAGCGGCTGCCGACAGCCCGGATCGAGCGAGCGCGGTCCCCGGAGCGGACGCCGGCACCCCGCACCCCGCGCATACCGCCCCCGGGTGGGGCGTCGGCATCCCGGATGCGGCGAGCACCGCTCCCGGGCCGGGCACCGGCCCATCGGCTGCGGCAGGCTCCGCCCCCGGAACGGACGTCGGCGGGCCGGATTCGGTGAGTGCGGTCAGCAGGTCGCGCAGGAGGCGCAGGTCGCCCTGGCAGGCCTGGTGGAGCCGGCGCGCGGTGAGCGGCTCCAGTTCGGCGCCGGCGAGCAGCCGGGCGGTGTCCTCGCGGGGCAGCGGGCCGAGGGCCAGCCGGGGCAGCAGTTCCCCGGTCCACAGCCGGGACACCGCTTCGGGCGCCGGTACCCCGTCCGCGGCGGCCACGATCAGCCGGGTGCGGCCGTGCACGGCCAGCTGGTGGACCAGGGCCGCGGAGGTCTCGTCCAGCAGCTGGGCGTCGTCCACGACGAGGACCCGTACGCCGGACAGTGCGCGGACCGCGTGGTGCAGCGACGCGGTGTCGGGGAGCAGAGGGGCGAACGCCGCGAGCGGCAGGTCCCGGGCCTCGGGCGTGCCGGTCACCCGGGCGTGGTCCAGGCCCCGGACCGCCTCGGTGATCAGCCGGGTCTTGCCGTGGCCCGCCGGTGCGGTCACCACGATGCCGGGCCGGCCCCCGGCCAACGCGGCCCGCACCCGCTCCAGTTCCTCCGTCCGGCCGGTGAACGGCCAGGGCAGTTCCAGGGTCTTCGCGTCCTGTCGGTAAGTCCTCACACCATGCTGAGCGCGGGTACTCGGTCCTGATACAGGGCGACTTGAGTAGCCCCCGACTCAGGTGTGCGGCCGGGGCGGGCGGCACTCTGAGGCCATGACCCGACGCCTCTGCTCGCTTCCGCGGCAGCCGGTCCCGTCGTATCCGCCGGGACTGACCGCCGAGCGGCTGGGCGCCCTGCTCGCCGGGCGGCGGATGTGGGTCAACGGCACGGTGCTGCACTACTGCTTCCTGGACGCCCGCACGGACGCCTCGGTCATCCCGGTCCCCGGGACCGGGGAGCTGCGCCGGGTGCCGTGGGCGGGCGGGGAGGGGCAGCGGGAGGTGGTCCGCGACTGCTTCCGCGAGTGGCAGGACCTCGGCATCGGCGTCACCTTCGCCGAGGTCGCCGACCGGCACGAGGCGGAGTTGCGGATCGGTTTCCAGGCCGGTGCCGGGTCCTGGTCGGCGGTGGGCCGGGACGCGCTGGCGGCGGGCCGGGGCGAGCGCACCATGAACCTCGGCTGGGATGTGACCGCGCCCGGGGAGCGCGGCACGGTCCTGCACCAGATCGGGCACGCGCTCGGCATGGTGCACGAGCACCAGAGCCCGTACGCGGGGCTGCACTGGGACGACGAGGCGGTGTACGCGGAGCTGGCCGGACCGCCCAACTTCTGGAGCCGGGAGACGACGTACACCAACGTGCTGGACCGGCTGGACGCCTGTGACACGGGGGCACCGGCGTGGGATCCGCAGTCGGTGATGACGCTGCCGCTCGGGCCGGGACTGGTGCTGGAGCCGGAGCAGTACCGCGGGGGGCTGCGGCCGCCCGGCAGCCCCTCCCCGGCCGACAAGGAGTTCGTGCTGCGCTGGTATCCGCCCGCCGGTCCGGCGGAGCCGGCCGCGCTGGCGCCGTTCCGGTCGGTGCCGCTCGGCCTCGGGCCGGGCGAGCAGGCGGACTTCGCCGTCGAGCCGTCGGAGACCCGCGAGTACACCGTGGGCACCTTCGGCGAGGCCGACACCGTGCTGGTGGTCTTCGAGGAGCGGGACGGGGAACCGCGCTTCCTCACGGGACGGGACGACGGCGGCACGCCGGACAACGCCGCCGTCCGGGTCCGGCTCGTCAAGGGCCGCCGCTACACCGTCCGGGTCCGCCTGTACTCCACGTGGGGGTCGGGAGAGACGGCGGTCATGTGCTGGTGAGGGCACACGGACGGCGCTGAGCCACAGTCCGGCACCGGGGGGAACGGGCGCGGACGTCACCTACGGGGGAGGTGACGTCCGCGCCCACGCCGTGCCGTTTTCCGCTCAGGACGCGGTGCGCAGCGGCTCCACGCCGATGACCTTGCGGTAGACGCGGGCGCCGTCGCCGTAGTCGTCGACGGCGTAGTGCCAGGTGGCCTGGTTGTCCCAGAGCACGAAGTCGCCGGGACGCCAGCCGAAGCGGATCGTGTAGTCCGGCGAGGCGGCGTGCCGCAGGAGGTGGTCGAGCAGGACGCGGCCCTCCTGCTCGGTGACGCCGGTGAGCCCGAGCGCGGAGGAGCTGAGGAAGAGTCCCTTGCGTCCGGTGAGCGGGTGTTCGAGGACGACCGGGTGTTCGGTGGTGGTCTGGCCCGGGGCGGTCTTCCGGCTGCCCTGCGCGTAGTTCTCCGGGTTGCCGTCGTAGACCGCGTTGACGCCGGCCAGCAGCGTCTTGAAGGGCTCCGACAGCTCGTCGTAGGCGGCCTGGAGGTCGGCCCACAGGGTGTGGCCGCCGAGTTCGGGCACCTCGTCGTAGGTCAGTGACTCGATGGCGAAGGCGGGGGTGCGCCACAGGCCGCCGATGTGCCAGGTGCTGGCCTTGCCGGTGTGCCGCACGTTGTAGGGGTAGACCAGCGGGTGGTCCGGGTGGCGCGCGGCGGTGGGGTGGTCGAACGGCTCGGCGAACAGCCGGACGGCCTCGACGTGCTGCCGGGGTGTCAGGTGCTGGTCGCGGAAGACCAGCACCTTGTGGTCGCGGAAGGCGGCGCGCAGCGCGTCGGCGGTGGCCGTGTCGACGGGGCGGGTCAGGTCGACGCCGGTCACCTCCGCGCCGATGCGCGGGCCGGTCCGGTGGATGACGAGGTGGGTGCCGGGATCGGTGACGGTGGTCATGTCCATCTCCTCGGTACGAAGCTCGGGGTGTGCGCTCGTGTGGACAGGAGGCGGCTCAGTGGCCGGCCGGCACGGGGGCCGGCGCGGGCGTCGGGCGGGGAGCGGCCGGGGCCCAGGGGAACGGGGGGTCGGGGATGTGGCGGCGCAGTACCGGGGCGACCTCGGACTGGAAGAGTTCGAGGGAGTCGCGGTGCCGGGTGGGCGTCAGCCCGTTCGCGTCCGCTCCCACGTGCAGCACGGTGTGCCCGAACTCCTCGTGGTAGCGGTGCACCTTGTCGATCACCTGCTCGGGGCTGCCGATCAGGGCCGAGCTGCGGGCGACGAAGTCCTCCAGGGTCTCGAAGACCACGGGCAGGCCGGCCGCCCGCTGGAAGGCCAGGTTGGCCTCGAAGACCGGGCGGTACGCCGTCAGCGCCTCCTGCGAGGTACGGGCGACGTACAGTCCGGCCGTGCCCGCGCCCACCGCGATGTCCGCCGGGTCGTGGCCGTAGTGCGCCCAGCGTTCCCGGTAGTGGCGGATCAGCGCGGCGTACGGCTCGATGGGGTGGGTGACGTTCGCCGAGAACAGCGGGTCGCCGTAGCGTGCCGCGAGGTCGACGGACTCCTCGCTGGTGGCGCTGCCGTGCCAGACCCGCACCGGCCGCTGGTACGGCCGCGGCCACACCTCGGCGTCCTTCAGCGGCGGCCGGAACCGGGTGTCGGCGGTGACCTTGTCCTCGCGCCACAGCCGCCGGAACACCTCGTAGCTCTCGGCGTTGCGGGCCCACTGGTCCTCGGGGGTGACCTGGAACAGCTCGCGCTGCGCGGAGCCGTTGCCCTTGCCGATGATCAGGTCCAGCCGGCCGTCGGACAGGTGGTCCAGGGTGGCGTAGTCCTCGTAGGCGCGGACCGGGTCGAGCAGGCTGAGCGTGGTGACGGCGGTGAACAGCCGGATGCGGCGGGTGAGGGCGGCGATGTGGGCGAGCACCACCGTCGGCGCGGAGGAGAGGAACGGCCGTTCGTGCCGCTCCCCCACGCCGAACCCGTCGAAGCCCAGTTCCTCCGCCAGGATCGCGTTGTCCAGTACCTCCCGGAACCGCTCGTGCGCCGGCCCCGGCAGTCCGGTGGCGGGGTCGGGGCGGTGCACGATCAGGGTGATGGCGAGGAACCTCACGACGCGGCCCGCTCGGCCCGCTCGGCCGGGGCTCCGGAGCGGCGGCCGGCGTCGGGGTGGGCGAGGCCCAGGTGGTCGCGCAGGGTCGTGCCCTCGTAGTCGGCGCGGAAAACGCCCTGTTCTTGGAGCAGCGGGACCACCTGGTCGGCGAACGGGTCGAGCCCGCCGGGGGTGATGTGCGGGACGAGGATGAAGCCGTCGGAGGCGTCGGCCTGGACGAACTCGTTGATGGTCCGCGCGACGGTGGCGGGCGAGCCGATGAAGGTCTGCCGGTTGCCGGTGTGGATGACCAGGTCGCGGATGGACCACTTGTTGGCCTCGGCGAGCTGCCGCCACTCGCGGGCGATGGCGACCGGGTCGCGGTACATCCGCACCTGGGCGCGGCCCCGGGAGATGTGCTCCTCGGCGACCACCGGGTCCACGTCGGGCAGCGGCCCGTCGGGGTCGTACGCCGACAGGTCCCGGTTCCACACGAATTCCAGGTGCTTGATCGCGGTGGCGCCGCTGACCTGCTGCCGGCGGACCTCGTGGGCGAGTTCGGCGGCCTCCTCGTCGGTGTCGCCGAGCACGAAGGTCGCGGCGGGCAGGATGAGCAGCTCCTCGGGGCGGCGGCCGTACTTGGCGAGGCGGGACTTGACGTCCGTGTAGAACGCCTGGCCCTCCTTCAGGGTGGAGTACCGGCTGAAGATGGCGTCCGCGTCGGCGGCGGCGAACTCGCGGCCCTCGTCGGAGTCGCCGGCCTGGAAGATGACCGGGCGGCCCTGCGGGGAGCGCGGGACGTTGAACCGGCCCTCGATGTCGAAGTGCTGTCCCCGGTGCGTGAACGCGCCGGCCCGGGCGTTGCGCAGGAAGGCGCCGGTGGCCTGGTCGGCGAGGATCTCGTCGCCGCGCCAGGAGTCGAACAGCTCGTGCGCGGTGGCGAGGAACTCCTTGGCGCGGGAGTAGCGCTCCTCCTGCGGCAGGAAGCCGCCACGCCGGAAGTTCTCGCCGGTGAAGGCGTCCCAGGAGGTGACCACGTTCCACGCGGACCGGCCGCCGGAGAGGTGGTCGAGGCTGGCGAACTGGCGGGCCACCTCGTACGGTTCGTTGAACGTGGAGTTGATGGTGCCGGTCAGGCCGAGCCGGTCGGTGACGGCGGCCAGCGCGGCGAGCACGGTGAAGGTGTCGGGGCGGCCGACCACGTCCAGGTCGTAGATCTTGCCGCCCTGTTCGCGCAGCCTCAGTCCCTCGGCGAGGAACAGGAAGTCGAACTTGGCGCGTTCGGCGGTCCGGGCGAAGTGCGCGAACGAGCTGAACTCGATGTGGCTGCCGGCGGCCGGGTCACTCCAGACGGTGGTGTTGTTGACACCGGGGAAGTGGGCGGCCAGGTGGATCTGCTTCAGCGGCTTGCTCATGGTGGGGCGAGTCCTCCCGGCTCAGGCGGCGGCTGTGGCGTAGCGGTTGGCGGGGCGGGTGAGGCCGAGGAGGCCGCGCAGGGTGGTGGCGTCGTAGGCCGTGCGGAAGCGGTGGCGGCGCTGGAGTTCGGGCACCAGGTCCCGGGTGATGCGGGGCAGGTCGTGTCCGGTGACGGCGGGCCGCAGCCGGAAGCCGGCCAGTCCGGCTGCCGCCAACTCGTCCAGCAGGTCGGCCAGTTGGGCGGCCGTGCCGGTGAAGATCCGGGCGTCGCCGGTGTACTGCTCGCCCGCGAGCGTGTCGAGCCGGTCCAGCCGGGCCCGTGCCGAGGCCTCGCTGTCGTCGAGGAGGACGACGAGGTCCCCGAAGACGTGCAGCGGCTCTCCGGCGCGGCCGGCCGCCCGCTGCTCGGCGCGGATCTCGGCGACGATGGCGCGGGCCTGGTCCGCGTCGTGCGGGGTGACGTAGCCGATGTCGGCCTGGCGGGCCACCAGCCGGTACGGGATCGTCTGGTGGGCGAGGGCGGTGACCAGCGGCTGGCCCTGTGGCGGGCGGGGGGTGATGGAGGGGCCCTTGACGCTGAAGAAACGGCCCTCGAAGTCGATGTAGTGCAGCTTGTCCCGGTCGATGAAGCGGCCGGTGGCCGCGTCCCGGATCTCGGCGTCGTCCTCCCAGCTGTCCCAGAGCCGGCGGACGACCTCCACGTAATCGGCGGCCTCGTCGAACAGGTCGGTGAGCGGTTCCCGTGCCTCCGGGCCGTCGTAGGAGTCGATCCGGCCGATGGTGCGGCGGCCGAAGTGGGCGGCCTCGTCGGGGCGGGCGCTGATCCGGACGCGCAGGCCCGCGCGTCCGGTGCTGACGTAGTCCAGGGTGGCGATGGCCTTGGAGATGTGGAACGGCTCGGTGTGGGTGGCCACCACGGTCGGGACCAGGCCTATGTGCCGGGTGAGCGGGGCGACGCGGGAGGCGACGAGGACCGCGTCGAGCCGGCCGCGGACCTGGTCGGTGCGCTCGTCGGGCGCCAGGAGCCGGGAGGACTGCGGGGCGAGGCCGTCCTCGATGGTCACGAAGTCGAGCAGACCGCGTTCGGCCTCGGTGATCTGCTCGGCCCAGTAGCCGGCGGTGAACAGGTCCCGGGGGCGGGCGGCCGGCTCGCGCCAGGACGCGGGATGCCAGCCGGTGCCGTCCAGGGCGACGGCGAGATGCAGGTGTGCGGAGGGAGTCGGCGACACGTCGGTGCCTTCCTTGATGTCCGTACGTCGGTGAGCGGCGCGCGGCCGGGCACGGGCCGGGGGGTGCACGCGGCGAGGGCCGGGCGGGCGCGCGAAAGGGGAAGCGGAAGGGGAAACGGGAGGAGCTGCCGGGCCGGGGGTCCGGGCGGGGGTCAGCGGCGACAGAGCGCGGCGGACACGCGCTGGAGGTCTATGTGCGGCCGGGAGTGCAGCCGGACGGAGCGGTACGGGCACGGCACGCGCGGCGGACGGGTCTGTCCGGGCATCCGGGTCACGGCCGTCACCTCCCTCCGTCGGTCGCGGCGGGCCGGTTCGGCGTCCGCCGGATGGATCTCGTCATGACGGTCAACGCCTCGCCGCCGCGGGTTGTTCCCGGGCCCGCTCAGGAGTTGTCCAGGGGCAGGCCGGGCGGGTTGATCTCGGACTTGGGCACGGCTTCGTCCGACAGGTTGTAGGCGGCGAGCCACTTGTCGTACTGCCCGTGGTCGATGAGGTGGTTCAGGGCGTCGGCGAGCGGCTCGGCCAGTCCGCTGTCCTTCTTGGCGGTGGCGGCGATCAGGCCCTGGACGGTCTCGCCGGCGCCGGAGAAGGTGCCCGCGTTGCGGGTCGGATCGGGGGTGCGCGCGGTCTGCCGGGCGCGGTAGGCGACGGCGGGGCCGGGGCCGAGGAAGGCGTCGACCTTGCCGCTGCGCAGCGCCAGGTTGATGGCGTTCTGGTCCGGGAAGTACTTGACGGTGAGCTTCTTGCCCTCCTTGGCCAGTCTGGCCTTCCACTCCAGCAGGATCTTCTCCTGGTTGGTGCCGGCGCCGACGGTGACCGTCTTGCCGGCGAGGTTCTCGTAGTCACCGTCGAAGTTCCAGGTGCTCTTCTTCGGTACCTCGAAGGCCAGGTCGTCCTTGCGGTAGGAGGCGAACTCGTACTTCTTCTTGCGTTCCTCGGTGACGGTGACGTTGGAGAAGGCGACGTCGGTCCTGCCGCTGTCGAGGCCGACGAAGAGGTTCTCCCAGGTGGAGTTGCGCAGTTCGGGCTTGAGGCCGAGCACCGCGGCCACCAGCCGGCCGAGGTCGGGTTCGGAGCCGGTGAGGGTCTTCTGGTCGCTGCCCACGAAGTTCAGGGGTGCGGAGCCGGAGGGCAGGCCGCCGACGCCGATGACGAGCTTGCCGCTCTCGCGGACGGAGGCGGGCAGGCGGGCGCTGATGGACTTGACCTCGGAGACCTTCAACTCGGTCGGTTCGGCGGCCCCGTTGGACAGCCGGCCCACGGTCACCGTGCCGGCCGGGCCGGCGGTGGTGGCGGCGTCGCCGTCTCCCCCGCAGGCGGCGAGTCCGCCGGCCAGGGAGAGGGTCGTGGTCGCCGCGGTGAGGCCGCGGACGAGGCGGCGTCGGGAGAACTGGCTGGGCATGGCTGTCCTTGTCGTTCGGGTGTCGGCATCCGGCGAGGCGGGCGTGGTCTTTCCGGGCGCCTTTCCGGGCGTCTTTCCGGGCGTCTTTCCGGGCGTCTTTCCGGGGGTCCGCGCGGTGGTCATACGGCGGTTTCCCGGCGCAACCGGGCGCGCAGCTCCGTGAGTTGGGCGCGCAGCCGCTGGAGCGGGGTCGGCGGCAGGGCGCGAGTGGCGCCGCGGGCGTAGTACCGCTCGACGTAGAACTGGGCGACGGAGACGGCGCTGGTCAGGATCAGGTACCAGACGGTGGCGACCATCAGCAGCGGTACCACGTCGCCGGGGTAGGTGCTGCCCATCGACTGCACCACGCCGAACAGGTCGAGCAGGGACACGTAGAACACCAGGGACGTGCTCTTGATCAGGCCGATCAGCTGGTTGACGTAGTTGGGGGTGATGGACCTGAGGGCCTGCGGGAGGACGATCCTGCGGAACCGGTGGCCCCGGGGCAGGCCGAGCGCGGCGGCGGCCTCGTGCTGGCCCTGGTCGACGGAGAGGATGCCGCCGCGGACCACCTCGGCCGCGTACGCCGCCTCGTTGAGGGTGAGGCCGACGACGGCGATGGTCATGTCGGTGGCCAGCCGGGACTCGTCGAAGGTCACGAAGGCGGGGCCGAACGGCACCCCGAGGCTCAGGGTCTTGTACAGGGCACTGAAGTTGTACAGGAAGATCAGCACCACGATCAGCGGGACGGAGCGGAACAGCCAGGTGTAGGTCCAGCCGACCGCGCGCAGCACCGGGCTCGCGGAGAGCCGGCCGAGCGCGAGCAGGACGCCGCCGAGCAGCCCCAGCACGGCGCTGAGCGCGGCCACTTCGAGGGTGACGAGGAGTCCGTCGAGGACGGCGGGGCGCAGGAACCAGTAGCGGAAGCGGTCCCACTGGTAGAAGGGGTTCGTGACCAGTCCGTGCAGGATCTGCGCGACGAGGACGAGGACGACGGCGGTGACGATCCACCGGCCGGGCCGGCGCTGTGGCCGAACCAGTGGCGCGTCGGGGTCCTTCGACGGTGTGTCGGTGGGTCTGGGCGCCTCGGCGAGGGAGACGGCGGCGCCTGGGGGTTCACTCATGAGGGGCTCCGGCGGGATCGGACACCCCGGGCCGCGGCCGGGCGGGCGTGCGCCGCGACGGCTCTGGGGCACGGGGCGGCGCACGGGCCGGCGCTAACCGGGGGCTGGGCGGACAACGGCACACCGGGCGAGCGGGGTGTGCGGCGGGAACGCGAGGGCGATGAGGAGTGGTCAGCCCTGGCGGCGGGCGATGCCCGGCGCGGTACACAGCGCGCTGTTCACACGGAGCAGATCGACGGCACGGTCCGCGACCAGGAGACCGGCGTACGACGGCACGCGGCCCTGGGGGCGGCTCGGGGCCGTCCTGGGAGCTGCGTACATGGCGTCACCTGTCACTGTCGTGGCCCCGGGGAGCCTCGCGCTTACCGAATGCGTCGTCCGGTCCGGTCGTCACCTGGGGCACCCCACCGCGGTGCGAGGGTTGCCGGTCAGCGAGCCAGGGCTTGGCGCTGACGCTCATGACCATTCTGAGCCGTAAGTAAGGCAGTTGCCTGTTCGAATGTCAACGCCCGTCCGCCCAGTGGACCCCGGCATACCGCCCTCACCTGCGGCAGGCGCCCGGGGTGTGCGCGGCGTGGCCCGCCCAGTCCAGGATCTGGACGGCGGCTCCGGCGGCCTCCAGGCCCTGGCAGCGGCCGTGGTGGCGGCGGGCGATGCCGTCGAGGTCGAGATGGCGGCCGAAGGCCGGGTGGGCGGCCAGCCGGCGGGCGTAGGCCCACAGCGCGCGGTGCCCGGCCACCCGGTGCACGGCGGAGGCGTCGAGATGGCAGCGGTGGACGGTGTCGAGCTGCACCAGGGACACCCACAGCTCGATGTCGGCGGCGGTGAGCCGGCCGTCGGCCAGGTACTCCTCCCCGCCCAGCCGGCGCTCCAGCCGGCCGAGGGTGTCCAGCAGGGTGTCGAGCGCGGCGGCCCGCTCCTCCGGGTGGGCGCCCGCCCGGCCGGCCCGCTGGGCGGCCTCCTCGATACCCTCGGCGCACATCCGCTCCACCGCCTCGATCACGGACTCCAGGCCCGCGGGGTACAGGCCGGCGCGGTCATCCGGGCGGAACCGGTCCAGGTCGCGCAGGATGTCGGGGGTGTGGGTGCTGACGATGCGTCCGGACCAGTCGTCGCTGAGGACCGGGTCGAGCGCCGGGCCGGTGTAGTGGTGGGCGCTCGCCTCGTACAGCGGGCGCAGCGCCGTGTGGCCGCCGTCGGGACAGTCGGGGGCGGCGGGCAGGAGGGTGACCGGACAACGGGTGTCCAGGCCGAGGAGGCTGTGGCCGACGGCGAGGCGCAGCCCGTCGGGGCCGGCGGTGGACAGGTGGAGCCGGTAGCGGTGCGGCACGGCGTAGTGGCCGCTGCGCGCGTCCCGGCCGATCCGGCCCCGGAACCCGGGGGCGGTGCGGTGGGCGGGCCGGGCGGCGGCGAGCGGAGTGATGGACATGCGTCTCCCCGGGTGGTGGGCGTGCGGACGGGCGCTCCGGCACGGGCGTCGGCCGGCCGGCGGGGGCCGAGGGGCCCGGTTCAGCGGTGGCGGCTGATCGCGCTGCAGACACGCTGGAGGTCGATGTGACGGCGGGAGGTGAGCAGGGGCGCGCGCGACGGGGCCCGGTCCGTTCGGCCGGTGCCCGGTGCGAGGCGCGTCATGATTTCCTACCTGTTCACTAGGATTCCCTCCCTGGAGTGTCGATCCGGCTCGGTACGACGTCAAGGGGGCGTCCACACACCGGAGTCGGGGGTCTCTCCACTCACCCCGGTGTCCAGCAGCTCCAGGTGCTCCTCGGGCAGGCCGTCCACGCGATCACGACCCGGCGTCCGGGGCATGTGCGCGGGCCGGGGGCGGCGGACCGACCTCGACCGACGCCGGACATCTGGCGGCGGGAGGTCCACACCGCGACGTTTTTTGCGTGATCAAGCGGCCCTCGCGGAACAAAAAACGGCGATTTTGAGCCAGATCGGCGCATCCCCGACCATGGAGCCCGTCCCGGTGATCCCGGGAACGTCCGTTCCATGAGAGGCGCACCACCCATGCACAACACCGGAACCGTCGCCCGGTCGGCTCCGGCCTCCGCGGAGACCCCCGCGGCGCCCCCCACGGTTCCCGCCGAGGCCCCGCACCGCGACGCCGGCCGGCACGCCCGCCGGTTCGGCCTGCCCGTCGCCACCGCGCTGGTCATGGGCAACATCATCGGCGGCGGCATCTTCCTGTTGCCCGCCTCCATCGCCCCTTACGGCACGGTCAGCCTGGTCGCCTTCGTCGTGCTGACCGTCGGCGCCATCGCGCTCGCCCTGGTCTTCGGCCGGCTGGCCGCCCGGGACCCGCGCACCGGCGGCCCCTACGTCTACGCGCGCGAGGCGTTCGGCGACTTCGCCGGCTTCCTCGCGGCCTGGTCGTACTGGATCACCACCTGGGTGTCGAACGCGGCCCTCGCCGTCGCCGCCGTCGGCTACCTGGACGTGCTGATCCCGGTCAACGACCACCGCTGGACCGCCTGCCTGGCAGCGCTCACCCTCCAGTGGCTGCCCGCCCTCGCCAACTTCGCCGGCACCCGGTACGTCGGCGCCGTCCAGCTGGTCTCCACCGTGCTGAAGTTCGTACCGCTGCTGCTGGTCGCGGTCGGCGGGCTGTTCTTCTTCGACCCGGACCGGCTCGGCCCGTTCAACGCGAGCGGGCAGGGCGCGGTCGGCGCGGTGTCCGCCTCCGCCGCCCTGCTGCTCTTCTCCTACCTCGGGGTGGAGTCCGCCGCCGTCAGCGCGGGCGAGGTCAGGAACGCCCGCCGCAACGTGGGCCGCGCCACCGTCATCGGCACCGCGGGCGCGGCGCTGGTGTACCTGCTGGGCACGATGTCGGTGTTCGGCACGGTCGCGCACGATCGCCTGGTGACCTCCACCGCGCCGTTCTCGGACGCCGTGAACACGATGTTCGGGGGCAGCTGGGGCGGTACGGCGGTGGCGCTCGCCGCGCTCGTGTCGATGACCGGCTGCCTCAACGGCTGGACCCTGCTCAGCGCCCAGACGCCGTACGCGGCGGCGCGCGACGGACTGTTCCCGAGCGCCTTCGCCCGCCGCCGGCGGGGCGTGCCCACGGTCGGCGTGGGCGTGACGGTGGTCCTGGCCTCGCTGCTCACCGTCTACAACTACTTCTCCGGCTCGGCCAAGGTCTTCGACGTCCTGGTCCTGGTGACCACGTTCACCGCGACCGTGCCGTACCTGCTGGCCACCGCCGCGCAGATCTTCCACCTCGTGGCCGGGCGGCCCGGGGCGGTCGACCGGGGGCGGCTGGCGCGGGACTCCGTGACCACCGCGGTGGCCGCCGCGTTCTCCGTCTGGCTGATGGCGGGCGCGGGCTACGCGGCGGTGTACCAGGGGGTGCTGTTCCTGTTCGCCGGGATCATCGTCTACGCGGTGATGGCGGCGCGGCGGCAGCGCGGACAGGCGCCGGCGGACGCGAGGCCGACGGCCGGCGCGCCGACGGCCGAGACGTCGGCGACCGAGACGTCAGCGGTCGAGGCGTCGTAGCCCACCGTCCCCCGGCTCCGTGACCCCCGGCACCTCGGTGTCCGGGGGTTCGCTGTCCGGGGGCGCGGTGTCCGGGGGCGCGGTGTGGACTCCGGGCCGGTACTTGGGGACACGGAGGGTGACCTTCGTCCCGGCTCCGACGCCGGTCTCGATCACCAGGCCGTGCTCGTCGCCGTAGACCTGGCGCAGCCGCTCGTCCACGTTGCGCAGCCCGATGCCAGCCGTCGGCCCGTCCTCGCCGCGCAGGATCCGGCGGAGGCGGTCCGGCTCCACGCCGACCCCGTCGTCCTCGACGACGATCCGGGCCGTCGCCCCCTCGTCCCGCGCGGTGATCGTGATACGGCCGCGCCCGGCGCTCTCCTCCAGCCCGTGCTTGACCGCGTTCTCCACCAGGGGCTGGAGGCACAGGAAGGGAACGGCCACCGGCAGCACCTCGGGGGCGATCCGCAGGGTGACCTCCAGCCGCGGCCCGAACCGGGCCCGGACCAGCTCCAGGAACTGTTCGACGGCGCGCAGCTCCTCGGCCAGGGTGGTGAACGCGCCGTGGCGGCGGAAGGAGTAGCGGGCGAAGTCGGCGAACTCCAGCAGCAGTTCGCGGGCCCGCTCGGGATCGGTACGGACGAAGGACGCGATCGCCGCCAGCGAGTTGTAGACGAAGTGCGGGGAGATCTGCGCCCGCAGCGCGCGGACCTCCGCCTCGATCAGCCCGGTGCGGGTCCGGTCCAGGTCGGCGAGTTCGAGCTGGACCGAGACCCAGCGCGCCACCTCCTCGGTGGCCCGGGCCCCGGACCCCGGCTCCCCCGCGCCGAGCACGACGAGGGCGCCGGGTACGCGCCGGTCGACGGTGAGCGGCGCGGCGGCGCCCCAGCGCACCGGGCAGTCCGGGTCGGCGCAGGCGACGGCGAAGGTCTGCGCGCGGCCGGTGTCCAGCACCTGGCGGACCCGTTCCAGGGCCGCCTCCGCGTGGTGCCGGCCCGGTCCCTCCCAGGCCAGCAGCCGGTCCTCGGCGGTGAGCCCGAGCGCGGCCGTGCCGAACAGCGGCCGGAGCCCGCGGACCGCCTTGCGGGCGGCGTCCGGGGTGAGTCCGGCGCGCAGCGGGGGCGCGGCCACCGAGGCGGTGTGCAGGGTGCGGAAGGTGGCGCGTTCCACGGGGGTGCCGGGGTCCGTGCCGTCCCGGGCCGCCCGGCGGGCCGGCAGGCGACCGATGGCGAGCCCGGCGGCGAAGAGCAGCGGGGCTCCGGCGGCGAGCAGGGCGAGGCCGTTCACGGGCGCGCGCCACGGGCCGTGGACGGCCGGAGCGGGCGGGTCGTCATGGCGTCGTCACTCCTCGGCGGGTGCTGGGCAGGTCCCGGCCGGCCGGGCGTTCGGGCAGGTGCAGGCGGGCCATGGCGGCCTCGGTGCCGGGCGGGACGCGGTGCCGGGTGGCCAGGGACACCAGGATCATGGTCAGGAAGCCGAGCGGGACGGACCACACGGCGGGCCAGGCGAGCAGGGAGCGCGCCCAGCCGCCGGCCGGCGGCCCGGCGATGGTCAGGGTGACGGCGGTGAGGGCGCCGCCGCCGCCCGCCAGGAGCCCCGCGATCGCGCCGGGCGGGGTCAGCCCGCGCCACCAGATGCCGAGCACCAGCAGCGGGCAGAAGGCGGAGGCGGCCACGGCGAAGGCGAGTCCCACGGCGCTGGCGACGGGGAGCTGGCCGGCGGCCACGCTCACGGTGCCGGGCACGGCCACCGCCGGCAGCGTGGCGAGCCGGAAGCGGCGGACGCCGAGCGCGGGCAGCACGTCCTGGCTGAGCACGCCCGCGACGGACAGGGTGAGCCCGGAGGCGGTGGACAGGAAGGCGGCGCAGGCCCCGGCGGCGATCAGCGCGCCGAGCAGGTCACCGGCGGTGCCGCCGAGCAGCCGCTCGGGCAGGACGAGGACGGCGGCGTCGGTGTCGCCGGTGAGCAGCAGGTCGGGGGCGTAGAGCCGGCCGAGCAGGCCGTAGAGGGGCGGCAGCAGATAGAAGCCGCCGACGAGAGCGAGCACGATCACGGTGGTGCGCCGGGCGGCGCGGCCGTCGGGGTTGGTGTAGAAGCGGACGAGGACGTGGGGCAGCCCCATGGTGCCGAGGAAGGTGGCGCAGATCAGCCCGTACGTGGCGTAGAGCGGGTGCTCCTCCTCGCCGCCGGACAGCGGTGCCGCCCAGCCGGCGGCGCCGCCCGGCCGGCCGTCGCCGGGCGCGCGCTCGGGCACCGGGGTGCCGGGCGGGAACCGCAGTGTGGTCCCGGCCCGGATCTCGTGCACCCCGGGGTCCAGCACCAGCGGTCCGCCGTGGTAGGCCCGGCCGTCCACGGCACCGCTCGCCACGGCCCGCAGCGGCGCCTCGATCCGCAGCCGTACGGTGCTGTCGACGGTGACCTGGGTGTGCCGGCGGAAGGTCGGCGGCTCCTCCATGGCACGGGCGGGGCGCGGGTCGCCGTGCCAGGCGAGCAGCAGGAACACCGCGGGCACCAGGAGCGCGGTCAGCTTCAGGCAGTACTGGAACGCCTGGACGAAGGTGATGCCGCGCATGCCGCCGGCGGCCACGGCGAGCGTGACGACTACGGCGACGAGCACACCGCCGAGCCAGTGCGGCGCGCCCGTGACCAGGCCGAGGGTGAGGCCGGCGCCCTGGAGCTGGGGCAGCAGGTACAGCCACCCGACACCGACGACGAGCACCCCGGCGACCCGCCGGGCGGCCGTGGACCCGAGCCGTGAGTCGGCGAAGTCGGGCAGGGTGTAGGCACCGGAGCGGCGCAGCGGGGCGGCGACGAACGCGAGCAGGACGAGATAGCCGGCCGCGTAGCCGACGGGGAACCAGAGCATCTCGACGCCCTCGGCGGCGACGAGCCCGGCGATGCCGAGGAAGGAGGCGGCCGAGAGGTACTCCCCGCTGACCGCCATGGCGTTGAGGTACGGCGGTACGGTGCGGGAGGCGACGTAGAAGTCGGAGGTGGTGCGGGAGACGCGCAGCCCCACCGAGCCGATCACCAGCGTCACCAGGACCGCCGCCGACACCGCCACGATGCCGTACGTCTGGTTCACCCGGCGGCTCCGGACGCCCGGACCCCGGTCACGGCCAGGCCCCTTGGTCCCGCTCCAGGGCGTGCCGTTCATTGCGTTCGGCCCGTACGACGTACCACCGGCCGAGGACGACGAGCACGGGGTAGGCACCGACCCCGAGTACGGCCCACACGAGCAGCGCGCTGCCCGGCCGGGCCGCCGGGTCGGGCAGGGCCGCGAAGAGGAGGGGCAGCAGCCCGATCACTGCGACGAGCATGCCGAACGCCAGCATGCCGAGCCGGAACTGACGTCGCATCAATTCCTTGAGTACGGCGGTGTCCTCGGGGCGGGTCCGGGCGGGTGGGGCCGGGGCGGGGACCGGGCGGGACGTCCGGGGAGCCCCCGTGACCACTTCACGCCGGGGAGTCCCGGGTCCACCCATGCCGCGCCCTCCGGCCCGCGAAGATCACACGTCGCAGTGGAGTGTACGCACCCCAAAACCAAAGGGACAGTTCCCGGTCGACGCCGATCGCCACGCCGTACCGGGCCGGCACGCGCGAGCGGCCACCACTGGGACCCCGCTCGGATCCCGCTCGGCTTTCCGTGGTGCCGGGGTGGTGGGACCGGATCAGCGAAGGCGTGCCCGGCGACCCGTCCGACCGCCGACTCGGGGAGGCCGAGGGGACGGACGGTCGCGCGGATGGCCGGCCTTCAGCCCCTCCCCCGGGTGCCGGAGTCCACAAGGCCCCCGTCAGGAGCGGATCCGCGGGGCCGGCCCGGTGCCGTACGCCGCGGCCATGGGGGAGTCGCCCGTGGTGACGAAGTCCCGGATGCCCGCCAGGTAGGCGTCGCGGTCGATCAGCCCGTCCCGGTCGGTGTCGAGGGCGTCGAACGCCGCTCCGGCATCGGTTGCGGCGTTCCCCGCCGCCGTGCGCAGCCGGGTGAACGCGGCGCGGTCCAGGTACCCGTCGGCGTCGGTGTCGGCGATGTCGAACAGCGAGCCCAGCGCCGGCCGGCAGGAACGCTCGAACGCCTCGTGCCCGACCCAGGTGCGGTATTCCTCGAACGTGACGCGCCCGTCGCCATTGGCGTCCATGTCCCTGAAGACGGCCTCGTGAGCGGCCCGGGAAGCGGCGACGACCGGGTGGCCGGCGTCACGGCCCATCGCGGAGGCCACACGGCCGACCCGCGCGAGGTACTCCTCATGAGTGATCGCGCCGTCGCCATCGACGTCCAGCATCGCGAAGATCCGGTGTTGAGGTGAGTCGGACACTGCGTTTCCTCCTGGTGCGTCCACGACTTGACCACCGCCAAATTACCCATGAACAGGCCCAACTACCCGCGAACATGGATGAATCCATGAATCCGCCGGCTCACCACCCGGCCGGGCAGTACGGTGACCGCCCCGCCTTCGATCGCGTATACGAGTCGGTAACCCTTGAAGATGCCGGTGAAAATGGCGGATACCGATGGTTGTGAGGAGTTCCGCTGGTGGCCACCGGACGCCCATGGATAGACTGTCGCGCGCTGCTCGCGACGGCGGTCGGCGAGGTCGGTGGTGGGGGCGAGGGTAACCGTGATTGAGCTGCGCAAACTCCCAGCCCGGGGTGGTCCCGCGCGAGAGTTTGAACGCGTGTTCGCTTTTTTCGGCCCGCATTCCTTACGGCTCGCCCGCAAAATCCTCGAACGATCGCCATAAAGCGGTCCACGCAACAGCGGCGGGCCCTTTTTCTTTGCCTCGGGGGCTTCGTTTTCAAGACAAGGGAAGTGTGAGTGTGATGCCATGAACCGAGTCGGCAGAGACTCGCGCCGGGCGGCCGGAGGGCTTGTGGAGCCACTGGCGCGCACCGGCTTGTCCCTCCTCTTACTGGCGGGCGCCGCCGTCGGAGCGACGGCAGGACCGGCCGCCGCCGCGGCCGACGACGGCACGCTGACGGTCCAGGTGCTGCGCGACTTCTTCGGCACCGGCGTGATCAACACGACGATGGACGTGCCGCAGCGGGGCATGCGGGTGGAGGTCTCCGACCCCGCCGGGCACCGGGTCACCGGTGTCACGGACGCCACCGGAAAGGTCGTGGTGCCGGAGTCGGCCGCGCTGACCGGCGGCAGGTACCGCGTCGACGTCAGCGTCCCGCAACCGTACAGCCGCTATCTGCGGGCGGCGCCCGCCTCGACGGCGGACAACCACTTCGACAGCTTCACATCGTTCGTGGACGTGTCGGACGGGAAGGACGCCTCGGTGGTGACCGGGGTGTGGGATCCGGCCGACTACGCGCTGCCGGACTCCCGGTACTTCGTGCCGGTCCACAACGGTCCGAACGGGAACGACAACCGGGCGTTGGTGGCGTTCGGGACCAAGGCCCGGCGCACGTGTCCCACCGACGCGGCGTGCCCGGCCACGCTGGCCACGCAGGACCAGGTGGGTACGACGTTCGGGCTCGCCTACGACACGTACCGGACCCGGCTGTTCCAGAGCGCGTTCGCCCGCCGGTACACCCCCTACGGGCCGCAGGGCGGGGGCGCGATCTACACGGTGCCCGTCGACGGCTCGGGTGCCCCGAAGCTGTTCGCGCGGGTGCCGGACGCCACGGTGACGCGGCACGACACCGCCAACATGATCAAGGACGCCGGGTTCACCGACGCGCCCGGCAAGGAGAGCATCGGCGGCCTGGCCCTGTCGGAGGACGGCACCACGCTGTACGCGGTGAACCTGCGCACCCGCAGCCTGGTGAGCTTCGACGCGACCGGCGCCACCGCCTCCGCGCCCAAGTCGACGGTCCCGATCCCGGACCCGGGGTGCGCGAGCCGCGACGACTGGCGGCCGTTCGGTCTCCAGACCCACGACAACACGCTGTACGTCGGCGGCGTGTGCAGCGCGGAGAGCACGCAGAAGCGCGAGGACCTGAAGGCTGTCGTCGCCACCTTCGACGGCAAGCGGTTCAGCACGGTGCTGAGCCATCCGCTCACGTACGAACGCGGCAGCGTCTTCGGTTCCGGCGACAAGGCCACCCACTGGAACCCGTGGAACACCGGCCTGGACACGTGGGACGACCGGAAGGTGCGCAACACCTTCATCGATCCGCAGCCGGAGCTGGCCTCCCTCGCCTTCGCCCGCGACGGCTCGATGATCCTGGGTTTCCGCGACCGCTTCATGGACGTGCTCAGCTGGGGAGGACTGGACCCCCGCCCGGGGAACAACGACCAGGAAAACGGCATGTCCGGTGGTGACATCACCATGGTCTGCGCCACTCCCACCGGCGAATACCAGTGGGAAGGCACCGGCAGCTGCCCCAACCACGCCAACCCCGCCAACAGCGGCGGCCAGCCCACCGACGTCGTCGAATACTTCCCGGGCGACTCGTTCGCCAACGCGCACCAGGAGACCGCGCTGGGGTCCGTCGCCTACATCCCGCAGCAACAGTGGGTGGTGAGCACCGAGTTCGACCCGGTCGTGGACGTCGCGACCTCGGGGACCGGCTACCACGACATCACGACCGGTGAGGGCCCGGGCAACGCTCCGAAGGCCAACGGGTATCAGTTCGTCAGCCGGGAGCAAGGCGGGTTCGGCAAGGCAGGCGGGCTCGGTGACATCGCCTACGCGGCGGCGAACGCGCCGATCCAGATCGGCAACGTCGTGTGGTTCGACGGCGACCACAACGGGATCCAGGACCCGGGGCACGTGCTGCTGCCGGGGGCGACGATCAACCTGCTGGACGCGGACGGCAAACAGGTCGCCACGACCCGGACCAATGCCGCCGGCGAGTACTACTTCGGTGGTGTCGGCGCCGCGTACGAGCTCACGCCGGGCGCGAAGTACACGGTGCAGTTCGACGTGTGCACCGCGGACACCAGTCAGGTGCCCGAGCAGCCCGCGGCGAGCGAGCTGAGGTTCACCCTCCCGCGGGCCGGAGCCGATCGCGCACACGACTCCAATGTGACCCCGCCGACCACCGGGGAGCTGTGCAACGGCTACGCGCCCGTCACCGCACCGGACAAGCCGGGCGGCGTGGACCACACCATCGACGCCGGGGTGTACATCCCGAAGGAGTCCCCTAGCCCGAGCCCGACCCCCACGCCCAGCCCGACACCGACTCCCAGCCCGACTCCGACACCCGGCCCGAGCTCGCCGCCGGCCTCGCCGCCGGCCTCGACGCCACCGTCACCCGCGCCGCCGGTCAACCCGGCCCCGGGCGGTGGGGGCGGTTCGATGGCGAACACCGGTATGGCGGGGACGGCGCAGCTGATCGGCCTGGCCGGTCTGCTGGTGACCGCGGGCCTGGTCATCGCGTTCGTGACCCGGAACCGTCGCGCCCGGCAGCACTGAACGAACCGCACAACGGTGATCTGCCCGGCCGCGCTCCTCAGGACGCGGCCGGGCGGGTCACGTCCCGGCCGGTCCACGAGGACCGGCCTCGACGTCGTCTGCCACCGCACCGCCGGGTGCCGCCGGGAGCGCACGGCGACCGAGCGGGTGGTGAGCGAAAGGGTGAATCAGCACAGTGCCAGCGTCGAACCGCGTACGGAGCGGGAGAATCCGGCAGGCTCCACCGGGCCGTGCGCCCGCCCGGCGCCGCCGGTCGTGGCCGCGCTGGGCGGCGGCCGCCGTCGGCCTGGCGGCCCTCGCGGTGGCCGCCTTCCTCCTCGCCGACGGCGGCTCCGGCCCGAGCGGTCCGCGCGCGCTGACCGAGGACGAGGCGAACCGGCTGGCCATCACCCGGTTCCGCAACTACCAGGCGGGAGGCCGCGCGGTGACGATCACCGTGCCGGGCACCGCCGGCGGGCTGACCGTCACCGGGTCCGTCGACTACCGGGGCAAGGTCGGCTACGGCGTGGTGCACGGCACCGGGCGCGGCACATCCAGCGACGGGCTGATCCAGTGGACGGCCACCTCGGTGCACGTTCACCCGATGGCCAACGCCCCGGCGCACGCCCCCGCGTCACCACCCGGCTCGGGCTGGTACGACCGTCCGCTCCAGGCATCCGGCAGCGCGCTGGACAGTTCGCTGGCCATCGCGCTCAAGCTCGGCAGCGACCGGCCGGACAACGCCGAACTGCTGCCGCAGAACGGCGCCGCCTGGCAGGGACGGGACCGAGTGGACGGGCACCGGGTGGACGTCATGACCGGGCCGTCCTCCCCCGACCGCTCCGGTACGGCGGGCACCGTGCGTTACTGGATCGGCTCCGACGGCACCATGTACCGGGTCCGCGTCGGCGTGGCGTCCGAGCCGCGGCCGGTGGTCATCGCCTTCGACACGCAGAAGTACGTTCCGGTCCAGCCGGTACCCGGGGTCACCCCGGCCCGGTAGCCGCCGTTCAGGGCGTCCGCACCCGCGCGTGCGCGGCGAGCAGGGACGCCGGCGGCAGGGCGATGTCCGCCGTCTTCGGCAGGGCCGGAACGGCCGGGACGACGGTGGCGCCCGCGGTGACCGCGTGGGGGAACTGCGGCTGCGGGCCGGGCGCCGCGACCTCGGTGAACGGGATGCCGCCGGGTGCCGTCGGCGCCGCCCAGGTGCCGCCCGGCGTGGGCGTCCCGGGGGGCAGCGGACAGGCCGCGGTCGACGCGAGCCGGGCGGGCACCGTGCTGTGCAGTTCGTTGCCGCGCAGGCAGTTGCCCCGGCCCCGCGTGGCGGTGGGGAACGACCAGCCGATGTCGACGCCGTTGCCGTCGAACATGTTGTCCACGATCTGGTTGCCGACCGGGGGGATGTCGGCGGTCGCGGTGATCACCAGTCCGGCGTTGCTGTTGCCGGTGACACGGTTGCGGAGGAACCGGTTGCCGCTGCCTCCGTCGACGCCGATGCCGGTGCCCCACCCGCCGTCGGCCTGTTCCGGGGTGGCCCGCTGCTGGTTGGCGGCGATCAGATTGCCCGCGATGACGGCGTCCCGCTGCGGGAGCAGTTTCTCCTGGTGGTCGGAGTTGGTGGTGAGTCCGACCCGGTTGCCGACGAGGCGGTTGCCGACCACGTACATGTCTCCGCCGGCGTTGGTGCCTTCGTAACCGACCGCGTTGAGTTCGGCGATGTTGTCCCGCACCACGATGCGGCAGGGCTTGCACTGGCCGACGTAGATTCCCGAGTCGGCCGCGCCCGAGGTGTACGAGTGCTCGATGACACCGTTCTGCGCGGAGAACGCGTAGATGCCGTACAGGCCGTTGCGGGTCGCGGTCACATGCGAGACCAGGAACGACTTCAGGAAGGTGACCGGCTCGTCGCCGGTGTCGTAGCCGCCGGAACGCCCCGGCAGCCCGGCGGCCGCCTTCGCCGAACCGGTGACCAGGACCCCGTTCTGCGTGTTGTTCCGCACGGTCAGGTTCTCCACGGCCACTCCGGGAGCGGAGACGACGACGCCGTTCGGCTGCCGCGTCCGCCCGTCGATGACGACCTTGTCCCGGGACTCGCCACGCAGGGTGACCCGGGGCGTGGAGACCTTCACCGACTCGTGGTACACGCCCGGCGCGACCAGCACCAGGTCGCCGGGGCGGGCGAGGGACACCGCGTCCGAGATCGTCGGGGCGTCGGCCGGCACCCTGATCGTCACGTGCTCCCCGGAGGGCCGCCGGCCGTGGTCCGACCCGTCGCCGCCGGACCCGCAGCCCGCCAGTACGCAGACCAGGGTGCTCAACAACGCGGCCATCACACGCAGACGCAGACGCAGACGAGGCATGGCCTCATCCTGGCATGAAACGGGACCGGCGCGGTGCCGCTCAACTCGCCCCGCCCGGAAGGAATATGGCATTCTGCACACCGTGAGCCGAGCCGAACCCCGTCCGTCCCGCCGCGCGTTCATCGGCGCCACCGGGGCCGTGGCGGCCACCGGGCTCACGGCCGGGTGCGAAGCGCCCGCGGTCCGGCAGGACCGGCCCCCTTCACCCGCGGCGACGCCACGGGTCCCGCCCACCGGTCGCCATCAGGCGGGCGTCACGCTCCCACGGCCCGCCCAGCCGAACCTCCTGGCGGTGGTGGCCGATGTCGACGACGGCGTGGCCGTCGGCCCGCTGCTGGCCGAACTGGGCGAGGCCGTCCTCGCGCTCACCGCGGGGACCGATCCGCGCCTGCTGGGCCTGCCGCCGGGCGATCTCACCGTGACGGTCGGGGTGGGCCCCCGCCTGGTGCGCAAAGCCGGTCCCGCCCTGCCCGGCGCGGCGGACCTGCCCCGGTTCTCCCGCGAGCGGATCCCCGCGCGGTCGCGCGGCGGGGACCTGCTGTTGCAGATCTGCGCCGGCGACCCCCTGCTGTTACCGGTCGTCGCCGCCGCGCTGCTGGCGCGGGCCGGGGACCGGATGCAGGAACGCTGGCGGCAGTCCGGGCGCCGCGGCCCGGACGTTCCCGTGGCCGGGGACGTCTCCGCGCCCCGCAACCTGCTCGGTTTCATCGACGGCATCGTGGGCCCGCACACGCCCGCCGAACAGCGGCGCCACCTGTGGCTGGCCGGACCGGCTCCCGTCGCCGGCGGCACGATCGCCGTGCTCCGGCGCATGGAACTCGATCTGCCGCGGTTCGCCGCGCTCTCCGTCGCCGAGCAGGAGGCGGTGTTCGGCCGGCGGCGAGCCTCCGGCGTGCCCCTCTCCGGGGGCAACTCTGCCTCGAACGCGGACCTCGGTGCCAAGACACCGGACGGGCGCTACGTCGTCCCGGCCGACGCCCACGTCCGCCGGGCCCACCCCAATGTGGTCGGCGTCGGCCTCATGCTCCGCCGCTCCTACAGCACCGACGGGCCGTCCCCGGGCCTGCTCTTCATCAGCTTCCAGAACGATCTGCGCACCTTCACGAAGACCCTGGCCCACATGGACGGTTCCGACGCGCTGCTGCGCTTCACCACCACCACCGCCGGCGCGACCTTCCTCATCCTCCCCGGCTTCGACCGGCAACGCCCGCTCGGCGCCGGGCTGTTCCCCTGAGCAGACCAGGCCTTGGAGAAGGGGTGCGCACCACTTCCGGGTGATAGATGGTCAGACAACTGCTTCTGTGACGGAGTACCGGACATGTCCGTAACGCGCGCCGTCGAGGGCGGTCGTGCTGGTCGGCACCCTCCTCCTCGGAAAGGACCTGCGGCTTGCCTATGACCGCACCACCACCCCGGCGTCCACCGCGGCGGCAACAACTTCGAGCCGGCTATCGCGGTCGCCATCGCCGCCTTCAGGGTCACCTCCGGTCAGGCCCCTGCCCGGCGTAGTCGGACCGCTCACCGGACTCCCGGCGCTCATCGGGGCCGGGTCACCCACCGCAGAGCCCCGCGTCGCCGGTCACCTGAGGCGTACCGCCCGAGCAGGGACGGCGTGCGGCCCCGGGATTCCGGGGCCGCGGCTTGCCTACCGGCCTACGATAAGCGGCATGTCGCCCGATGCCTTCCCGTCCTCGGTCTGGCCCATCCTGCACTACGACGACACGAGGAAGGCGCTGCGTTTTCTGGTCGGTGTGCTGGGTTTCGAGCAGGTGGTCGCCGCGCCGGACGACCATGGCGGAATCGGGCACGCAGAGCTGCGCTGGCCTGGCGGTGGAGCGCTGGTGTTCGGTTCGACCCGGCACACGGACAGCGTGCACGGGCGGATGCGGGCTGGCACCAGTGCGGTCTACGTGGTGAGCGATGACGTGGACGCGGTGCACCAGCGGGTGGTCGACGCCGGCGGTGAGGTTCTCCAAGCGCCACATGAGACCCGGTTCGGATCGGGTGCGGCGGCGTACGTGTGCACGGTGCGAGACCCTGAGGGCAACTTGTGGACCTTCGGCACCTACGGCGGCCCCTCAGCGGCGTAGGCCCCCGGGAGAACAGCAGGACCCCGGCCTGTGGCCGGGGTCCTGTGCGGTGGGTGCGGGGCGGGCAGGGATCAGTGGCTGCCTGTGAGTTCGCCGGCGAGCTTGCCGTGGAGGGCGGCGCTGGGTTCGTTCAGGCCGGTGATCTCGACGGTTTTGCCGCGCTGCCTGTACTTGGTCTCGATCGTGTCCAGGGCGGCGACGGAAGAGGCGTCCCAGATGTGGGCGGCCGAGAGGTCGATGACGACCTTGTCCGGGTCGCCCGCGTAGTCGAACTGGCCGACCAGGTCGTTGGAGGAGGCGAAGAACAACTCGCCGGTGACCCGGTAGACGACCGTGTGGCCGTCGGGGTCGGTGACGGCGGTGACATGGGCGAGGCGGGCGACACGCTTGGCGAAGACGACCATGGCGGTGACCGAGCCGACGACGACACCGATGGCGAGGTTGGAGGTGGCGACCACGACGATCACGGTGATGACCATGACGGCGATCTCCCCGGCCGGCATCCGCTTGAGCGTCTTGGGGGCGATGGAGTGCCAGTCGAAGGTGCCGAAGGCGACCATGACCATGACGGCGACCAGGGCGGCCATGGGGATGTCGGAGACGACCGGGCCGAAGACGATGCACAGCACCATCAGGAAGACACCGGCGAGGAAGGTGGAGACGCGGGTGCGGGCGCCGGACACCTTCACGTTGATCATGGTCTGGCCGATCATGGCGCAGCCTCCCATGCCGCCGAAGAAGCCGGTGACGATGTTGGCGATGCCCTGCCCGATGGACTCCTGGGTCTTGGAGGAATGGGTGTCGGTGATGTCGTCGACCAGCTTGGCGGTCATCAGCGACTCCATGAGGCCGACCAGCGCCATGGCGAGGGCGTAGGGGGCGATGGTGGTCAGAGTGTCCAGGGTGAACGGCACGTCGGGCAGGCCCGGGACCGGCAGCGAGGACGGCAGTTCGCCCTGGTCGCCGACGGTCGGCACGGCGACGCCGGCCGCGACGGTGATCACGGTGAGGACGACGATGGACACCAGCGGCGCCGGGACCACCCTGGTGACCTTCGGGAAGAACACCATCAGCGCCAGGCCGCCGACGATCAGCGGGTAGACCGGCCAGGGCACGTCGTGCATCTCCGGCACCTGCGCCATGAAGATCATGATGGCGAGGGCGTTGACGAAGCCGGTCATCACCGAGCGGGGCACGAACCGCATCAGCTTGGCCACGCCCACCGCGCCGAGGACGATCTGGAAGAAGCCGGCCAGGATGACGGTCGCGACGAGGTAGCCCAGGCCGTGTTCACGGTTCATGGGGGCGATGACGAGCGCGACCGCGCCGGTGGCAGCGGAGATCATCGCACGGCGTCCGCCGACGATCGAGATCGTCACGGCCGTGGTGAACGAGGCGAACAGCCCGATCGCCGGGTCGACACCGGCGATGATCGAGAACGAGATCGCCTCAGGGATCAGGGCCAGACCGACGACGAGGCCGGCCAGGATCTCGGTGCGCCAGACCTTGGGATCGCTCAGCCAGTCCGGCTTGAGGCCGCGCAGGCGCGCGGCGGGAGTCACGACGGTGGAAGACAAGGAGACGTGTACCTGTCCGTGTTCGGGCACACCCGGTCGGCAGCAGGGGCGTGCGGGAGAATGCGCGGGGCCGGGCCGACACTCCGCGGACGGCCCGCGGGACGGGCCGGAAGTCGTGGAAGACGTGAGACGGCGGCGCGCGCACGGGCGGCCGGGCAGCTCACATCGAGGGGCGAAGGGTCACGGCGGGCAGACGGCGGCGATCGGCGGCATGGGCTCGCGCACGCTCTCTCCCACGGACTCGGTTCTTCGCCGGGGGCGGCATCGGCCCCGGAACGGCAACAGCGGGGCAACGGAGCCGCCCTCACCACCGCGACTCTACCCTAACGTTAGGGTAGAGGTCGGTGGGGTCGCGTGGGACGCGGCCCGCCACGGCAGGAAGGGCCAGGGACACAGGCGTGGACGGCAAGCACATGCAGATCGGCGAGGTCGCCGCGCGGACGGAGCTGTCCCTGCGCACCATCCGGCACTACGAGGAAACCGGTCTGGTCACTCCCTCCGCCCGCTCCCAGGGCGGGTTCCGCCTCTACACCGAGACCGATGTCGCCCGGCTCATGGTGATCCGCCGGATGAAGCCGCTCGGCTTCACCCTGGAGCAGATGCGCGACCTGCTGGACGCCACCGACCGCCTGGACAGCGGCGACGCCCTCGACGCCGGCAAGCGCGAGGCCCTGCTGGAGCGCGTACGGACCTACGAGCGGGCCGCGGCCGAGCAGGTGGAGAAGCTGCGCGTCCAGCTGGCCCGTGCCGAGGACTTCGCCGCCACCCTGCGGGCCCGTCTGCCCGGGAGCGTATCCGCCAGCCCCTGACCGCACCGGACGCCCGGCGAACCAACCTGTTCCGGCGGGTCGCTGACGGCCGGGCTGCGCGATCGGCGAGGCCGACATCGCACCAGACGGCGTGATGACGTCCGAGGACGCTCCGGCGTGCCGACAGCGCGCTGCCGGGCACACGTTCGCGGCGGTTTGGCGTGCGGCGACGGGTGCCCCGATGCCGCCCGGCTCGGCTGCCCCGGGTCTTGTCGGCGGGCCTGTGACCTTCTTCATCGGGCGGGCTTTCGCCGCCGACGTCGGTGAAGCCCGTAGGGACAACACGGCGAAGGTCGGCATTAAAGACGCGTAAAGATTGCCGGGACCAGGAAATGAAAAGCCGCGCCGTGCCGTGTGAGTATCCGTCGAGCCGGAGATGAGCGACAGGGCGAGAGGGGGACGGCACGCATGGCCTGGTTCCTGGGACTCGGCATCACGGGGGTTGTGCTGCTCGCCCTGTCGCTCGTCTTCGACGGGCTGCTGGACGGCGCGTTCGACGGCGCGCTGGGCGGCAGCCTCGACGGGTGGCTGTCGCTGCCGGTGATCGCCGGGTTCCTGGCGATGACCGGGTTCGGCGGGGTCATCGCCCAGGCGGCCCTGGGCGTTCCTGTCGCGGGTGCCGCCGGCGTCGGCGCGCTGACGGGGGTGGGCACGGCGTGGCTGACATACCGCTTCAGCCGTGCCCTCATGCGCGGCCAGACGGCCCTGGCGCCCACCGGGGACGACCTGATCGGCGCTTCCGGCAGGGTGGTGACCGCGATCCCGGCCGACGGGTTCGGCGAGGTCATCGTGCGCCTCGCGGGCCAGCCGGCCAAGTTCTCCGCGCGTGCTGCCACGCCGGTGGCCCGGGGCGCCGAAGTGTGGGTGGAGGCCGTACCGTCCGCGAGCTGCGTACTGGTACGCCCCGTGGACGGCTGAACCGCCGCTCCCGCTCCGGCCGCCCGTCTCTTCGCCGCCCCGTCCGGGGCCTCTTCCTACCCTCCGGGGTGCAACGTGTCTGGGGGCATGTCATGAATCCTGTCGTCTTCGCCGTCATCGGAGTCGCCGTCCTTCTCGCCCTGCTGGCGCTGGTCGTGGTCAGCCGCTACAAGGTGGCCGGCCCGAGCGAGGCGTTCATCGTCACCGGCCGGCGCGGCAAGAAGGCCACCGATCCCGAGACCGGCCGGGTCTTCACCGACAACAGCGGGCAGAAGGTGGTCGTGGGCGGCGGAGTGTTCGTCGTGCCGTTCGTGCAGCAGAAGTTCACCCTCGACCTGTCCTCACGGCACATCCCGGTCGCGGTACGCGGCGCGGTCACCCTGCGGGGCGTGAAGGCCAACCTGGACGGTGTCGCGATCGTCAAGGTCGGCGGGACCGAGGACGCCATCCGCGCGGCGGCCCAGCGGTTCCTGATGCAGCAGGACGGCATCGTCGGTTTCACCCAGGAGGTGCTCTCCGGAGCGCTGCGGGCGATCGTGGGCCGGATGTCGGTGGAGGACGTCATACGCGACCGTGCCGCGTTCGCCGGGCAGGTGGCCGAGGAGGCCGAGGCCAGCCTTTCCGGGCAGGGCCTGGTGCTGGACGCCTTCCAGATCCAGGACATCACCACCGAGGGCTCCTACCTGGAGGACCTCGGCCGCCCGGAGGCCGCGCGGGCCAAGCAGGAGGCCGACATCGCCGAGGCCGAGGCGCGGCGGGCCGCCGAGCAGGCCAGGCTGAAGGCGGAGGAGGAGATCGCGGTCGCGCAGCGCACCCTCTACCTGCGGCAGGCCGAGATCAAGGCCGAGACCGACCAGGCCGCCGCCCGCGCCAACGCCGCCGGCCCGCTCGCCGAGGCGGCCCGGCAGCAGGAGATCCTCACCGAGCAGGAGAAGGTCGCCGAGCGGCAGGCGGCGCTGACCGACCGCCAGCTCGACACCCAGGTCCGCAAGCCCGCCGACGCCCAGCGCTACGCCGCGGAGCAGGAGGCGGAGGCCCAGCGGGTCGCCCGGGTCAAGCAGGCCGAGGCCGAGCGGGCGGCCGGCATCGCCGCCGCGCAGGCGGAGGCCGAGCGGTCCCGGCTGACCGGTGAGGGCGAGAAGCAGCGCCGCTCGGCACTGGCCGAGGCGGAAGCCATCGAGGGGATCAAGCAGGGCGAGGCCGAGCGGTCCCGGCGTGCGGCGATCGCGGAGGCCGTCCGGCTGGAGGGCGAGGCCGAGGCGGCGGCGATCGCGGCGAAGGGCGGCGCGCAGGCCGACGCGATGCGGAAGAAGGCCGACGCCTACGGGCAGTACGGCGAGGCCGCGATCCTCCAGATGCTCGTCGAGGTACTGCCCCAGGTCGTGGCCAAGGCGTCCGAGCCGCTCAGCGCCGTGGACAAGATGACGGTGATCTCCACCGACGGCGCGGGCCGTCTGCCGCGGGCGGTCGCCGACAACGTCGCCCAGGGCCTGGAGCTGCTCGGCTCCACTACCGGCGTCGACCTGACCGAGCTGCTCAAGGGCCTGACCCGGCAGACCTCCGGCAGCGAGCCCGCCGAGCCGGCAACCCGGCCCAACGGAAAGATCGAGATCACCGGCTGAGAAACCCGGCCGCCGTGCGGGACCGCCCCTTCGGGTGGCGGGTCCCGTACGGCGTGCCGTCGCGTGAAGGCTCAGATCTCCTGCGCCGGCCACCCCAGCAGCCGGGCCCCGATGACCGCGGTCTGCAGGCTGTAGCGGTGCAAGGGGTCGGCGGGATCGCTCCCGGTCAGCTGGTGGATGCGCGCCAGCCGGTAGGTGAGGGCGCGGACACTCAGCGACAGGCGGCGCGCCGCCTCGGCCGCGACGCATCCCGTCTCGAAGTACACCTCCAGCGTCCTGAGCAGCGGCTCGGCCCCGCCGCGGGCGCCCCGCAGCGGTCCCAGGGCACTGAGCACGAGGTCGGCCATGGCCTGGCGGTCACGGGTCAGCACGGGATAGACGAGCAGGTCGGCCGCGCGCACCAGCGGCTCGTCCAGGTCCAGCCGGTCGGCGAGTTCCAGGGTGCCCAGCGCCTCCTCGTAGGAGTGCACCACGCCGCCCGCGCCGGGCTGGGGCCGGCCGATGGCCACCCGGCTGCCGTCCGTCGCCGCGTGCGCCTGCTTGGCGAAGTACGTCAGGACTTCCTCCTGGTCGCCGGGAGCGATGCAGATCAGCTGACCGTTCTTCGTGGCCAGCAGGATGCGTCGGTCACCGAACCGGGCGTTGACCGCCGTCTCCACCCGGCGGGTGACCGGGGAGGTGTCCTCGTAGGCCTCGGGACCGGCGGCCACCGCGACCGCGTAGGCACGGGAGAGGACGAGACCGAAGCGCTCCGCCCGCTCCGCGAGCCGACCCAGGTCGCTGCGCCCGTACAGCAGGTCGTCGATGAACTCCCGGCGCGCGCCCTCCTCCTGCCGCACCGCCAGCCGCTGCGCCCGTTCATATCCTTCGGCGAAGGCGTCGACGGCCTGCTCGACTGCGGCCAGGACACCGTCGACAGCGTCCGGTGCCGCGCGGTCGGGCCAGGACGCCCTGGTCTCGGCCAGATGCTGTCGCACGAGGCCGCGCAGGCTGTGCCCGGCGTCGGCGGCCCGCTCGCCGAGGGCGCGACGCTCGTCCAGTTCCGCCCGGGTGAGCCGGCGTCCGGTGGCACAGACCTCGGCCAGGATCCCGGCGTACCCGCGCAGGTACTCGGCCGTGTCCGACTCCGTCACCACGTCCTCCCCACCCTCTTGCCACACTGTTGACGAGTCCTTGACGGTGTGCGGCTCCGGGAGGGTAGCCAATCCTGCCGGGAACCGGCAATGCAGCCCGGCACGGCCGACTGGAGGGGGCACGCGTGCCGCAATGCGGGGAACAGCTGAATCCCGACTTCAACGACGTCTTGCCGGAGCCGCACACCGACTCCGCCGCCATGGCGCCGGCCTTCCGCCATGTGCCCGTCCGTCACTCCAGTGAGACCACTTGAGCGGGCAGCCAGCCCTCTCAGTAACCGTCGACGAGGAGGGGCAGGGCCTCGGGCTCGACCGCGGCACCGCTCTGCCGCAGCCCTGCCGTGTCCCACCACCGGGCCGAGGGTGCCCTCAGGGCACGGGCATCCTGCGGCCAGTCGCCGGACGCGGGATCCTTGAGTGAACGTCCGGAGCGGCCTCTCGGGCGCAAGTGCCGGGGACCTTGCGCTGCAGCGGATGCAGATGCATGGCCGCCTCTCAGCCCTGCGCAGCGCGGAAGAGCTGTGCGTCACCCAGCCCGGCCACCTATTCCCTCCCCTTTCACCGCCGGCCGACGCGACGAGAACGCGAAGCGGAGCGCCTGTGCATCTCACCGGAGGCCGCGGTCGGGTGCCCGGCTGGCGGCGCTATTGGCGTTCGGCCGTGTGGTCGATTTAGGCTGCGTCGGTTCGTGCCGTTCACGGCGGCAGCCCACCGACGGAGAGGAAAGCCGATGATGCAGCAGGCATCGGCCACCGACCCGGCTCCCGGGCGCCGCCCCGAGCTGGTCCCCGACCCGGATGCGGAGGCGGCCCGTATCGCGGCGGTGCGCCGCTACGACATCCTCGACACTCCCCCCGACGGGGCGTTCGACCGGGTGGCGGCGATGGCCGCCCGGCTCTTCGATGTGCCGGTGGCGACCGTCACGATTGTGGATACTGATCGCATCTGGTTCAAGGCCGCCCACGGCCTGGAGGGTGTCGCGGAGATCGGTCGTGATCCGGGCCTGTGCGGCTCGGCGATCCTGCGCGATGACACGATGGTCATCCCCGACACCCTCAAGGACCCCGTCGCGGCGGACAATCCGCTGGTCGCTGGAGAGATGGGGGTGCGCTTCTACGCCGCCGCACCGATCATCACCCCGGATGGGCACCGGCTGGGCACGGTCAACGTCCTCGACACCCGGCCGCGCTCGATCACCGAGGAGGACACCGCCACTCTTGCCGATCTCGCCGCGATCGTGCTGGACGAAATGGAGCTGCGGCTGTCGGCGCTGCGTGCCCTGCGCGACGAGCAGGCCCGCCGGGAGGCGGAGAAGCGGCATGCCGAGGCGGAACGGGCGCGGGCCGAGGCGGAACGGGCGGCGCGGGAGAAGGCGGAGCAGGACAGGGCCGCCATCGCCGCGTTCGCCTCCACCCTCCAGCGCACCCTGCTGCCCCCGGCCCTTCCCGTGGTGCCGGGCCTGGAACTGGCCTGCCACTACCGCACCGCCTCGGTCCACGACGTGGGCGGCGACTTCTACGACGTCTTCCCCCTCGACGGTGACCGGTGGGCGTTCTTCCTCGGTGACGTGTGCGGCAAAGGGCCCGAGGCGGCGACCGTCACCGCCCTGGCCCGCCACACCTTGCGTGCCGCGGCCCAGATCAACGCCGATCCCGTCACGGTGCTGAGCGCGCTCAACACCGTGCTGCTCACCGACGTCACCGCCGGCCGCCGCTTTTGCACCGTCCTCTTCGGCCTCCTGGAGCCCCGGGAGGCCGGCGGCTTCACCGTCACCGTCGCCACCGGCGGCCACCCGCCGGCCTACCACCTGCGACCCGACGACAGCGGCGCCGTCTGGGTGCGGGCCGTACGCCCCCAGGGCGGGATGCTCGTCGGCGCCTTTCCCCAGGCCCCCTTCGCCCAGACCACGTTCTCGCTGACGGCCGGGGAGAGCCTGTTCCTCTACACCGACGGGCTGATCGAAGCCCGTAACACCGAAGGCGCCATGCTCGGTGAGGACGGCCTGACCGGTTTCCTCCACCAGCGCACCGGGCCCGTCACCGCCACCTCCCTGGTCGAGGACAGCATCACCTTGCTGGCCTCGCTGCCCGACGGAGCCGGTGACGACGTGGCTCTGCTGGCCCTGTCCGTCCCCCACCCTGACACCACACCCGACGGCGGTGTCGCCGCCACCGCCCACACCGCCGCCACGCCCGACCACTTCGGCCAGGAGTGATGACCGACGTGACCGACACGCTGCAGCTGACCGTCCAGCACCCCCGACCCGGCCTCGCGATCGCCACAGTCCTCGGCGACGTGGACACCCGCACCGCGGACATCCTGCGCCGCGAAGCCTCGGGAGTTCTCGAGCGGGGATGTCCGCATCTGGTTCTGGACCTGTCGCAGGTCGGCTTCTGCGACTCCGCCGGTCTGAGCGCGCTCATCGGCCTCTGGCACACCGCCCAGGCGGTAGGCGGTGCGCTCGGACTCGTCAACGTCCCCGACCGCCTGATGCGGATGCTCGTCCTCACCGGTGTCGACGCAGTCCTGCCGGTCCATGCCACCGCCGCCGAAGCAGTCACCGCCATGACCGCCGGCCTGTTCACCAGCGCAGGCGAGCACGGCTCAATCACCCGCGCCTCCGCCGGCGGCGGGAGCGGTGAGCCGACCGGGGTGCAGCGCACGGCCTGCGACAGCGCTCACACCCCCTCTGCCGAACTGAGCTGATCCCTTCCCCGGGTGCCGCGGCGGGAGCGAGATGCTTGCGCAACTTGGCTCTCCCAGGCCGACAGGCACAGCAGGCACAGCGGTTTCTTCACTGCGGTGGACCCCCACAGCGGGCTCTGGAGACGTCGGCCCCGGCTGTGGCCAGGTGCAGCCTGTCGCCATGGGGCCCGGGCGTGACGGCGTGCGCGCATGATCCGGGCAAGACGCCTTCTGGCGGCGCTGTGGTTCGCGGCGCGGGGTGCCGTCCGCCCTCGAAAACCGTCTCCATTGAACCCGGCGGCTCGAAACCGCCGACGTGCTGCTGACGAATGACGGCGCGGATGCGCGGGTCAGGGTGCCGCCGTATTCGAGGCATCCGTTGCCTGCCGCGCCTATTCGGCGTCCTGGCGCTCCATGTCCAGGCCGGTGCCCGGCAACCGTCCGTCACTGGTGAGGATCGGCGTGGAGCAGGACGGGGTCAGGACGACGTCTCCGTCACGGCGCACCGCTCAGTCCAGCGTCAGGTGCATACGCACGATCAGGCCCGACGGCGGGGTGCGCATCTCGACCAGGTCGCACAACTGGTGCATCATCCAGACGCCACGGCCGCCGGCCGGGGACAGCGGATCGGGACGGCGTCGGCCGACGAGCGCGTTCGTGAGCCGTCCGCGGTCCCTCACTTCGGCGATCAGGGTGTCGGCCGTGCGCCACAGCCGCAGAATGCCCTGCCCTCCGCCGTGTCGCACCGAATTGCCGGTGGCCTCGTTGACGGCCAGCAGCCAGTCGGTGTGTCGACGAGGGGACAGGCCGGACGTCTGCGCCCAGTGCCCCGCGGTGACGCGGACATCGGCGAGGTCCTGCTCCGTGAAGTGCAGGACGAGTGGATCCGTCGGCTCCTCCAAGGGCCTGTCGCAGTCGCCGCACACTGTCTGCGGGTCCTCGTAGCGGGTGCTGCGCAGGTAACCGTCCGTGTCTCCGACGACCGGGTGCGTACGGTGTGCCTCCGCCAGCACCCGCTCCGGCAGGGCGGTGTCGTAGGGGCACAGGATCGTGACAGGCCGGCCGGCGAACGCCAGGTTGATCAACGCCTCGTGGCGAGTCGCTTCTCGTGCCTCCGCTTCGGTGCGCCCGACCCAAATCGGTTCGCCCACGATGGACGGCCGCCGCTGAGGGTGCCGGTCGGCGAAGTCCTGGAGCATCGACAGGATGCGCCCGGGGTTGCGTCCGGCCTGCCGCATGTCGACGAAAGTGACGCTTTCGCTTTCGACACCGACGGCTTCCCTGAGCAGCTGCAGTCGTGGACCGGGAACAGCGACCAGAACAGGGCGTCCGTCGGCCGCCTCCACCCGGATGAACTCGCCCACGCCTTGGAGGAAGTCCTTCTCCGTGGTGTAGAAGAGAGCAGGGTGGTGGAAGACCGGATCGACCCGGCTCGCCGCCGACGTCGGTGTGTATGTCGTCACTGGCCGACCGCCTGCAGGCCGGTCCCCAGCTCGGTGAAGAGCTCCAGCATGCGGTGGAGCGCGGGCGGCGCACCGACGAGTCGCAGCGGTGTCCCGGAGGGGCGTCGCCGCGCGGCGTGGGCGATGTCGGCCAGTGTGGCGACGTCGAGGTGGTCGAGGGAGGACAGGTCCAGGGTGATGTCTTGTGCCGGCGAGGCCGCGAGAGCGGCTGACGTCGACGCGGCCACACGGCGGCTCTCGTAGCCTGCCGATCCGGACAGACGGAAGCCGGGACTGCCGGCCAGAGGCACGACCGAGAGTCCGGGCCGGACGTGGGAGCGAGGCACGGCGCCCGCCCGCGTCAGGTGCGCGCCCGTCAGCACGTCGAGGGCATCGGGTGCCAGCAGGCGGCGGTCGTAGAAACACCAGGCCGTCAGCGGCAACTGCTCGAAGACCTCGTGGTGAATCCGCAGCTCGTATTCCTTGCGGGATGCCCTCCCCAGGTTGCGCGGCCAGCACGACGGCTGAACGCCCGCCGTCGGCGCACGACTTGAACTCCTGGAGTGAGCCTCCGTTCGTCCACCCGTCGGGATCGGCGTCCATCGGACCGGCCGGGCCGGGAGGGTTGACCACGTGCCGCCTCACCGATCACCGATGGTTCCGAGTCGGCGCCGTCATCGGCGTCACCGACGCGCGCGTGCCGGCCCCCGGTCGGGATGAGGGCTGAGACCGTCCCGGCCGAGCAGGCTCACGCCAGGTCCCGCGCCAGGGCTCGGCCGGCGACTCTGCCCGAGAAGATGCAGCCGCCGAGGAAGGTGCCTTCCAAGGCGTTGTACCCGTGTACTCCTCCCCCGCCGAATCCGGCCACCTCTCCCGCCGCGTAGAGACCGTCGAAAGTCGTCCCGTCCGGTCGCACCACCTGGGCGTCGAGGTTGGTCTGCACGCCGCCCAGCGTTTTACGGGTGAGCATGCGCAGGCGTACGGCGACCAGCGGTCCGTGTTCAGGATCGAGCAGGCGGTGCGGGGCGGCGATCCGGAGCAGCTTCTCCGGCAGGTACGCTCGCGCGTTACGCACGGCCATGAGCTGCATATCCTTGCTGTAGTCGTTGACGACCTGCCGGTCGCGGGCCACCACCTCCCGCTCCACGCGCTCGTAGTCGAGGAGTCTTTCGGAGGTGAGGGTGTTCATGCCTTCCACCAGCTCCGGCAACGTGCGGCGTACGACGATGTCCTCGCCGCGTTCGAAGAACGCGCGCACCGGAGCCATCGTGCTCTTCTTGAGCCGCTGGAGCAGCAGCACGCAGTTCTTGCCGGTCAGGTCGGGGTTCTGGTCGGAACCCGATAGTGCGAATTCCTTGTCCACCATCAAGTGGCTCATGATGAACCACGAGTGGTCGTATCCGGTCGACCTGAGGTGCCGTAACGTCGTCAGGGTCGTGTGGCTGGGGAACAGCGGTGGAGGCAGCCGCCGCCCCGTGGCGTCGAGCCAGAGAGGCGATGGGCCGGGCAGGAGCCGTACTCCGTGGCCGGGCCAAACGGGAGCCCAGTGCCTCATCCCCTCGTTGTAGAACCACATGCGGTCGAGGTTGACCACGGAGCCGCCCGCTCGTTCGGTGATCCGGAACATCCGCCCGTCGACGTGTGCGGGCACCCCGGTGAGCATCGATGCCGGCATCGGTCCGAGGCGGTCGGTGGGCCAGTGGGCACGCACCAGGTCATGGTTGGCGCCCATGCCACCGGAGGTGATGAGTACCGCCTGCGCGCGTATCTCGAATGCTCCCGTTTCCTTCCTGGATGACGGCACGCCGCGGGGTTCTCGTGACGGTTCCAGAATCGCGCCCCGCACACCCACCGCGCTGCCGTTCTCGATGACGAGTTCGTCCACCCGGTGCCTGTGCTTGAAGGTCACCAATCCGCGTGAGGCCGCGGCGAGCACTGGCCTTCGGAAGACGCGCACGACCTCCGGCCCACTGCCCCAGGTGTAGTGGAGCCGGGGGACGGAGTTGCCATGACCGGTGGCGGATCCCGTCCCACGCTCGATCCAGCCGACGAGCGGCAGCAGACGCAGCCCGAGCCGGTGGACGTACGCGCGTTTCTCTCCGGCGGCGAAGTCGACATAGGCCTCGGCCCATCGGCGGGCCCAGCGGTCCTCGGGGTCGCGATCATGTCCGGCCGAGGCAAGCCAATCGGCCAGTGCGAGTTCGTGGGAGTCCTTGATGCCCAGCCGCCGCTGCTCGGGGCTGTCGACGAGAAAGAGGCTGCCTTCGGACCAGAATGCCTGGCCGCCGAGGTTCGCCCGGTTCTCCTGGTCGACCACGATCACACGCCGTCCGGCTCGTGTCAGCTCGTATGTCGCGACCAGACCGGCCAGGCCCGCCCCCACCACGATCACGTCAGCTTCGGTGTTCATGGTCATCGCCTTTGTTCTGTCGTCGTCATGCTGTGGCCGGAGTGAAGGAGGAAGGGACGGAGGGTCTTCAGCAGTTCGCCGGCGGCTTCCGTCGGCATCAGGTGCCCGGTGCAGGGGATGACCTTGAGCTGTCCGTTGCGCAGGCGGCGGCGCGCGCCGATCCCCTGCCAGAAGGGGACGAGGAGGTCCTGCAGGCCCCAGGCCACCAGGGTCGGCATGGGCAGTTCGGGCAGCCGTCCGGTGAGCAGATTCTTCTGTCCCAGTAGCCCGACCGTCGCGCGCTCGGAGCGCAACGTCGTGGGCAGTGCCTCGGGTGAGGAGACGGCTTTGACCTGGCTGCGCCACCAGGCGGAGGGGAGACGCCAGGGACGGGATGCCCCTAGCACCGCCACCGAGGCCACGAGCAGTCGCGGGCCGGAGGGGAGACGGGGGATGAGCCATTTCGTCAGGTCGCCCAGGGGGGTGACAGCCAGTATCACCATCGCCGGGTTGATGGCGCGTCCCATACCGGCGGAGCTGATCAGCACGAGGGACGGTACGTGGTCCGGTCGCTGCAGCGCCATGTGCACGGCTACGGCGCCTCCGAAGGAGTGCCCGACGACCACGGGGCGTTCCGCGCCGACCGCTCGGGCGAAGTTCCAGACGAAGGTGGCCATCCCCGCGGGGCTGGCATCAGTGATCCGCTCGCTGTAGCCGTATCCCGGTAGGTCCACGGCGACGACCCGGTGGCTGGTGGCAAGACCTTCGAGGATCCCGTACCACTGTTCCGAGACGCTCCCTTCGCCGTGTATCAGCAGTACTGGGGCTCCTTGTCCGGTTTCGAGATAGCGGGTTCTTGTGCCTTCGACGTCGACCCAGCGTTCTTTCGGGGTTTCCCCGCGTACGGGGACGGGCCGTTTCATCATGGTCTCCCGTCTTGTGCGATACGGCGCGAGTCGCCTGTGGTGCAGTGCCACGCCGTCGGGAAGTATCTGAGGGATTTCTCGCGCTGGGCCGGAATCGACCGTTTCCGCGCGGAAAACGGTATCGACGCAGTGTCGCGCAGGTTCGGTATTCCCGGGATGGGCGGGTGATTTTCCGGGTGATCTGCTGGGTGAACGTACGGAACTGTAACGCGGACCTACTCGCACCGGCAGGCGTGCGGGGTGACTCCGGGTGCGGGCCGGCCCCGTGGCGCGTACGCCTGCTCGTACACCAGTGCTCGCAGGCGTAGGCCCCGAGGGTCACCGCGTTGTCCGTCCCAGCGCCTTCTGGTCCGCCTTGCACGCATCATTGCTCGTCCCCTACCTCTGATTCCCCGTTTGTTCGGGGGCAACGGATGTGCGCGCCCCCGTGCGCCCCCCTGTAAGCGCGTTGCAGGGCACGCACCTGCCATTACATACGCCCTCGTACTACCCCTCCGGCATGTTGCGTCGGAAAGGGTGCACAGCCTTCCGAACGCCCATCTTGGGCAGTTGCGCCGAATCGACGTGTGGCCTGCACTGGTTCGAGAGTCGGTCAGGCCTCCGAAACTCGTCGCGTTCGCCGCTGCCGGTCGATTCGGAGCCGCACGCGTCGGAGGCCGTTGCCCGGACAACCGTCGGTCTCACTCCGCTCAGGGCTCGCAGGGCCCTGAACAAGGCAAAGGAGCACAGAGTGATTCCCTTTCCGGCTCACCGGGACCCCTCGGCACGGTCCTGACGCTTGGCGGGCGACGTGAGACGCTGAAGGCGAGGAGGGAGTAGCGCCGTGGCCATGGACGGGCCGCAGAAGGGCACTGTCAACACGCCGAGACGACCGCGGGGATGTGTTTCCCTCGGAGCCCGGCGCCTTCCCGTGTCCGGCCGTCGAGGCGTCCGAATCCCGCTTGGCATATGCGGGCGTCAAGCTGCAAGCGACGCGACGGACGCGCTGCTTCCTCGAATCCTGTTTGTTCACTCCGGGGAGTGCTTCATGCCGCGTCGTACCTTCAAGGCGCTGTCTTGGTGCGGGAAAACGATGACGTGCTCATCCGGAACCCTGTGGTCGCGTTCGTGAAATGTCGCGTATCCCTTGATGATTCCGTGAAACATGCGCTTCCCGGTGCGCTTCCCGGTCCGGATTCTGCGAAGTATTCGGTTCCCGGAGAACTGACACGGTGTCTCGTTCGCCGTTGAACGCGTCATTATCAGCCAGAAGACCCCTGGTGGTGCTGCCTTGGCTGCGGGGGCGGGCAGAAAATATCGGTACAGAAATGCGAAGGAGACGAGGATATGGCCGTGCCACCACGTGTGGGCCGTGAGGCCAACGAACGGCTTCGTGCCGTGATGGAAGCAGCGGGGTGCTCCAGCACGGGACTTGCCCGCCGGGTGAACGCCTGCGGCGCAGAGCAGGGACTTGATCTGCGGTACGACAAGACGTCGGTGGCCCGGTGGCTACAAGGCCAGCAACCTCGCGGTCGAGCCCCGGACATCATCGCCGAGGCGCTGACGCGCAAACTGGGTCGTACGGTGACCGTCGATGACATCGGGATGAGCGCCGCACGGGGTGCGGCGTCCACGGTGGGGTCGCGGTTCGAACCCACGGTGGCGGGCGCCCTGCAGCAGGCGTGCGCACTGTGGCGTAGTGACACCAGGTACGGCAACCTCGGTACCAGGGACCGATTAGCCGCCTCGGTGCTCGTTCAGGCCAGCCGTGACTGGCTGATCGCCGAGCCAGATCTCGATATCGCGATAGAGGGTGTTCCTGCGGTCGGCTGCAGGGACATCGCGGCGGTGCGGGCGACGACTGCGGCATTCTCCGACCTGGACCACAAATTCGGCAGCGGAAGCATACGCTTGGTCGCCGTGCGTTACCTCGACAGTGTCGTCTCCGAACTCCTCGCCGGCCCGTACCCTGAGACGACAGCACGGTCCCTGTTCGAAGCTGTCGCACGGCTGACAGAAGTCACAGCCTCCATGACCGTGGACACCGGGCAGTTGGGACTGGCTCAGCGCTACTACATCCAAGCACTGCGCTTGGCGCAGGCAGCGGGTGACCGTCTCTTCGGGGGGTACATCCTGGCCTCGGGAATGGGGCATGTGGCGCTGCACCTCGGCGACGCGAGTGAAACCGTCCAGCTCGCGCGAGTGGCGAGAGAGGGAACCCGGCAACGGATCAGCCAGGCCCCGCAGGTCGTCTTCTACTTGACCGAGGCCCGCGGTCACGCCCTGCTGGGGGACGCGGCCGCCTGTGAGAGGGCCGCCGGGCAGGCACGTGACCTGCTGGAGAGGGACGACTTCGACGAGCAGGAGCGCCCGGACTGGGCCCATCACGTCGACCGGGCCTACATGGCGCAGGAGCTGGCTCACTGTTACCACGACCTGGGCAAGCCGGAGACCGCCGTACGCTGGATTCAGGAAGCACTGCGAGAAGACACCCTCAAGAGACCACGGCGTCGCGTGCTCAGCTTGCTCCTCCTGGCTTCGGCGGAATTGCGACTGGGCGAGGTCGCGCGGAGCTGCGGCACCGCGGCACAGGCCCTCGCGTTACTGCGTGGAATACGCTCCGCTCAATGCACCAAGCGTATGGAGGAGTTCCGCAGCCGCCTGGAGGCTTCGGGGCATCACGAAGAGGCTCGTAGCCTCCAACCAGCGGTCGACTACTGAAGCTTGCCAGCGCGTCCGGAACACCGGGGGACGCCTCCGTTCCCGCTGCGCCGCCGCTGGTCCTCGGAGGAACACCACCGCGCTCGCGGGCCTCGGCCATCCGGGCGCGGGCCGAGCCCTATGGTCATCCGGCGTCCCCCGACAGGACGGTCACACCACTCCACGTACTGCGGCCGAGGGACCGACGTGCCGGGCATCAGCGCGGAGCAGGCGGTCGCCGATGCCCGACAGCGCGGGAGCCGCCACTCAGGCGACGCGGCCGGGACGGGGCGAGCGACCGCTTGCCGCTGCGGTCCGTGCGCTCGCCGCCGTGGCGATGCGCTGCTCGGCGATCCGGTCCGCGGCCGCACCCGGCAGAATGTCTTCCGCCTCAGCGTGTTCCAGGATCGCCAGCGTGGTGTCGAAGATCGCGTCCACCTTGGCCAGGATCTCACCGTCCGTGGCCCCGCGCAGTCCTCCGGCCGCATGAATCACCCCGCCGGCGTTGACGACATAGTCCGGGAGGTAGAGGATTCCGCGATCCTTGAGTCGTCGTTCTATACCAGGGTGAGCCAGCTGGTTGTTGGCGGCGCCGCACACCACCTCGGCAGTGAGCAGCGGGACGACGTCATCGCTCAACGCCCCGCCGAGAGCGCAGGGAGCGTAGACGTCCAAGCCCTCGAGCCGGATCAGGGAGCCGGTGTCCTTCACCGCGGTGATCTCCGGGAACTTTTCGGTGATGCCACGCACTGCCTCGCCCCGCACATCGGTGACCACCACACGGGCGCCTTCCTCGAAGAGGAGTTCCACCAGTAGGTGGCCCACCTTGCCTACTCCCGCGATTCCGACCGTCCGCCCCTGGAGAGCCGGCGTGCCCCAACGGTGGAGGGCTGCCGCTTTCATGCCTTGCAGGACACCGCGGGCTGTGAAGACGGACGGATCGCCCGTTCCACCGCTCGTCGTGGGACGGGTCACGGTCCACGGGCAGGTGGACGCGATCACCTCCATGTCCTCCGGTGTGGTGCCGACATCGCATGCCGTCACGTACCGGCCGTCCAGAGAAGCCACGAATCGACCGTAGGCCAGCAGCAGTTCCTCGGTTTTGATCCGTTCGGGGTCCCCGATGACGACGGCCTTGCCGCCGCCGAAGTCAAGCCCGGCGACGGCGTTCTTGTAGGACATTCCGCGTGACAGCCTCAGCACATCGGCCAGGGCTTGGCCCTCGTCGGTGTAGGAGGTGAAGCGGACGCCGCCCAGAGCCGGGCCCAACGCGGTGGAGTGGACGGCCACGAAGCCTTTCAGGTCCGAGGCGGGGTCCTGGAAGAGGACGACTTGCTCGTGTCCGGTCCCATCGGAGTCGAACCGGGCGGCGAGGGTCTTGAGGTCGAAGGCGAGCATGATGCTTCTCCTCGGAGATGGATTGTTGCGCGTCGCGCTGAGGGGTCCGTGGACGTCGGCCAGGCCGTCGTCGAACCGGCCGCGTTCGGCCGGGTGCTTTCATCGGCGGTGCGCCCGTCGGTCGGCTTTTCCGCCGGAGGCACCGACCGAGGAGGGTGGGGTCCAGGTGCCGTGACCGGCAGCCGTCGCGCGAATCGGGCCACCGGTGCTCTTGCCATCGGCCGGCAGCACGTACCTTCCGGGAGCGGGGGGCCCAGGCGGGTACCGGGTACTGCCCACCGTGCGACCGGGGACATGAGGGCCCGAACGGGGGGCGAGCCATCTCGACCACGCCGTCCACCAGGACTCTCCCTGGGGCAGGGCGTGGGCGAGCCAGTCCTGGGGCCTCGGAGGGAGAGTGTTCCGGCCGGTGAGGTAGTCGGCCTTCGGGCGTGGAGGATTGATGATGCCTCCGACATGTCCCGAGGGCACCAAATGGAAGGCGACGTCACCCCCGAGCAGCCGAGCGCTCCTGTACACCGTTTCCCAGGGAATGATGTGATCGCGTGAGCCGGCTACCACGAAGGCGTCCTGTGTCACGGCGGACAGATCGATGTCTCGCTGACCGACCCGCAGCCGGCCTTGGGCCAGAGCGTTGTCCGCCGCGATCCGCAAGGTCTGCCTGAAGAGAACCTCAGGCACGTCGATCCCGTCCTCGCTCCAGGCCCAGATGTCGAAGGGCCGTGGTCTTTCCCCCATGAGCCACCCGGAGATGAGCGGCTGCCAGATGGTCTCCCTGGGGCGCAGCAGGTCGAAGAGGAGGCTGATCTTCCTGCCGTCGACAAGGCCCTGCTTGTTGGAGAGCATGCGGGTCAGCGACCCTATCTCCGTGTCGGACGACTTGTGATCGTCCTCCGGGTCCGCGTAGTCCAGCGCTGACATCAGCAGGGTCAGTGATGCCACCCCGGTCTCACTTCCCGCCGCCAGCCAGGCTGCCGCGGATGCCGCGAACAGCCCCCCGGCACAGACTCCCACCAGATGGGCCTGGTCTGCCCCGGTGATGTCACGCACGACTTCCAGGGCACGCAGCGGGGCTCGCAGCAGGTATTCGTCCAGACCGAGACCGGTCTGCTCGGGCCGGGGGTCGCGCAGACTGATGGCGAAGGCGGTGAAGCCATCGCGAACCGCCCACTCGACAAGGCTCCGACCGGGCGCAAGGTCGTAGATGTAGAACTTGTTGACCCAAGCGGGGACGAACAGCAGCGGCACCTGACGCACCTGAGTGGTCTGGGCCTCGTACTGGATCAGTTCCATCAGGTCATTGCGGTAGACGACCCGGCCGGGAGTGGCGGCCAGGTCCTCGCCCATCCGGTAGGCGCCGGGCGTCATCTTGGCCGGCCGGCCCCGGCGGCGCACCACGTCGTGCAGAAGGTGGCCCGAACCGCGGACCAGACTCACCCCTCTGGTCGCCGCACCCCGGCGCAGCGCCGCGGGGTTGCCCGGGAGGAAGTTCACAGGAGCCAGGGTTTCCGTGATGACCTGGGCGAGGAACTGCAACTGCCGACGGCGCCGGGCCGGCAGATATGGCGCTTCCGCCGCTGCCAGGAGCAGCCGACTCCATGTCAGGTAGTACTGGAGAACCCGCCGGTATTCGGGATCGGTACGCCAGGACGGGTCGTTGAAACGCCGGTCTTCAGGGTCCGGGACGCACTCGGAAGCCACGAACAGTTCGCGGAGCCGCCCCGCGCGAGAAGGCCGTCGTGCTTTGGCACGCCGTTTCCGGAAGACGGGATCCAGGTCGTATTCATCGTACGCAAAGGGTTCGCTGCCGCACGGACTCATCACAGTATCTCCTTGCCGCGCCAACGGTCACGCCGACGCTGGAGAGCAAATTTAGGAGTGCGCAGGGTGCACCGACAGGCGTGTTCGTGGGTTTACGGAGCAGTCGGCCACGGAGGCGGACACCGAGCGTACGGAGGGCGTGGAACGGAGGCCGCGTAAGTGTCCGCACCACTTTCACGACCGCTGCCGCACGTCTCTTCTGGTGGTCCTTCGGACAAGCCATGGACGGGGGGATTCCCGGGCGTGTAGTCACAGGTGTCCGCGCTGCTCAGCCTTCTGGAGACAGGCGGACCGGCGCGTCGCCAGAGATGACGGCCCAGATTGCTTTCAGTGGCGGGCGTCGCCTTTTACCGGCGCCTTCTTTCCGATGCCGGTAACCATGCGAGACGGCCCCGGAAGGAGACTCGTGAAGCGATGGACACATACATTGACCGCGCGGATTCCGGGACCGAGGCAAGAGGCCCGGCCACCCGGCATGACACCCAAACTGGAGGTCACTGTGCGCAGCACCATGTCCGACTTTCCGCTCACCGCGGCCCGCATCCTGCGGTACGGCTCCGGTGTCCATGGCACCTCGAGTGTGTCCACGTGGAACGGGGAGGGATTCGTCCGCCGCAGCTACGGGGAGGTGGGCGAGCGCGGTGCCCGCCTCGCGCACGCGCTCCGAGACCGGCTCGGTGTGCGCGTCGGAACCGGGGGTACGGGGGAGCAGAGTGTCATCGGCACCCTCATGTGGAACAACACCCGTCATCTGGAGTTGTTCGTCACCGTCCCCGCGATGGGCGCGGTGCTGCACACGCTCAACCCCCGGATGTCGTCCCGGCACATGGCCTACACCCTCGGGAACGCCGGTGACGAAGTCATCGTCGTGGACGCCGGCCTGGTCGAGGCACTCGTTCCCGTTCTGCCCGAACTGCCCCGGTCGGTACGGCACATCGTCGTCGCCGGCGCGAGCGACCGGGAACTGCTCGCCGGGTTCGCGGGTGAGGTGCACGATTACGAGGAACTGGTCGGCGAGGGCCCTCTCGACTACCCGTGGGCGGAGCAACTCGACGAAGACGCGGCCGCAGTGGTGTGCTACACCTCCGGTACGACCGGCCATCCCAAAGGAGTGGTGTACAGCCATCGGGCGATGTATCTGCACTGCCTGCAGTTGGTGGCTCCGAGCCATTACAACGTCAGTCAGCGCGATGTTCTCTTCCCCGTCGCGCCCATGTTCCACGTCAGTGGCTGGGGCATACCGCACGTCGCGTTTCTCACCGGCGCCGACCTGCTACTGCCCGACCGGCACATCCAGGCGGCATCGCTCGCTCGCATGATCGAGCAGGGGCGGCCCACCTTCAGCGCCGCCGTACCCACCGTGTGGGCGTCCCTTCTGGAGGAATTGGACACCCATACCTATGACACGAGCAGCCTGCGCACCGTGTTCACGGGTGGTTTCGCCTGCCCACCCGCCCTGATGGCTGCTTATCGGGACCGGCATTCCATCCAATTCCTGCACGGCTGGGGAATGACCGAGACCTTGGGAGTCGTCAGCGCGGCCGTGCCTCCGGGCGGACTGGACGCCGACGAGGAGTGGACCTACCGCGTCAGTCAGGGAAGGTTCTCCGCGTCGACGAGGTTCCGCCTTGTCGGGTCCGACGGTGCCCTCGTGCCGCATGACGGCGTAAGCATGGGAGAGCTGCAGGTGTGCGGTCCCGACGTCACCCACGCGTACCACGGCGGAGTGAACGCCCCTCCGATCCGGCCGGCGGACAACTTCACCAGCGACGGCTGGCTGAGGACCGGCGACATCGGGAAGATCTCCCCCGACGGATTCCTGACACTCACCGACCGTGTGAAGGACGTCATCAAGTCCGGCGGCGAGTACATCTCCAGCATCGACCTGGAGAACACGCTGATGGAGCATCCGGCCGTCTCCGAAGCGGTGGTGGTCGCGGTGCCTGACGAGCGCTGGGGCGAACGGCCCCTGGCCGCCGTGTCCCTGCGCGAGGATGCCGACATCGGCCCGGAAGAGTTGCGTGACTTCCTCGCCCACCGCATCGACGCCTGGATGATGCCCGAACGCTGGACCATCCTGCGGACGGTACCGAAGACGTCAGTGGGCAAATACGACAAGCGTCATGTCCAGGACCAGTACCGGAAGGGCGAGTTCGACGTCGTTCACCTCTCCCGGCGCCCCGGTGGCTCGCCCCCCACCGCGCCGCCCGAGCACACGGACGGGTGACGCGGCGGGCCCGTCCGTCCGGGGCGCACACGGCAACGTGTCCTCACTCACCGTGACATGGCCGCTTCCGCGATCGACACCGCCCACCGCTTCTCGTCATCGGCTCCCTCACCCTCCAGCACCGCCTGCCGCATCCGCTCCCACAGCCCTGCCTCGCACCACGCGACGAAGCGACGGTGCGCCGTCGCCGGGGAGACCGCGAAGGAGGACGGCAGGCGGCGCCAGGCGGACTCACTGGACAGCACGTAGACCACGGCCGTGAAAACACTGCGGTTGTCCAGCGGGCCTCTGCCACCCCCCTGCCTCCGTGGCCTGAACTCCGGGAGCAGCGATGCGACCATCTCCCACAAATGATCAGGTACCAAACGCTGTGACAACCTCTCTCCCATGGACGACATCATGGCGTCCCACCGGCACGGCACAAGTGAGGGAACCGTCTCGTCCGGTCGGTGGTGTAGCGTCCGGGGGGGTTCCGAGGCGGTCGCCCCACGCGCGCACACCTGACTGCCACAGCGCGAGCAGGCTCACAAGCAAGCGGCCCCAGTACGCTCTATCCCGGTTCGCGCGCCTGCCCATGGCAGTCGGCGCACCTCTACAGTGATCTCAGGGTGAACGGCGCCCTCCTACTGAAGTGCCCGGCCGAGCGAGGACAGTGGCCGACGGCAGGCCACCCACCGACGCGGGACCGGCCGCTCACCCCCGCCGGACCGTGCCGCCCTCGACGACAAGCAGGAGCACTCCGACGGCACGGGCACGCGCAGTGGGGCCAGTCGCCCAAGGAATGGGGAGACCGACCTATGAAATCCCACCGTTCGAAGGCCGGTACGACGGTCATCGACCACATCCTGAACCGTCTGAACGACCTGGGGGTCAGACACCTGTTCGGTGTCGCCGGCGATTACAACCTCGCTGTCCTCGATCACGTGGTCGCCCACCCGGAAGTGAAGTGGGTCGGGGCCGCGAGTGAACTCGGTGCCGCGTACGCGGCCGACGGCTACGGACGCATCCGGGGGTTCGGAGCACTCCTGACGACCTTCGGTGTAGGAGAACTGAGCGCGATCAACGCGGTGGCCGGCAGCTACACGGAACGTGTACCACTCCTGCACATCGCAGTCGGACCCACACAGGCCACCGAGCGCGCCGGGCTGACGGTGCACCACAGCATGGGAGACGGGGACTTCGACCGGTTCCTTCGCGCGCAGCGGCAGGTCGTCTGCGCGGACGCCGTCCTGCGTCCCGACAATGCCGTCATGGAGATCGACCGGGTGCTGACTGCCTGCCTGCGGGAAAGCCGTCCCGGCTACCTCCGGGTGCCCCGCGATGTCGCCTTGGCGGCCGTCCCGCCGCGCCGGCCGTTGGCCGCACCCCGGCAGCAAACCGTGGACCAGGGCAGCCTCGATGCCTTCCGTGCCGCGGCACGTGCCCGGCTCGCTGCCGCGAAGAGCGTGGTGGTGCTGGCCGACTTCCTCGTGGACCGTTTCCACGCCCGCTCAGAACTGGCGGACCTGCTGCGGGCCGGAGCGTTCCCTCACGCGGTTCTGGCGACGGGCAAAACCGTCGTGGACGAGAGCGCTCCGGGCTTCCTCGGTCTGTACGCGGGAGCCATGAGCGAGAAACACGTCCGCGCTGCCGTCGACAGGGCGGATCTGCTGATCCGTGCCGGAGTCCTGCTCGCCGACATGACCACCGGAAAGTTCACCCACCGGTTCGATCCGGAGGCGGGCATCGACCTCGGGCCCAGGAGCGCGAAGGTGGACGGGGCCGTTTTCCCAGGTATACCGCTGGCCACGGGACTGGCCGTGCTGACGGATCTTGTCCGGGATCTTTTCCCGGCACACAGTGGTCCCGCCGTTGCCGGCCACCACAGGCCGGAAGCGCCGACGCGTCGAGTCCCCGCCCGCCCGGCCGCGGTCCCCAGGCGGACGACGCCCCGCCGGTCCCGACTGCACGGCTCCCTTCGGCCGCTCACTCAGTCCTACCTCTGGTACGCGGTGGGCAGTGCCATACGGCCGGACCACACCGTTGTCGCCGACGACGGCACCTCGCTGCTGGGCATCGCCGATCGCCGTTTCCCCCGGGGAGCCCGGTTCGTCGCACAACCGATGTGGGCGTCCATCGGCTTCAGTCTGCCCGCGCTGCTGGGAGCCCAACTCGCCGATCCCTCCCGGCGCGGGGTGCTGCTCATCGGCGACGGCGCGGCTCAGCTCACCGCCCAGGAACTGGGCACCATCAGCCGGTACCACCTGAAGCCGATCGTGATCCTCGTCAACAACCACGGCTACACCATCGAGCGCATCACCCACGGCCTGCGCGCACCGTACAACGATGTCGCACGCTGGCACTGGACCAAGGTGCCGACCGCCCTCGGTGTGTCGCATCCGCTCGTGCTGAGGGCCCGTACCCGGACCGCGTTGGACCGCGCGCTCGCTCGTGCCACGGCCACCACCGACCGACTCGTCCTGATTGAAGCATTCACCAGCCAGTACGACGTTCCCCCGGCGCTGAAACGCCTGGCTGTCAACCGACCGGACAAGGCCCGTTGGGTCGCCTGAGAAACCGGCGTCGCACCGCGGTCTCGCGGGCCACCGCTCACGGGCCGAGCGATCGCAAGCGCATGATGTCCCCAGTCATCGAGGAGATCCGCCCGCGCGGCGGACGCATCTCCTCTGCCGTCCCCTGCGCCACCCCACCCGGACGTCCACAAGATCACGGCCGTCGGCGCAGCACTCTCCGCACACCTCAGCGCCGTCCGCGCCGCCCGCTCACTCCCGGGCCCGATCGTCATGACCCGCTGACACCGGTCAAGGAAGCCCTGGTCCCCAACCGGTCCCCGAAAACGGCCGAAGGCCGGTTTCGGATATCTCCGAAACCGGCCCTCACCTGCGACTCTCACGAGTCGGGACGACAGGATTTGAACCTGCGACCCCTTGACCCCCAGTCAAGTGCGCTACCAAGCTGCGCCACGTCCCGCCGCGGTCCCACGCGGGGTGTCCCGCGTGATCACGCAGGTCAACACTACCGCACCCGGGCGGGTGCCCGCGTCACCCCGGGGTCGGTGGGCGCCTCGGCCGGGGAGCCTTGGCGGCGGGCCGGGACCAGGAGGGCGGCGCCGGCCGCGGCCAGGCAGAGCAGGGTGAGCAGGGCCCAGCCGTGGGTGTAGCCGGAGGCGTACGGCAGGCCCGAGGGCTGGAGCCGGCCGGTGACCAGGACGCTGGTGAGCGCGGCGCCGATGGAGCCGCCGATGGTGCGGATGTTGGCGTTCATGCCGGTCGCGGCGCCGGTCTGGGCCACCGGCACGCTGCCCACGATGAGGTTCGCCATCGAGGCGAAGGCCAGTCCGATGCCGAGGCCGAACAGGCCCGCGACGACGCCGATCTGCCACCGGGCGTCATGCCAGAGGGTGAGGAAGGCGCAGGCCAGCGCGCCGAGCGCGGCGCCCGTGGTGAGCAGCGCCTTGGCGCCGACGCGCGGCTCCAGCCGGCCCGCCAGCACGCCGGAGAGGAACATCGCGACCAGCATCGGCAGCATGAGCAGTCCGGACTCGGTGACGCCGGCGCCGAAGCCGTAGCCGGCCGCGGCCGGTGTCTGGACGAAGCCCGGCAGGAAGGACCAGATGGAGTACATGCCGGCGCCGAACAGCAGGGCGGCGGTGTTGGTGGTCCGCACCGCGGGCAGCCGCAGCACCCGCAGGTCGATCAGCGGGGTGCGCGAGCGGGTCTCGGCCACCAGCCACACCGCGAACAGCGCGAGGGCGGCGGCGAACAGGCCGAGCACCTTCGCCGAGCCCCAGCCCCACTGCCCGGCCTGGCTCAGCGGCAGCAGCAGGGCCACCAGCCAGCCGGAGAGCAGCACGGCCCCGGTCCAGCCGACCTTGCCCTCGGTGCGTTCGGACGACTCGGGGATGTAGCGCAGGGCGATCAGGACGGTGGCGGCGACGATCGCCACCGGGATCCAGAACAGCCAGCGGTAGTCGAGCGCGGACACGATCGGTCCGGCGGCCACCATGCCGACGCCGCCGCCGGCCGCGATCACGGCGGAGAGGTTGCTGATGCTGCCGCTGACCCGGGTCGGGGCGAACTCGTCGCGGATGATGCCGAAGGAGAGTGGGAAGAGGGCGCCGCCGACGCCCTGTAGGACCCGGGCGACGATCAGTATGCCGATGTTCGGGGCCAGGGCGGCGACCAGACAGCCCGCGAGGACGGCCAGCAGGACGGCGACGAGGGTCCGTTTCCGGCCGGCGAGGTCGCCGACCCGGCCGAGGATCGGGGTGAAGACCGAGGCGGACAGCAGATAGGCCGTCATCACCCAGGTCGCGGTGGACGGGGAGGCGTGCAGGGCGTGCTGGACGGTCGGCAGGGCCGGCGCGATCAGCGACTGGAGCATGGAGAAGACGCCGGCACCGGTCGCGAGGACCGCGAAGGTGAGGCGGGTGGAGGCGCGGGGCATGAAGGAGCCTCTCCGGGGATCAAGGGAAGCGGAGGGTCGGGTACACGCGGTGCGTGGTGCGGGTTCCCGTGGATGCGTGGTGCGGGGGCGCGGGTCGTACGGGCCGTGCCCTGGTCGCGGGGGCGGCGGCGCGGGCCGCGTCCGGCCACGGCGGAGCCACCCCGCACTGGTAAAGTGGAGGTACCCCTCCACTCTAGCGGAGGCCAACCTCCGCTTCAATTCCCTTTCCTCCCCGGGAGGCAGCAGTGACGGCCACGCCGTACCCCGTCAGCGAGATCGTGGCGGCCCGCCGGCCGCACCGTAAGGACGCCGCCCGCAATTTCGACGCCCTGCTCGACGCGGCCCGTGAGGCGTTCGCCGAGCACGGGGCCGACGCCGCCCTGGAGGACATCGCCCGCCGCGCCGGTGTCGGCATCGGCACCCTGTACCGGAACTTCCCGACCCGCCGCGACCTGTTCGAGACGGTCTACGCCGACGAGGTCGCCGCCCTGTGCGAGGCCGCCGCGGAGCCGACGGACCGGGAGCCTTGGGAGGCACTGTCGGCGTGGCTGGACCGGTTCGCCGGTTACATGGTCACCAAGCGCGCGGTCCGCGAGGCGCTGAACGGCGAGTCGGACATCTTCCAGACCTGCCGCGAGTCCATGTACGCGGCCGGCGGCCCGCTGCTGGAGCGGGCGCAGCGAGCCGGCGCCGCCCGGACGGACATGGACTTCGGGGACCTGCTGCGGCTGGTCGCCGGGATCATGGCGACGACCTTCGAGGACGACGCCCAGCGCGACCGGGTGCTGGCCATCGCGCTGGACGGGGTGCGCACCGGCCGCTGAGGCCGGGGCACGGCGATCCCGTGCCACCGCTCTGCCCACCCCGCGCGACGAAGTGTCCCGCGACCGGCCCCGATGCCCCACACCCTGTCCACGGCGGCGCGGCGCGCCCCCCGACTAGGGTCGGCCGCATGACGCACAGCTTCGCGCTCCACATCCCCGACGCCGACCTCGAACCCGAGCCCCTGGACCCGGCGCAGATCGTCTCCGGGAACCCGGAGGTGACCGGGAAGGTGGTCTGGGAGTCGCCGGACGGGCGGCAGCTCCGGGGGATCTGGCAGATCACCCCGGGCGTGGTCACGGACACGGAGGCCGACGAGCTGTTCGTGGTGATCAGCGGCTCGGCCACGATCGAGGTCGAGGACGGGCCGACGCTGCGGGTGGAGCCCGGCGACATGGCGGTGCTGCGGGCCGGCGACCGCACCCGGTGGACGGTGCACGAGACGCTGCGCAAGGCGTATGCGATCACTCTCTGAGAAATGCGCGATCACTCTGCGAGAGACAGGGACGAGCGACCCGAGGGTTGACACGCCGCCATGTCCGGACAAAGGTGGCCCGGAGCCGGGACGGACCGGTCCGGGCGCCGGTCCCACGCTTCTGGGAGAGGCTGTCATGGTGGATGCGCTGGGTGTCGCCGTCATCGGGTTCGGCTGGATGGGCCGCGTGCACACCCAGGCGTACGCGCGGCTCCCGCACCACTATCCGGACCTCCCGCTGCGGCCCCGGCTGGTCACGGTCGCCGAGGAGGTGCCGGGGCGGGCCGAGGAGGCCGCCGAGCGGTTCGGGTTCGCCCGCGCCACCCGTGACTGGCGCGAGGTGGCCGCCGACCCGCGCGTCCAGGCCGTCAGCGTCACCGCGCCGAACTTCCTGCACCGGGAGATCGGCGTGACCCTGGCCGAGGCCGGCAAGCACCTGTGGATCGAGAAGCCGGTGGGCCTGGGCACCGGCGACGCGCGCGCGGTCGCCGACGCGGTCGCGCGGGCCGGTGTACAGGGCACGGTCGGCTTCAACTACCGCAACGCGCCCGCCGTGGAGGCCGCCCGCGAGCTGATCGCCTCCGGCGGGATCGGCACGGTCACACATGTGCGCGTCCGTCTGTTCAGCGACTACGCGGCGGATCCGGACACCGCGCTGACCTGGCGCTACGAGCGGCGGCGCGGCGGCAGCGGGGTGCTCGGCGACCTGGCCTCGCACGGCGTGGACCTGGCCCGCTTCCTGTGCGGCGACATCGCCTCCCTCGCCGCGGACACCGCGGTCTTCGTCCCGGAGCGCGCCCGCCCGAGCGGTGCGACGGCCGGTCACGCCCGGTCCTTCGGCGGCGAGCCGGGCCCGGTCGAGAACGAGGACTACGTCGGCTGTCTGCTGCGCTTCGCCTCCGGCGCCCGCGGGGTCCTGGAGGCCTGCCGGGTCTCGGTCGGCGAGCAGAACGCCTACGGCTTCGAGGCGCACGGCACCCGGGGGGCGGTGTTCTGGGACTTCCGGAGGATGAACGAGCTGGGTGTGAGCCACGGCACCGGTTACCGGGACCAGCCCGTGAGCACGGTCTACGTCGGCCCGGGTGCCGGCGAGTTCGCCGCGTTCCAGCCGGGCGCGGCCAACGCGATGGGCTACGACGACCTGAAGGTGATCGAGGCCTGCCGCTTCGTACGGTCCGTCGCCGAGGGCACGCCGTACGGCACCACTCTCGCGGACGCGGTGCACAGCGCGCGTGCGCTCGACGCGATGGAGAGGTCCGCGCGGACCGGCGGCTGGGTCAGCCCGTAGGCGCGAGGGGTTTGTAAGGACAAGAATGGGGCGCATGCGTATCGGAATTCTCGGTCTCGGCCGTATCGGCTCCTTCCACGCCGAGACCCTCTGCGGGCTCGACGCCGTCGAATCGCTCGTCGTCACCGACCCGTTGGCGGACGCGGCCGAGCGCGCGGCGGAGCGGTTCGGCGCCGAGGTGGCCCCGTCGCCGCGGGCGCTGCTGGCGTCCGGTGTGGACGGCATCGTGGTGGCGGCGGCCACCGACGCCCATCCCGCGCTGATCCGGGCCGGTATCGAGGCCGGTGTCCCGGTCTTCTGCGAGAAGCCGGTCGCCCGGACGATGAGCGAGGGTGTCGAGGTCCTCAGGGCCGTACGGGAGGGCGGCGTGCCGGTGCAGATCGGTTACCACCGGCGCTTCGACGCGGGGTTCGCCGCCGCCCGGGCCGCCGTACGGGCCGGTGAGCTGGGCGCGCTGCACACCGTGCGGTCCACGACACTGGATCCGGCGCCGCCGCCGGCCGCGTACATCGCCGCGTCCGGCGGCATCTTCCGGGACTGCGCCGTGCACGACTTCGACAGCATCCGCTGGGTGACGGGCCGTGAGGTCACCGAGGTGTACGCGGTGGGCGGCAACCGCGGCGCCGGCCCCATCGAGGCGGCGGGCGACGCCGACACCACCGGCGCGCTGCTCACCCTGGACGACGGCACGATCGCGACGGTGTCCAACTCCCGGCACAACCGGCGTGGTTACGACGTGCGCATGGAACTGCACGGTTTCGCCGACTCGCTCGCCGTAGGCCTGGACGACCGGCTTCCGCTGCGCTCGGCCGAGCCCGGCGCACACTTCCCCTCGGGCACTCCGCACGCCTTCTTCATGGACCGCTTCGCCGCCGCCTACCGCGCCGAACTCGCCGCGTTCACCGAGGTCGTGGCCGGTGTCCGGCCCTCCCCCTGCACCGTGGCCGACGCCCTGGAGGCCGGCTGGATCGCCGAGGCGTGCACCCTGTCCCTGCGCGAGCGCCGGCCGGTGGCGCTCGCGGAGGTGCGGCCGGCCTGAGCGGCGCGGGGACGGTGCCGGGCCCGTCCCCGCGCCCGGGTCAGCCGCAGTAGCGGATCAGCCACTCGTCCGCGTTGTAGGTGTCCCGCGCCGGGTCCGGCCGGGTGGCCGGCCGCGTCTCGACCGTGTCCTCCGGGCGTATCCGCTCGGGCAGGCGGCCGAAGCGCTGCCGTCGGGTGACGGCCGCGTCGGCGGCGTCCCGGGGCGTGTCGTGGGTGTGCGTGCGGTGTGTCATGTAGTCCTCCCGTCCACGCGGGCGTTCCCCGTTGTCGGTCGAACGCCCGGGTGCCCCGGTTGGTTCCCGGCCGCGCCGTGGCCGAATCCGTCAGGGGAGCGCAGGAACCGGCGCGGGCGCCCGCTCAGGCGCCGCAGGAGCGCAGGAAGCGGCGGGTGCGGACGGCGATCGGCAGCGGCCGGTCCGGCTCGCACGGGTACATGTCCTGCTCGACGATCGCGAACAGGTCCACGCCCAGTCCCTGTGCCGCCCGCAGCACCGGTGCCAGCTCCGGGACCCCGGAGGGCGGTTCGCACATCACCCCGCGCCGCACGGCGGGCCCGAACGGCAGGCCCTGGGCGACGACCTCGGCGAGGATGTCCGGGTCGACCTGCTTGAGGTGCAGATAGCCGATGCGCTCGCCGTAGGTCTCGATCAGCTTGACGCTGTCGCCGCCGCAGTAGGCGTAGTGCCCGGTGTCCAGGCACAGGTTCACCCGTGCGCTGTCGGTGGCGTCCAGGAAGCGGGTGACGTGGGCCTCGGTGTCGAGGTGGGTGTCGGCGTGCGGGTGGACGACGATGTCCAGGCCGTAGGTCTCCCGGACCCGGTGGCCGAGCCGTTCCATGCCCCGGGTCAGGTGGGTCCACTGCTCGGCGGTCAGCTCGGGCGGCTCCAGGATTTCGGCGGTCTTGTCGTCGCGCCAGAAGGAGGGGATCACCACCAGGTGCCGGGCGCCCATGGCCCGGGTGAGCGCGGCGACCCGGGCGACGTGTGTCCAGGTCTCCTCCCAGACGGCCGGTCCGCGGTGCAGGGCGGTGAAGACCGTGCCCGCCGAGACGTTCAGGTTCCGCCGGGCCAGTTCGTCGGTGAGCCGGGCCGGGTCGGTGGGGAGGTAGCCGTAGGGGCCGAGTTCGATCCAGTCGTAGCCCGCCTCGGACACCTCGTCGAGGAAGCGGTGCCAGGGGGTCTGGTGCGGGTCGTCGGGGAACCAGACGCCCCAGGAGTCGGGGGCGGAGCCGACCCGGATGCGGTCGAGGGTCTGGGCCATGGCAGCGGTTCCTCTCCGGGTCGGTTATCGCGGGCGGGGGCCCGCTGTCCCTCCTTTGTCAGGACATCATTTCACGAACGCGCTCGTATGTAAGGAGGGTGGTGCGGTCCCTCGTGCTGGTCTTTCCCGTGTGCGCCTGGTAGCACGGGGGTGTTCGAAGTGCACGCCGAGTCAAGGACGTTGCTGCCGGCCCCCACCGCCCCGGAGGTTTCCTGTGCTGCGAGCGATGCTGACGGCGGGCGCGGCCGTCGCCGCGCTGCTGGCCCCCGCCACCGCCCACGCCGAGGAGGGCGGGCCGGGCATCCCCCCGCTGACCGACGTGCAGGGGCGGGTGCTCACCCTGCGCGGCTGGAACATCGAGGACAAGGCGCACCGGGGCGAGCAGGCGCTGAGCGCGATCACCGAACGGCATCTGCGCGATCTGCGCGCCCAGGGCTTCGACTTCGCCCGGCTGCTGGTCTTCTGGGACGATCTGGAGCCCCGGCCCGGGCAGTACAGCGAGCGCTACCTGCGCAGGATCGAACGCGTCCTGGACTGGGCCGAACGCCAGGACGTGCGGGTCGTCCTCGACGCCCACCAGGACGTCTTCGGGCCCGCCTTCGGCCACCGGGGCATACCCGAGTGGGCGACCAGGACCGACGGGCTGCCGTTCACCCCGCATCCGGACGACTGGTTCGCCGAGTACTTCGAGCCCGCCGTGCAGCGCGCCTTCACCCATCTCTACGAGGACGACGACCTCCGGCGCGCCCAGGCCCGGATGTGGCGCACGCTCGCCACCCGCTTCGCCGGCCATCCGGCCGTACTCGGCTACGACCTGATCAACGAGCCGATGGGCGAGCCGAGGCCCGGGGAGGACCTGCCGGCGGCCGCGCGCCGTATCGAACGCGAGCAGCTCACCCCGATGTACAACCGCCTGGCCGACGCCGTCCGGCCGGCCGACCGGGACGCCTGGCTGTTCGTCGAGCCGACCCCGGTCGTCGGGGAGGGCGTGCCGACGGGCCTCGGCCGCGTCCGCGATCCCCGGGTGGTGTACGCGCCGCACTTCTACGCCACCGCGATGGAGGCGGGCGCCGACTACGACCCCGGGGCCGGCTGGATCGAGGCGTACGAGCGGGCCGTCACCGCGTACCCGAAGCGGTACCGGGTCCCGGTGGTGGTCGGCGAGTGGGGTCCGCCGGACAGTTCCCTGCCGCACATGAACCGCTTCTACCGGGACGCCATGGCCTCGCTCGGCCGCTATGCCTCCGGCTGGGCGGGCTATGTGTGGTGCTACGGCGGCGGGTACTGCGCGCTCGACGGCACGGGCGCGTTCCGCGCCAACAAGGAGCTGACCGTGGAGCCCTACGCCGAGACCGTCGCGGGCACGGTCCGCTCCGCCTCCTACGACTCCCGGGCGGGCGTGTACCGGCTGGTCTACCGCGCGGCACCGCACGGCTCCCGGGTGAGTGTGCTGTCCGTGCCGCCGGGCGCCTGGCGGATCACGGCCGGGGGCGGGGCGGGCGTCGTCAGGCGCACGGCCGGCCGGGCGTGGGTCCGGGCGGTCCCGGGCACCCTGGTGACCGTCACGGTGACGCGCGGGTGAGGCCGGCCGCGGCGCGCGGCCGGCCACGGTGACGACGTGCGGCCGGCCACCGCCGGGGCCGGCCGCGCGCACCGGGTCAGACGGCGGGGCCCGCCGGCCGTACCGTCTCCTGTTCGAACCGCGCGTGGAACCGGCGGGTGTGGTCCACATGGCGTTCCGGGCCGGTCAGGGTCACCGTCGCGGTCAGGCGGACGTCCGCGCTGGATGCCGCGAGGCGCAGCCGCAGTTCGCCCGGTTCGACCACCCGGCGGCCGTCCCGGCCGGTGAAGGAGGCCAGGTCGGCGGGGACGGTGACCCGCACCCGGCGGGCCTCGCCCGCGGCGAGCCGCACCCGGGTGTAGCCGATGAGCCGCTGCACCGGCTGGACGACGGAGGCCACGGGATCGTGCAGATACAGCTGGACCACCTCGGTGCCGGCCCGCTCCCCCGTGTTGCGGACGGTGAACGCGAGGGAGAACTCGCCGCCGGTGTCCGCCTCCGCCCGGCCGACGGTCAGCTCGTCCCAGTCGAAGGACGTGTAGGACAGCCCGTGCCCGAACGCGAAGGCCGCGGTGGGGTCGATGCTGGAGACGTCGCTGGCCTGGGCGAGCCGGGCGCCCAGATAGGTGGCGGGCTGGCCGCCGGTGTCGCGGGGCACACTGACCGGCAGCCGTCCGGAGGGGTTGGTCCGGCCGCTGAGCACGCCGGCGATGGCGCCGGTGCCCTCCACCCCGGGGAAGAAGGACTGCACGATGGCGGCGGCCTCGTCCACGGCCCGGCCCAGGGCGTAGGGCCGGCCGGCCAGGAGGACCGTCACCACGGGCGTACCGGTGTCGAGCAGCGCGTCGAGCAGCCGCTGCTGGGCGCCGGGCAGCGCCAGGGACTCGGCGTCGCAGCCCTCGCCGCTGGTGCCCCGGCCGAACAGGCCCGCGCGGTCGCCGAGGGCCACCACGACGACATCGGCCTGGCGCGCGGTGTCGACGGCCTCGGCGATGCCGAAGATGTCGCCGTCGTCCACGCCGGTGCCCGGTACGACGGTGAGGTCCGTCTCGGGGAACTCCCGCCGCAGGGCGTCCTCCAGGGTGGGCAGCTCGATGCCGGGCGGGGTGCCCGGGTGGTGCACGCCGACGTGCTGGGGGAAGGAGTAGCAGCCCAGCACGGCCGCGGGCGCGGTCGCGTTGGGGCCGATCAGGGCGATGCGGCGGGGCCCGGCGAGGGGCAGGGTGCCGTCGTTGGCCAGGAGGACGACGGCTTCCTCCGCGATGGTCCGGGCCAGTTCCCGGTTCTCGTCGGTGTCCAGGTCGATGGTGCCGCGCAGGGTGCCGGGGTCGTCCAGGTCGGCTCCGCGCAGCGCGGGCGGGACCGGGTTCCAGCCGGCGTCGAGCAGGCCGAGCCGGGCCTTCTGGGTGAGCACCCGGCGCAGGGCGCGGTCGATGAGCGCCTCCGGCACGCGGCCCGCGGCGACGGCCTCGGCGAGGGGCGCGCCGAACGTCTTGACGGTGGGCAGTTCCACGTCGACGCCGGCGCGCAGGGCCGTCGCCGCGGCCTGTGCCCAGTCCCCGGCGACCCCGTGCAGGGTCTTGAGGAAGGCGATGCCGAAGTAGTCGGCGACGACCGTGCCCGTGAAGCCCCAGGTGTCGCGGAGCAGCCCGGTCAGGAGGTCCTCGTCGGCCGCCGAGGGGATGCCGTCGGTGTCGGTGTAGGCGTGCATGACGGAGTCGGCCCCGCCCTCGACGATGGCCATCTCGAACGGCGGCAGCAGGACGTCGGCCCGTTCGCGCGGGCCCATGCCGACGGGCGCGAGGTTGCGGCCGGCGCGGGAGGCGGAGTAGCCGGCGAAGTGCTTCAGGGTGGCGACCACACCCGCCGAGCCCAGCCCCTGCACGTAGGCGGTGCCGATGCTGCCGACGAGGTAGGGGTCCTCTCCGATGGTCTCCTCGACGCGGCCCCAGCGGGCGTCGCGCACCACATCCAGGACGGGCGCGAGGCCCTGGTGGACGCCGACGGAGCGCATGTCGCGGCCGATGGCGGCGGCCATCCGGCGGATCAGGTCGGGGTCGAAGGTGGCGCCCCAGGACAGCGGGACGGGGTAGGCGGTGGCGCCCCAGGTGGCGAATCCGGCCAGGCACTCCTCGTGGGCCAGGGCCGGGATGCCGAAGCGGTTCGCCGCGGTGATCCGGGTCTGGGTGCGCAGCAGGGACAGCGCGCCGAGCGCGGGGTCGACCGGTGCCGTGCCGAACGGGCGGGTCAACTGGCCCAGCCCGGCGGGCAGCAGGGCGTCGAGGTCGACGGCCTCCTCCATGTCGTGCTGGTGCGGGGCGACTTCACCGCCCTCGTCGGACGCGCCGACCCAGACGCCGTACAGCTGGGCGGTCTTCTCCTCCAGGGTCATGGCGTCGATCAGCGCGGAGACGCGGGTGCCGATGTCCTGGGACGGGTCGTTCCAGAGGGGGACTTCGGGGGTGGTCTCTACGGCCACGTTGGCGGTCACTTTCCTCCCATGCCCATCAGGCCCTGGACCAGGGCGCGGCGGGCGAACAGGTAAACGAGCAGGACGGGCACCATGGACAGCGTCACGGCTCCCAGCAGGCCGGGGATGTCGATTCCGTGTGCTGTCTGGAAGTTGTACAGACCGAGGGTGATCAGCTTGGTCTCCTCGGACTGGGTCAGGACCAGCGGGAACAGGAAGCCGTTCCAGGCCTGGAGCGCGGAGAACACCACGATCGTGGACAGTCCGCCGCGCGAGAGCGGCACGACGAGCTGGAAGAACATCCGCCTCGGGCTCGCCCCGTCCATGGTCATGGCCTCGAACAGCTCCGGGGAGATGTCCCGCATGGCCCCGCTGAGGATGAGCGCCGACATCGGCAGGCAGAACGCCGCGGTGGGCAGGATGACACCCAGCAGGTTGTCGTACAGCCCGGCCTCGCTGATCAGGTAGAACATCGGCACGATCACGGCCTGGGCGGGGATGGCGAGGCCCAGCAGGAACAGCCGGAAGATCTGCGAGGTGACCCGGGAGCGGCTGCGGACGATCGCGTAGGCCAGCGGCGGTACGAGGACCAGCACCACGCCGACGACACAGACGGTGACGATGATGGTGTTGAGGAAGTACCGGCCGAAGCCCGAGTCGAACGCCCCGGTGTAGTTGTCCAGGGTGAACTCGCTGGGGAAGGACACGGGGCCCTTCTTGGCGTAGTCCTGCCGGGTGCGCAGGGTCGCGGCCAGCATCACGTACAGCGGCAGGCCGACCACGACGAGCCAGACGATCGAGCCGGCTCCGGCGAGGTAGTTGGGGCGGCGCCTCATGACACCCCCTCCATGTCGCTGCGCATCTTGTCGTAGCCGGAGACGCGGACCACGATCAGCGAGACGATGGTGGCGGCGACGACCAGGCACAGGGCGATGGCCGCGCCGGCTCCGAAGTCGAAGCTCTTGAAAGCCTTTTGGTACATGTAGTAGGCGCTGATGGTGGTGTCGGTGCCGGGTCCGCCCTGGGTGAGGATCAGCACGGTCTCGAACGTGGTGAGGCCGCCGACGATCATCAGGATCATCGAGGTGACGATCGAGTTGCGCAGCTGCGGCAGGGTGATGTGGAAGAACTGGCGGAAACGGCCGGCGCCGTCGATCTCCGCCGCCTGGTACAGCACCGGCGGGATGGCGCGGGCGGCACCCTGGTAGATGAGCGTGTGGAACGGGGTGAACTGCCAGGTGGCGACGAAGGCGAGGACGCCGATGGCGGTGCTCTGCTCGCCGAACAGGTTGCCGTCGCCGAACAGCCAGGTCATCCGCGCGGGGATGCCGAAGTTGGGGTCGAGCAGCGCCCGCCAGAGCACCGACACGGCGGTGGCGGACAGCAGCAGCGGGATGAAGTAGACCGCCGACAGGACGGCCCGGTTGCGCTGGTGGCCGGCGGCCCAGACGCCGAGCACGATGCTCAGCGGGGTCTGGAGGACCACGCCGAGGGCGGTGAGCAGCAGGGTGAGCCAGATGCTGCGGATCATGACCGGGTCGTCGAGGATCCGCTTCCAGTTGTCGGTGCCGACGAACTCGGGCGATCCCAGGCCGTTCCAGCTCATGAAGGACAGCACCGCGACCATGAGCAGTGGTGCGATGGCGAAGAGAGTGAAGAACAGGGTGGCCGGCAGCGCCCAGAGGAAGCCGGGGCGGGTGCCGCGGGCGGCGTGTGAGTCCTCCGGCCGCCGCCGGGCCTTACGGGTGGCCTCGGCGGTGGGCGGGGCGCTCGTGAGCTGTGTGGTCATGAGCGGTTCATTCGGTCGGGAGGGCCTGCATGGCCTTGCTAAAGCCGTCCTCGTCGAGCTGTCCGTTGAAGAACTGCTGAACGGCCTGGTGCATGGAGGTGGCGGCGGTCTGCGGGTAGGCCTGGTCCCAGGACAGCTGGAAGGTCTTGGCCTTGGCCACCAGGTCGTACTGGAAGCGGGAGTACTCGGGGCTCGCCGACTTGTCCAGGAACTGCGGGGTGGTCGTGGTGGTGGGCAGGTTGCCGATGGACAGCTGGGCCTTGACGAACTCGTCGGAGTACATCAGCTTCAGGAACTCGGCGACGGCCTCGGGGTGCTTGGTCTTCTTCATCACCGAGTAGAAGTTGTTGGTGTTGCCGACGACGTCCGAGGGGTCGCCCTTGCCGCCGGGAACGGTCGGGAACGGGCCGTAGCCCAGGCCCTTGGCGGCGAAGTCCTTGGCGTCCGTCTGCTGCTGCGAGTAGTACCAGGAACCCATCAGCTCGAAGCCTGCCTTGCCCTGCGCGACCAGGGCGGGCGAGGAGCCGTTGGTGTACTTCACCGAGTCGTAGTTCTTGCCGAACGCGCCCGCGTCGACCAGCTGCTTGAGCATGCCGAGCGCCTTCTTGCTGTCCGCGCTCGCCCAGGCGTCCTTGTCACCCTTGAGGGCCTTTTCGAACAGCCCCGGGCCGGCGACCCGGTCGTAGACGTACTCGAACCACATCAGCGTCGGCCACTGGTCGCCACCGCCGAGGGCGATGGGGGTGACGCCCGAGGACTTCAGCTTGCCTACGGCGTCGAGCAGTTCGTCCCAGGTCCGGGGCTGCTTCACCCCCGCCTTGTCGAGCACGTTCTTGTTGCTGAACAGCAGCACCGGCTGGGTGCCGCGCATGGGGATGCCGTACGGCTTTCCGTCCACGACGGAGCTGTTGTAGACGGTGGGCAGGAACTTGTCGTCGAGATTGGGGTCCTTCTTGATGAAGTCGTCCAGCGGCATCAGCAGCCCCGCCTTGACGAAGGGCTTGATGCTGCCGCCGCCCCAGTGGAAGAAGATGTCCGGCGCCTGGGGTGTGCTGATGATGGTCTGCAGCTTCTGCTGGTAGTCGGCGCCGGGAATGGTGTCGAGGACCGCCTTGACCTTCGAGGTCTTGTTGAAGGTGTCGACGATCTGTTTCTCGATCTTGTTGCCGGAGTCGCCGTAGACGAGCACGTGGATCTTGCCGTCGTTGGCGGAACCGCCGCCGCTGCCGCTGCCGCAGGCGGCGAGGGTCGCCGCCAGGGCGAGGGTCGCGCCACCCGCGACCATTCTGGACATCCGTGTACGCATGGTCATCCGCCTTCCGAAAGTTTCGGTATAAGAGCCGAAAGTCCTGCGGCTGGACAGTAGGAGGCGAGGGAAGAAATGGTCAACGGTCGTGCACGTACGCGGCCAAACCGTTACCCGGAGCCGTGCCCTATGCTGCGTCCATGCGCGAAGAAGTCCAGGTCGGTCGCAGAGTCACCCTGGCAGCCGTGGCCAGAGAGGCCGGCGTCTCGCTTCCGACAGTTTCGAAAGTGCTCAACGGTCGTTCGGATGTGTCTCCGGCGACCCGGGCCAAGGTGGAGCGTCTGCTGGAGGCGCACGGCTATCGCCGGCGGACGGCGGGGGCGCCGCAGGCGCCGCTCATCGAGATCGTCTTCCACGAGCTGGAGAGCGTGTGGGCGATGGAGCTCATCCGCGGGGTGGAGAACGTCGCCAAGCAGAACGACGCGACCGTGGCGCTCACCGAGAGCGGGACCCGGCAGGCGCCCGGCCCGGAGTGGATCGGGGGTGTGCTACGCCGCCGCCCGCTGGGCGTCCTGCTGGTCTTCTCGACGGTACCGGAGGACGTGAAACGCCAACTGCGGTCACGGGCCATCCCGTTCGTGATCGTGGACCCGGCGGGCGATCCGGACCCCGACGTGCCGTCCGTCGGCTCGGCCAACTGGGCCGGGGGCATGGCCGCGACGCGTCACCTGACCGACCAGGGGCACGAACGCGTCGCCATCATCACCGGCCCCGAGGACCTGATGTGCTCGCTGGCCCGGCTGGACGGGTACCGGTCGGCGATGGCGATGGCCGGGCACGAACCGGATCCGGCGCTGGTACGGTTCGGCGACTTCCACGTCCAGGGCGGCTTCGAACACGCCATGGACCTGCTGCGGCGGCCCGACCGGCCGACGGCGATCTTCGCCGGCAGCGACCTCCAGGCCCTCGGCGTCCTGGAGGCGGCCCGGGTCCTGGGCCTGAGCGTCCCCGGCCAGCTGTCGGTGGTGGGCTACGACGACGTGCCCCCGGCCCGCTGGTCGAGCCCGCCCCTGACCACCGTCCAACAGCCCCTCCAGCGCATGGCCGAGGAAGCGGCGCGCATGCTCCTGCGCCCCACGGACGCCCGGAAGTCGGCGCTGCGCATCGAGTTGGCCACACACCTGGTGATACGCCAGAGCACGGCTCCGCCTGGGGGGAGGTGAGGGGGGCCGGGCACGGGCGGCGCGGACTCGCCTCGGTACCTCGGCACCCCGGCGCCGGTGCGCTGTCGACGGCCCATTGCCGGCCGTCGCCCGATCACTCGCCGGACGGGCGCGCCCACGGCCGCGGCGACCGGGCGCGTTCTGTACCGATTATCCCATAACTGGGTCCGGGGTGTTCCGGGCCCCGGCGTCCGCGCCCCAGGGGCACCGCCCGGCGACACCGACAGGCCGGACCCTCGCCGCCGCCATAGCGGACCCCGCCGCGGGAAAACCCGCCGCGGGGGCCCGCCGTAGGGAATCCCGCCGCCGAGCACCCGCCGCAGAACACCCCGCCACAAAGGACCCGCCGCGGAGGACCCGCCATAGAGCAGCGCGCCGCGCAGGCCCCGCCGCAGAGCACCCCGCAACCGCCGCAGGAGAACCCGCCGCACAGAACCCACCGCGGAGAACCCGCCGTAGAGCATCCGAGCATCCGCCGTCGAAACCCCGCCATCGACGCGAAACCGGCCGTCGCGCCGCGTGGGAGTGGCGTCGGTGGCGGGCGGGCACCGGTCCGTACCCCCGGCGGGAGGCCGTGCGGCTCGCGTCTCCCCGGCCGCACCCCTCGTGTCAGCGCGCCGCTACTCGGCGGACCGCGGCCGTGCCCGTCCCGTCAGCTCCTCCTGGAGGGTGCGGTAGGCGGGCTTGGGGCGGTAGTTCTCGTCGAACAGGTTGGCCGCGCCCTCGCCGGGGAACGTGTCGGGCACCCAGGAGTACTTGTCGGTGAAGCCCCAGACGGTGAACGAGATGCAGTGCCGGGCACGCAGACAGGCGTCGAGCAGGCGTCGGTAGCCCTCGGCCTGGGTGGCCAGCTTGCCGTCGTCGGCCGGCGTCTCCATGCGGACGTCCGCCTCCGTCACGGCGGTCGCCAGGCCGAGCTTGTCGAAGCGGGCGAAGTTGGCCGCCATGTCGGTGGGCAGGCCGTACTGGATGCCGAGGTGCCCCTGGAAGCCGACCCCGTCGATGGGCACCCCTTCGGCCCGCAGGCGCTTCACCAGGTCGTACACGGCGTCGCTCTTCGGGCCCGACCACTCGGTGTTGTAGTCGTTGTAGAACAGCAGGGCACGCGGGTCGGCCTCGTGGGCCCAGCGGAAGGCGTCGGCGATGTAGCCGGGCCCGAGCTCGCGCAGCCAGATGCTGTCGCGCAGGGTGCCGTCCTCGTTGAACGCCTCGTTGACCACGTCCCACTGCCAGACGCGTCCCTTGAAGTGCCGGACGGTGTCGGTGATGTGGCGGTGCAGGATCTCCCGCAGCTGGTCGGCGGTGAAGTCCCCGGAGGTCAGCCAGGACGGCAACTGGCTGTGCCAGACCAGGACATGGCCGCGGACCTTCTGCCCGTGCCGGTGCGCGAAGTCGACGAGCCGGTCGGCGGCGGCGTAGTCGTACTCACCCTGACGGGGTTCGAGCTCCTCCCACTTCATCACGTTCTCCGGGGTGACGGTGGAGAACTCGGAGCCCGTGAGCCGGCGGTAGGCGGCGTCGTCGGCGAGCGCGGACATGTCGACCGCGGTGCCGACCCGCAACCGGTCGTCGGCGGCGAGCTGCCGCAGCGGGCGGTCCGCCGCGGCGGGGCCGCCCGTCGCGACCGCGGGACCGGCGGTGGTGAGCGGGAGCAGGGCGAGACAGCAGGCCGCGGCGGCGGCCGCGGTGAGGCGGGGCAGGTTCACGAGCACTCCTGAGGAGGATCGAAAGTTTCGTCTGCGGATACGAGCGTTGCGTCACGCTAAACACCCGCCTTTACCCCGTCAACCGTCCGGACCATCGGTATTGCTCCCCAACCCGCCGGCATGGACGAAACTTTCGATTATAGCGCCCGTAAATACTCGCCGAGTTTCGATGAAGTTTCGGAAACAGACGGATTGACCGTCGTTTCGGCGCGGCCGCATACTCTCCAGCAATCGAGCCCGCATCCGGCAGGGACGGCCCCGTCCCGGCGTATGGCGCGTACATGCCATCCCCCTTCCAGTCGCCGGCCATGCCACCCCTACGCCTGTCACCCGCACCGCCGTGCCCGCCCCGGGCTTCCGCTCATCCGCCCTCACCAGGAGAAGCATGGACATGGACAACGCCCTCTCCCGTTCGATGAGCCGCAGGGGCTTCATCGGCCGCGCCGGAGCCCTGGCGGCGGCCACCACCGCCTCCGGGCTGCTGCTGCCCGGCACCGCCGACGCCGCCACCGTCATCACCACCAACCAGACCGGCACCGACAACGGCTTCTACTACTCCTTCTGGACCGACGGCGGCGGCGCGGTGTCGATGACCCTCAACTCCGGGGGCAACTGCAGCACTTCGTGGACGAACTGCGGCAACTTCGTCGCGGGCAAGGGCTGGAGCACCGGCGGGCGCCGGACCGTGCAGTACTCGGGCGGCTTCAGCCCGTCCGGCAACGGCTACCTGGCCCTGTACGGATGGACGTCCAACCCGCTGGTGGAGTACTACATCGTCGACAACTGGGGCACCTACCGGCCCACCGGAACGTACAAGGGCACGGTCACCAGCGACGGCGGCACGTACGACATCTACCAGACGACGCGGTACAACGCCCCCTCGGTGGAAGGCACCAGGACCTTCAACCAGTACTGGAGCGTCCGGCAGTCCAAGCGGACCGGCGGCACCATCACCACCGGCAACCACTTCGACGCCTGGGGCCGCGCCGGCATGCCCCTCGGCAGCTTCAAGTACTACATGATCCTCGCCACCGAGGGTTACCAGAGCAGCGGCTACTCCAATCTCACGGTGAGCGGCTGACCAGCCCCCTTCCTCCGTCCGCCCACCCCCGCCCGCGATCCCGCACGTCCCGAGGAGGACCCACCCGCATGCGCGCCGTACCCCGTTCCCTGCTGACCGGACTGGCCGTCGCCGTGACGGCCGTGGCCGGCAGCGCGACCGCCACCGCCCAGACCACACCGGCCCAGACCGCACCGGCGCAAGCCACTCCGGCTCGGGCCGCCGCCTGCAACGGCTATGTCGGGCTCACCTTCGACGACGGTCCGTCCAACGACCGCACCCCGGCCCTGCTCAACGCCCTGAGGCAGAACGGCCTGCGAGCCACGATGTTCAACGAGGGCCAGTTCGCCGCCGCCTACCCGGCCCAGGTCCGGGCCGAGGTGAACGCCGGCATGTGGATCGGCAACCACAGCTACACCCACCCCCACCTCACCCAGCTCGGCCAGGCCCAGATCGACTCCGAGATCTCCCGCACCCAGCAGGCGATCGCGGCGGCCGGCGGCGGCACACCGCAGCTGTTCCGCCCGCCGTACGGGGAGACCAACGCCACCGTCCAGGCGGTGGAGGCCAAGTACGGCCTGCGGCAGATCATCTGGGACGTCGACTCGCAGGACTGGAACGGCGCGAGCACCGACGCCATCGTGCAGGCCGTGTCCCGGCTGGGCAACGGCCAGATCATCCTCATGCACGAGTGGCCGGCCAACACCCTCGCCGCCATCCCGCGCATCGCCCAGACCCTGGCGAGCAAGGGCCTGTGCGCCGGCCGCATCTCCCCCCAGACGGGCCGCGCCGTGGCCCCCTGACCGGCAAGCCCCCCTCCCCGGCAACCGAGATCACCTCGGGGGTGGCCCCGGATCCCTCCGCGGCCACCCCCACTTATCGCCGTTGCCCCTTGGCAGTGGATTGCGCATCCTTCGAGGATGCGCTTCTCCGTCAACCTTCCCAACTTCGGTGACTTCGCCGACCCACGCAACGTCGTGACCGTGGCGACGGCCGCCGAACAGGCCGGCTGGGACGGCTTGTTCGTGTGGGATCACGTGCTGCACCGGCGGCACCAGGGGCGTCCCTTCGGGGATCCCTGGATGCTGCTGACCGCGGCCGCGCTGGCGACCTCCCGGATCCGGCTGGGCGCCTTGTTAACACCGGTCCCCCGTTACCGGCCGCAGCAACTCGCCCGCCAAGTGGCCACTTTGGACCAGCTGAGCGGCGGCCGGGTCGTCTTCGCCGCAGGCCTCGGTGGTCCGGTCGAGGACGAGTACCACAGTTTCGGCGACACCGCGGGCCCGCGTCTCCTCGCCGAGCGGCTGGACGAGGGACTGGAACTGCTGCGGCGCTTCTGGTCCGGCGGGCCGGTGAACCACCACGGCCGGCACTACGAGGTCCGGGACGTGACGCTGCTGCCCGCCCCCGTGCAGCGGCCCGGTCCGCCGGTGTGGATCGGCGGGTTCTGGCCGCGGCGCGCACCCATGCGGCGGGCGGCGCGCTGGGACGGCGCGGTACCGCTGTTCGAGACGGCCCGGCACGGTCGGGTACCCGAGGTGGCGGAGGTACGGGATCTCGTCGGCTACGTGCGCGGGCACCGCTCGGCCGGGACCGACCGCCCCTTCGAGTTCGTGCTCGGCGGTGCCACCCCCCTGGACGCGGCCAAGGCCAGGGACGTCATCGGACCCCTGTGCGACGCCGGCGCCACCTGGTGGGACGAACGACAGCTCCAGACCGGTCCCGGCCTGGACCGCCTGTCCGCGGTGCTGCGCCGCGTCGAGGCGGGACCGCCGGTGCTCTAGCCGGCCGTCCCGGAGCGGCCGGGTCCACGGACGGGCTTTCGCCGACCGCTGCCCGCCCGAGCCCGCCGCCCCACCGGCCCCGGAACGCCCCCCCGGGTTCAGTCCGCCAGGCACCCCGCGTTCAGTCCACCAGACCGAGGCGGACCGCCGTCACTCCCGCCTCGAACCGGCTGGACGTGCCGAGTTTCGCCATGATCTGGTGCATGAGGCGGCGCAGGGTGCGGTCCGAGCAGTCCAGCCGGCGGGCGATGGTGTCGTCCTTGGCGCCGGTGGCCAGCAGCGCCAGCACCTCGCGTTCCAGCGCGGTCAGTCCGGGCCCGGCGCGCCGCGGCCCGGGGGTGCGTTCGGTGTGCGGCCGGGCCAGGTCCCAGGCGTGGAGGAAGACCCGGGCGAAGCACTGCGCGACGGGCCCGCTGTGCAGGATGACATCACCGCCCTCGCCCCGCGGACCGGCCCCCACCCCGATCACGACGACCGCGCGGTCCATGATGTTCATGTGGAGCGGCACCGTCGTGGCGACCCGCACCTCGACCCCGGCCTCGATCAGCGCGTGCAGATAGCGGGCCGGCGCGGGTGAGCGCAACGCCTGCTGAGAGGTCAGCAGGCGCATGCGGACGCCGCCGGCGGCCATCTCCACATCCCGTGCGAGGCTGGCGTCCAGCACCCGCGCGCCGGGGAAGGTGTTGCGCATCGCCAGGAACTCCTCCCGGCTCAGCGCGTCGAGTTCCTCCAGCCGCTGCCGGGTGCGCTCGCGGTCGGTGAAGAACTCCGTCTCCACGGTTTCCCGGGTGCCGGGACGGGGGGCCGTCAGCAGGGACAGTACGTCGTCCAGTGCCCGGGCGTCCCGGGCGAGCCCCTCGACCGTCTCCCGCAGGCGGCTGCGGTGCTCCGAGACGACGTGCCGCAGGGCGCGCTCCGGGGGGCTGAGCCGCTCCCCGCTCGGGTCCAGGAGCCGCCGCTCCGCCAGCCACCGCGTCAGTTCGGCGGGTGCTCCCCGCAGTTCCTCCCGCTCGGTGGCATGCCGCGCGTCCGATGTCTCGATCCGCTCCAGCATGGCCAGATAGGCCTCCTTCGCCTCGGAGTCCGTCGGCCGCCGCCCCCGCGAAGGGTTCTCCCGCGCACGCATGCGCGCACGATACGGGCGGCACGCACCGGAGGCCAGAGCCGTCGTCCGGCCCCCCACGCGCGGGCGGCGGATCTGGCCGGGTGCGGACGCGCCGGTTTCGGCCAGGGCCGCGAGACGGGTGGGGCCGTTAACCTCGTGGCCGCCCGCCCGGTTCCTCGGGGCCCCGGCGCGCCGTACGGCACCCGTGCCGGCGCCTGCCGGGAGGACGGGCGGGAAAGCCGTTGATCCGGCCGGTCCCGCACGCCCATGCTTACCGAGAGCTTGGCATGCGCATGCTCTTCAGGGTGCTGCGGCGCGGCTCACCCGAGCCCGCCACACGCCCGGCGTTTCCTCCACCCCACAAGGAGACATGGTGCTACGACCACGAAGACTGTCCCTGGCGGGCCTGGCGCTGGCCACGGCCGCCGCGGGCCTCACCCTGCTGCCCGCGAGCGCCGAGGCCGCCCCCGCCGGCCACGCCCGCACGGCGGCCCACACCCCCGCCCTGGCCGCCGCCGCGCCCGACATCGACGTCACCAGAGTGCAGGCACACCTCACCGAGCTGAACGCCATAGCCACCCGCAACGGCGGCAACCGCAGGTCGACCGGGCAGGGTTACCGCGACTCGGTCGCCTATGTGAAGGGCAAGCTCCAGGCGGCCGGTTACACCGTCACCGAGCAGGCCTGCACCTCCGGCTGCACCAGCGGCGCCGGCCCCAACCTGATCGCCGAGTGGCCCCGCGGCGACGCGTCGAAGGTGTACATGTTCGGCTCGCACCTGGACGGTGTCTCCGCCGGCCCCGGCATCAACGACAACGGCTCCGGCAGCGCCACCCTCCTGGAGGTCGCGCTGAAACTGGCCCAGACCGACCCCTCCATGGCGGCGCGTGTGCGCTTCGGCTGGTGGACCGACGAGGAGCAGGGCCTGAACGGCTCGGACTTCTACGTCCGTTCGCTGACCTCCGCCCAGCGCTCGGCGATCAAGGCGTACTACAACTTCGACATGGTCGCCTCGCCCAACGGCGGCTACTTCATCAACCACATCACCTCCGCCGCCGCCGCGCCGATGAAGGCCTACTGGGACTCGCTGAACCTCCAGCCCGAGGAGAACACCGAGGGCGCCGGCCGCTCCGACGACTACTCCTTCGAGAACTACGGCATACCGACCTCCGGTTACGCCATGGGCGCGAGTGCCCGCAAGACCTCGGCGCAGGCGGCCAAGTGGGGCGGCACGGCGGGCGCCGCGTACGACGGCTGCTACCACTCCGCGTGCGACACCACCAACAACATCAACGCCACCGGGCTGAACCGCAGCGCGGACGGTGTCGCCTACACGCTGTGGAAGCAGGCGGTCTCGGACACCGCCCCGGCGAACGACTTCTCGCTCTCGGTGAACCCGGCCGCCGGCAGCACCGACCCGGGCACCACGCTGACCACCACCGTGTCCACGGCCACCACCAGCGGCTCGGCACAGACGGTGAACCTGTCCGCCTCGGGTGCCCCGGCAGGCGTCACGGTCTCCTTCAGCCCCGCCTCGGTGACCTCCGGTGCCTCGTCCACGGCGACGGTCTCCGTCGGCTCCTCCGTGCCGCCGGGCACCTACCCGCTCACCCTCACCGGCACGGGCACCGCCACGCACAGCGCGTCGTACACGCTGACCGTCAAGGGCGCGGGCGGCTGCACGCCGGCCCAGGTCGTCTCCAACGGCGGCTTCGAGAGCGGTACGACGCCGTGGACGGGTGACACCGGTGCGATCGGCACCTTCAGCGGCCAGTCCGCGCACTCCGGGTCCCGGTACGCCTGGCTGGCGGGGTACGGTTACGCCGCCTCCGACAGCGTCGGCCAGACGGTGACCGTCCCGGCGGGCTGCGCGAAGGCCACCCTGAGGTACTGGCTGCACATCGACACCGCCGAGTCGGGCACCACGGTGTACGACACCTTCCAGGTCAAGGTGAACGGCACCGCGAAGCAGACCTACTCCAACGCCAACGCGGCCACCGGGTACACCGAACGCACCCTGGACCTCGGCCAGTACGCCGGTCAGCAGATCACGCTGACCTTCACGGCCACCGAGGACTCCGGCCTCCAGACCAGCTTCGTCGTCGACGACGTCACCCTGACGACCGGCTGACCGCCCGTACGACGAGGGGGAGCCGGACCGCCGTTCCCGGCTCCCCCGCCACGTTCCCTTCCCGCGACCGCGGGACGCCGCGCCGACGGCGGTCGCGTCCCCTGCCGGCCGTGCCGGGGCGTCCGGACCACCGCGGTTCCTCCACCCAGTGCCGCTCCTTCAACGCGTTCCGCTTGCCCGGCGACAGGCTCGCGTGCGGCAGCAGCCGGGGTCGGCCCACCAGGCCGGGCAGGGTCATGAAGAAGACGGATGCCCTGCCCCGGTATCAGGGCCGAGCAGCCAAGGCGGCAGCCCGGTGCCGTCGTGCCACGCCCGCAGGGCCGGCCGGTCGACACACACGATCCCGCACTGTTCGGCGTACTCGGCGGCCGGCGCGGTGAAGTCGCTGGTGGTGACGAGGACCGCGACATCGGCCTCGTGCACGGTGTAGCACGTGCCGCCGAAGCGCTGCAGGTCCTGTGAGCCGACCCGGTGCCCCTCGCCGTAGCGCTTGCACTGGATGACCACCCGCCGCCCGTCCGGCGCCACGGCCAGCACATCGGCTCCCAAGTCGCCCGCGCCACCGACGACTTCGACCCCGCTGCAGCCGTCCCGTGCACACAGCCCGGCCACGGCCCGCTCGAACTCGTCGGCGTCCAGGGCTTCGTAGTCGTAGTCGGCGTAATCGTAGTCGTACGCGCGGTCGTCCCCGGCGGGACTCCCGACGAAGTACCCGGCGGAATCGGTGACATGCAGGCCGTCGGCGGAGGGGACGCCCGCCGCGGGCGCCTCCCACTCCTCCAGTGCCGTGTGCACGCCCTCCTCCAGTGCGGCGGCGGCCCGCCGGGCGGTCCGGGCGCCGGAGAGACGGTGCCGCCGGCGCCCCCACGCCAGGACGGCGGCGAGGCCCGCCAGGCACAGGACGGCCACCCAGGCGGGGCGCCGCTCGGCGGTCCCGGCCAGCGTACGGACGGCGAAGCCCAGGACACACAGGAGCAGGGCGAGCAGCACGAAGAACAGCGCGGTCGAGCGGAGATCGAACGACCGGCGGCCGCTGCGTGGTCGTATACGGCGTGCGGGCATGGTCACGAGGTGACGCCCCCTTCCCCTGGCGGAACGTGGAGATCACTTCCGTCTGCCCGCAAAGTCCGCGCCCCACCACATCACCCCGCACGTGCGGTGGGACTTGGCGAGGGACCGGGCCGAGGCCGCCTCGCCCTCACCCGGTGGTGACGGTCGGGCACGGTGTCGGGCCCGGGGAGGTGCCGGGGCCGGGGGACGGGGTGGCGGATTCCGCGGCGCAGCCGTCCGGCTCGGTGGCCGACGGGCTCGGCTCGGCCGTCGGGCCCGGTGAGGTGGACGGCGACGGGCCGCCGGTGGGCTGCCCGCCGGGCGACCGGGAGGGCTCCGGACCGGCCGGGGGCGTCGTCGGGGCGGAGGGGTCCGGGGACGGGGAGGCGGATGTCGGGGCAGGGGTCGGCGAGGGAGCGGAGGGGGACGGCCCGGGGCCGCCCGACGGGGTCGGGTCCGGATCCGGGTCCGGGCCTACGATGATGCCGCCGCCGTCGCTTCCCGTGTCCCCGCCGCGTCCCGTGCCGCCGTCGTCCGAGCCGTCGGCGGGTTCGGTCGCCGGGGTGCCGCCCCCCGCGCCGGGGCTCCGCGGGATCACGCCCGTGCCGTCCGGTACGGGATGGACTCCCCGGCTGTAGAACTCCAGCCAGTGCCTGACCAGTTCGAGGTAGGGCCGCGAGTGGTTGTAGCCGAGGACCGCCGCGTCCAGGTCGGCGCCCCGGCTCAGGTCCCGGTCGCCCGCGCACAGGTAGTGTCCGGCCGCCAGAGCCGCGTCGAAGACGTTGCCCGGGTCGGCCCGGCCGTCGCCGTTGCCGTCCGCGCCCCAGCGGGCCCAGGTGGAGGGCAGGAACTGCATCGGCCCCACCGCGCGGTCGTAGACCCGGTCGCCGTCATGGGCCCCGCCGTCCGTGTCCCGGATCAGGGCGAAACCGCGGCCGTCGAGGGCGGGGCCGGTGATCCGCCGCACGGTGGTGCCGTCCGGGCCGACCGCGCCGCCGCCCGCGTGGCCGGATTCGACCTTGCCGATCGCCGCGAGCAGCTCCCAGCGCAGCCGGCAGCCGGGATCGGTCCCGCCGACCGAGGTCTCGGCGGCACGGTAGGCGCGCAGCACGGTGGCCGGGATGCCCGACTGGGAACGCGTGCCACGCGAGACGGCCGGGGAGACCGTGCCGGCCTGGCGGGTCAGGGGCGGCAGTTCGGTGTGGTACGAACCGTCGCCCGGCAGGGCGGGTTCGGTGTTCGGGGCGTCCGTGGCCGACCGGTGTTCCTCGTCGGCCGACGGTGCGGCCCGGGTGTCCGTCGCCTCCTCGGTGAGGCCGGGTGCCTGGGAAGCGGTGAGGGCCGTCACGACCGTCACGACGAGTGCGGTGGTCCGCATTCCCCTGCGGGCCTGGCCGGGGAACAGGCGTCGTACGCGGCGCAAGGACATGGCTGTGGTCACTCCCGTGGTTGTCGTGGGCTTCGCGGTGGCGCGCTCGATGGCGTGGGCGCGTGGTCCTCAGCGACCGAAGGTGTCGATGCCGGAGACGAGCCACCGCCCGTCGCGGAGTACGACGTCCACGGAGAGCATCGCTCCCGCGTACACGCCCTCGTCCTGTTTTCCGCGGCTTCCGGCGGTGCTGACACTGCTCTGGTCGGCGTAGACCAGGGCCCGGGCCCGGTCGCCGTCGATGCGTTCGACCGCGCTGTCCGTGACCTTCGTGGTGATCACCGCCTTCTGCGCGTCGGCCCGCCGGCGGACGTCGGCGAGCAGGGCGCGGTGCTGGGCGACGGCCTTCCCGGTGAGAAGTTCCCCGGCGGCCTTGTCGAGCGCGCCGGGGTCGGTGTGGTCGTAGGAGAAGAGCCGGTCGACCGCTCGGGCCGTCTGTCCCTTGATCTCGCTGGTGCGGGCGAGATCGGTCAGGGCGGTGTTGCCCAGCGCCGGGTCGTCCCGCAGTGCCTCGGCCTTGGCGTGCGCCCAGCCGGCGAAGCCGCCGAGGAGGAGGGTGAGGGCGCACAGGAGGGCGAGGACGGTGTGGTGGCGGGTGCGGGCGGTGGTGGCCTTTCCGGCGGCCGTGGTGCCGGCCGCCTTCGGGTCCTCCGCCGTGTCCTGGGGCGCGGCCGGGGCCGCGTCCGGGGCGTCGGCGGCGACCTCGGGGTCGGCGGCCGCGCCGCGGAGACGGGTGCGGTGTGCCGTGGGTTCCGGCTGCCCGGGCTGCCCTGGCTGCCCCGGCTGCACCGGCTGTCCCGGGGAGGCGGCGGGCCGGCTGTCGCGCGTCTGGCGGCGCCGCTCGCGGTTGATGTGGTGGCGGGTCGTCGGCATCGTGCGGTGTCCTCTCGGGCGGGCGGCTTGCGCGGACGGAACGGTCAGCCGGCCGACGCGCCGCCCACCGGGGCCTGTCCCAGGGCGCTGAGCCGCCACTGGCTCTTGGTGCGGGTCAGTTCGCCGAACATCCGGCTGTCCTTCTCGGTCTTCGCCCCGCCGGACGCCTTGACGGTCACGCGCAGGGCGACCAGCACCCGGGCCCGCCCGGCACGGTCGTCGAGTTCGGTGACCGCACCGGAGAGCACCCGGGCCGTGGTGACCGTCTTCGCCTCCTTCACCTGCTCGGCGAACTGCTTGCGCCCCGAGGTCAGTTGCTCGTGGAGCTCGCCGGTGGTGGACGACTCCCACAGGTCGAGGCCGTGGTCCAGGTCGCGGTGGTCGAGGGTGTTGAGGTTCTGCACGGCCTGTTCCCCGGCGGCCAGCACCTCGTCCCGCTGCGCGGCGTACGCGGACCGGTCGTCGTGGGCTGCCGCGTACCAGTCCGCGCCCGCCCACGCCGCGAAGCCTCCCGCGCACAGGGTGAGGACGAGGGCCAGGGCGGTCAGTGGCCGGATGCGGTTTCCGGCGCGGACACGTGGGGCGCGTCGCATGAGGTTCTCCCGTCTTTCGCGCACGGTCAGCGGGCATTGAGGTCGACGATCCGCCAACGGTCGTTCACCAGCCGTGCCGCGACGGTCAGTTGGGCGGCGGCGGTGGTGGGCGTGTGGTCGCCGCGGCGGGAGGTCTGGTCGAGGAACACCAGCAGGCGTGCGTGCTCCCCGTCGAGTTCGATCACCCCGGTGCGTACGGCCTTGGTACTTAGGGTGATCCGTTGACCGGCGAGGTCGTCGCGGACCTGGGCGAACAGGTCCCGGTACTGGCGGGCCGCGCGGCCGTCGAGCAGGGTGCGTGCGGAGCGCTCGGCGGTCGCGGTGCCGTCGGGTGTGTAGGAGAAGACGCGGGCGAGGGCGTTGTCGATCTCCCCCGCGACCCGAGCGGTGGCCTCGGTGTCGGTGAGCGCGCGGTTACGGGCGGCCTCCGTCGACCTCAGCTGGTGGGCGCCGTAGTGGAAGCCGCATCCGCCGCCGACGAGTACCGCGACGATCCCTGCCGTCGCGATCCGGCGCAGCCGGCCGCCCGGCGACCGGCCGGACACGCCCCCGCCCGCCTCCGGCGGGCCGGCCCCGTCCCCGGGCGCCCCCGACTCCGACCCAGGATCCGTCTCGGCCCCGGCCGGCTCCCCCTCACGCCTCCCGCCCTCCGGCCGCCCGTCCGCAGCCGGTTCGGTGGATTCGCCCCGGGGCGTCACGGGCTCCGGCCCGGAATCCGCCTCCGGTCCGGTCGGGGCGGGTCGGGTGAGTGCCGGTGTCGAGGCGCGGCGCGGGCGCGTGAGTCTCATCGGTCGTCCTTCCCGTACCCGGCGAGCGGTACCGCGTTCAGGGCCCGCACCTTCCACTCCCCCGCGTCCGTGCGGGCCAGGACGGCCTCCAGGCGTTTGCGGTCGGTGGTCGGCCGCTTGGTCCCCGCCGGGGTGACCTCGACACTGACGGTGGCGATGAGCTTGGCCGTGCCGGCGCGGGTGTCGAGCGCGGTGACGGCGGCCTCGGTGACCGTGCCCCGGGCCGAGGCGCCCGTCTTCGGCTCCGTACGGCCCAGGGCGTCGCGCAGCGGCCCGGTCGACGCGTCGCGCCAGGCCCGGATGCCCGCCTCGGCCCGCTGCCGGCTGGAGGCGTCCAGCGTGGTGAGGACCGCGATGCCCGCGCGGCCCTCGGCAAGCGCCCGGTCCCGCTGCCGGCCGTAGGCGGGCGCGTCGTCGGTGCGGGCCTGCCCGTACGTCCACGCGCCGGATGCGCAGAAGCCGATCGCCAGGGCGAGCCCCGCTCCCGCGAGAAGCCTGGCCCCCCTCACCGTGTGCTCCCGGTGCCGGGGAGGAGGAGGCCCGCCATGTCCCGTGGCACCGTCCCGTCCAGGCCGGGCAGGGCGAGGGCGCCGGGCAGCGGGGCGGCGGTGCTCCCCGGCGCCGTCCTGCCGCCGGCGCCGCCGGCGGGCAGCGAGCCGGGCTTCGCCGGGTCGGGGAGCGGGCCGCCCTTGGGAGCGTGCGCCGAGCCGCGTACGTTGAACCCGGCCGAGGCGGGGGCGGTACACGCCGCGCCGGTGTTGAGGGCGGGCGCGGTCCCGAGGTCGAGTCCGTTGCGGTAGCGGGTGGCGCCGTAGCCGGCGGTGCAGGGCAGGGGCTTGAAGAAGGTGACGGCCATGCCGAGGTTCAGCTTCCCTCCGTCGACGGCGGTGGCCCCGGCGGACACGGCCGCCGGGTACTTCACGAGCAGTTCCTCCAGTCCGCGCTGCCGGGTCACGGCGATCTCGGAGGTGGTGAGCAGGTTGGCGAGGACGACGCCGAGGCTCGGGTCGAGGTCCCGCAGGACTCCGCTGACCTGGGTGGCGGCCTCGGGCGCGGCGGCGAGGAGGCGGCGCAGGTCGGCGTCGGAGCCCTTGAGGGTGCGGGCCAGTTCCTTCGCTCCGACGGCGAAGTCCCGGATGGCCCGGGCCTCCTCGGCCTGGGTGCGCAGCACGGTCTCGCCGTCGGCGAGGAGCCGGGTGGTGGACGGCAGGCTGCGGTCGGCGGCCTCCAGGAAGGCGCCGCCGCTGTCGAGCAGCGCCTGGAGGTCGTCGCCGTGCCCTTCGAAGGTCTTGCCGAACTCGTCCACGACCGTGCGCAGGTCCTCCAGGGGGACGGACCCGGTCAGGTCGTCGATGCTGGCGAGAACGTCGGTGACGGGCGCGGGCACCTGTGTGTCGGACCGTTCGATCCGGGCGCCGTCGGCGAGGTAGGGGCCGCCGTCGCCGCGCGGGCGCAGGTCGATGTACTGCTCGCCGACGGCGGAGAGTCCGGCGACCACGGCACGGGCGTCGGCGGGTATGCGGGGGGCGGACTTCCTGATGCGCAGTTCGGCGACGACACCGTCGGCGGTGAGGCCGATCGGACCGACGCGGCCCACCGAGACGCCCCGGTAGGTGACGTCGGAGTGGGTGAACAGGCCACCGGTGTGCGGCAGTCGCACGTCGACCGTGTAGTAGTCGGCGACGCCCGCGTACCGGCCGAGGTCGGCGTAGCGGATGCCGAGGTAGGAGCAGGCGAGCACGGCGATGAGGAGGAAGGCGAGGTTCTTCAGCCGCACGGCGCGGGTGATCAATCGAGTTCACCTCCCGGCGTGGGTGTCCCGGAACCGGTGCCGGTGCCGGTGGAGACGGTGGCCAGAGGCAGCGGCGAGGAGGAGGCGGGGGCGGGCCGGCGTCCCTTGCCGGTGCCTTCGCGGGCCGTCGTGCCGGGCGTGCCCGCCGTCGCGGAGGGGGTGCTCCGCGGCACCAGCGGCGGGATGATCCGCGTTCCGGGCGCGGCCGTCATCTCCAGGTAGACGTTGAGGTAGTCGCCCTTCACGCCGCGCAGCACCTCGTCGGTGAACGGGTAGGTGAGCAGCACCTGGAGCGAGTCGGGCAGGTCCGCGCCCGCGTCCGCGAGGGCCTTCAGGGTGGGGGCGATGGCTTGAAGGTCGGCGATCATGTCGTCCTTGCTCGCGTCGATGGTGGCGACGGCGACCTCGGAGAGCGTGTCGAGGGAGCGCAGCATGGTCAGCAGCGAGCCGCGTTGCCGGTCGAGCGTCTTCAGTCCGGGTGAGAGGTCGGTGAGGACGGTGGCGACGTCGTCGTCGCGGGTGGCGAGGGTCGCGGAGAGCCGGTTGACCGCGTCGAGCGCGTCGGTGATGTCGCCCCGGTGGTCGTCGAGGTCGGTCACCAGGGTGTTGACCCGTTTCAGTACGGAGCGGACCTCGCCCTCGCGGCCGCCGAGCGCCTGGTTCAGTTCCCGGGTGATGGTCTTGAGCTGGTTGACGCCGCCGCCGTTGAGCAGCAGGGACAGCGCGCCGAACACCTCTTCGACCTCGGTGTTGCGGTTGGTGCGGGAGACCGGGATGACGTCGCCGTCCGCCAGCTTTCCGGTGCCGGTCTCCCGGGCGGGTGCCACGAGCTGGATGTACTTCTCGCCGAGCAGACTGGACTGTTCGAGCCGGGCGGTGGCGTCGGCGGGCAGCCGTACGGAGCCGTTGATCCTCATGGTGACGCGGGCCGACCAGCCGTCGAGTTCGATGTCGGTGACCCGGCCGACGGCGACGTCGTTGACCTTCACCGCTGCCTGCGGCACCAGGCTGAGCACATCGCGCAGTTCCGCCGTGACGGTATAGGGGTGGTCGCCGAGGTCGGCGCCGCCGGGCAGCGGCAGTTCCTGGATGCCGTCGAAGCGCGTCACCCCGACGGTGACCGCGCCGAGGGCGAGGACGAGGCCGAGTGCGAGCAGTCCGCCCGCGGTGAGGCGGGCCGCGCCTCCCGCGGTGGGCGACCCCCTGCGGACCGCCGCGGCCACCCGCCCGGCGGGCCGGGTACGGCGCTTCATCGCTTCCCCTTCCCCAAGGCCGTGATGCCGTCCGTCGGGGACAGCGGCAGCAGCGGGCCGCCCAGTCCGATCTCGTTGAGGTTGGCGCGGCCGTCGAGGGTGCGGGTGTCGGGGTTGTAGGCGTTCACGACGTTGCCCGCGGCGAGCGGCGCCACGTCCAGTGCCTCGGCGAGCGAGGCCCGCTGCTCGACGAGGGTCCGGGTGAGGGGGACGAGCCGGTCCACGTTCTCCTTCAGTTCGCCCCGGTGGTCCTCGATGAAGGTCTTGACCTGGCCCAGGGCGGCGCCGAGTTCCTCCAGCGCGCCCGCGAGGTCGTCCTTGTTGTCGGCGAAGAAGCCGACGACCTCGGCCAGGCGTTCCTGGGCGGTGCGCACGTCGTCGTCCTTGTCCTTCAGCATGGTGGTGAGGACCTGGAGCCGGCTCACCGTGTCGAACAGGTCGTCGCTGCTGCCGTCGAGGGTCTTGGCCGCCTTGCCGAACTGCTCGATGCTGTCGCCGATGGCCTCGCCATTGCCGTCGAGGTTGGCCGCACCGGTGCGCAGCAGGTCGGACAGGGCGCCGGTGGAGTTGGCGCCGTCCGGGCCGAGCGCCCGGCCGAGATCGGTGATCGAGTCGTAGAGCTGGTCTATCTCGACGGGGGTGCGGTTGCGGGCGGCGGGCAGGACGGCGCCGTCGGCGAGCGCCGGGCCCTCGCGGTAGGCGGGGGTGAGCTGCACATACCGGTCGGAGACGACGCTCGGTGCGACGACGACGGCACGGGCGCCGTCGGGCACCTTGACGTCCTCGTCGAGCCGGAGGCCGACCCGCACCGTGGTGCCTTGCGGACGCACCGACTCCACCTCGCCGACCCGTACGCCGAGGATTCTCAGGTCGGACCCGGCGTAGATGCCGACGGCGCGGTCGAAGTAGGCGGTGAGGCGGGTGCCGTCGGAGCCGAGGACCCGTACGGCGGCCAGCCCGGCGGCGATCAGCACCGCGAGGGCGAGCGCACAGGTGAGGAGTTTTCCGCGGGTGCTCATCGCTCACCCTTTCCCCCGGCCGCGGCCGGCTGCTTCGGCGGCATGCAGCCGGTCGCGGGCCGGGACGTCTCGGGCAGGTACGCGCGGGGGACGACACCGCACAGATAGCTGTCGAACCAGCGGCCGTTGCCCAGGGTGTTGCCGACGAGACGGTAGTAGGGGCCGGCCAGCGCGAGGGTCTTGCCGAGCTGGGTGCTGTTCTTCTCCAGGACGGTGGTGACCCGGCCGAGCGCCTTGAGGGTGGGGCCCAGCTGCCGGTCGTTGTCGGCGACGAGGCCGCCGAGTTCGGTGCCGAGGTCCCGGCTTCCCTTGAGCAGCGCCTGAATGGCGTCGCGGCGGTCGCGCAGCTCGCCGAGCAGGGAGCCCCCGTCCTCCAGGAGGATCTCGAAACTGGACTTCTTGTTCTTCAGCGTCTGGCTGAACCGGGCGCCGGCACGCAGGAGTTCGGAGAGTTCGGTGTCGCGCCGGGAAACGGACTTCGACAGCGCGGACAGGCCGTCGGCGGCCTTGCGTACATGGGGCGGGGAGTTCGCGAAGGTCTTGGAGATGGTCTCGAAGCTGTCCGCGAGCCGCCGGGTGTCGAGGGCGTCGACGGTGCCACCGAGGTCCTGCAGCGCCTGGGTCACGTCGTACGGGGAGGTGGTGCGCGACAGCGGGATGCGGCTGCCGGGGTCCTGGCGGGCGGAGCCGAGCGGGTCGAGGGCCAGGTACTTGTCGCCGAGGACGGTCTTGATGGCGATGGCCGCGGTCGTGCGGTCGCCGATCCAGGCATCCTCGACCTCGAAGCCGACCCTGACCTTGGGGCCGTCGAGGGTGACGCCGGTGACCTGCCCGACCTTGACGCCGGCGATGCGTACCTCGTCGCCCTCGTCGAGCCCGGCCGCCTCCGAGAAGTCGGCGCTGTAGGTGGTGCCGCCGCCGAACGGCAGCCGGTCCGCCTGTTGGACGAGGACGGCGAGCAGGGCGAGGGCGAGCAGTCCGGCGACGCCGACGGCGCGGGGATCGCGCTCCCTGAGCGGTGTGTGGTGCGGGCGCCGGGCCGCGCCCGGCCGGCCGGCGGTGTCGCGCCGTGCGAGAAGTCTCATCCGCGGCACCTCGATTCGGTGAGCGCGATACCGGTCGGCGCCTTGGAGCCGTCGGAGGTGGTCACTCCGCTCACCCGTGCCTCGCAGAGGTAGAGGTTGAACCATGATCCGTAGGAGGAGAGCCGGGCCAGGGCGGACATCTTGGCGGGGCTGCGGTCGAGGAAGTCCTCGATCTGCGGGGTGTGTTCGGCCAGGCCCGTCGACAGCCGGCCCAGTTCGCGGATGTCCTTCTTCAGGGGCGCGCGGCCGTCTTGGAGGAGCCCGGCGGTGACGGTGGTCAGCTCGCCCATGGCCTGGACGGCCTCGCCGAGGGGTTTGCGGTCGTCGTCGAAGCCGGTGACGAGGGAGCGCAGGGTGCCGACCAGGTCGTCGAAGCCGTCTTCGCGTTCGTTGAGGGTCCGCAGGACGGTGTTGAGGTTCTCGACGACCTCGCCGATCACCTCGTCCTTGGCGGCGACGGTGGTGCTGAGCGAGCCGACGTGGCGGATCAGGCTGTCCACCGTGGCGCCCTCGCCCTGGAGCACCTGGACGATGGACCCGGCGAGTTCGTTGACGTCCTTCGGGGAGAGGCCTTCGAACAGCGGCTTGAATCCGTTGAAGAGCAGGGTCAGGTCCAGGGCGGGGGTGGTGCGTTCCAGCGGGATGGTGTCGCCCGGCCGGAGTGTGCCGGTGAGGTCGCCGCTGCCGCGGTCCAGCGCGAGGTAGCGCTGTCCGACCATGTTGAGGTACTTCACGGCGGCGGTGGCCGATCGCGGCAGCCGGCGGTCGTCGCGGACGGTGAAGGTGACCTGTGCGATGCGCCGGTGGACGACCCGCACATCGGTCACCTCACCGACCTTCACCCCGGAGATCCGCACGCCGGCGCCGTCGTCGAGGCCGGTGACGTCCGTGAACAGGGCCCGGTAGGTGTGGGTGCCGCCACCGCCGATGCCGGTGTCGGCGACGCTGAGGCCGAGCACGGCGGTGGCGAGGCCGGTCACCACCACGAAGGCGAGCGACTTCAGCAGCGGCCCGGTCAGGGAGCGCCGCCGGGTGTGCGCGTGGTCGGGGGCGGTCATCCGAGGGTCACCTCCGTGCCGCGGTAGGCCGGGCCGGCCAGCAGGCTGCTCCAGTCGGGCAGGTCGCCGGGGGGCCGGCCGGTGGCGGGGGCCAGCAGTTCGTTGAGGAGGCCGTTCTCCTGCGGGGTGTTGGCCGGGCCGAGCTCGTCACCGGTGTCCGGGTAGGCCGCCGCGGCGGGTTCCGCGCCGGTGCCGAGGTAGGGCACGGGGTGGCAACGGGGGCCGCCTCCGGAGCCGTAGACCGGGGTGTCGCGGCCGGGGCGGTAGGCGCCGCGCGAGGGGACGGTGGTGACGTCGACGTGGATGCCGGGCCGGTCGGTGCCCTTGCCGAGCGCCTTGTCCATGGCGGGCACGAACTCGGCGAGGGTGCGCAGGGTGCAGGGGAAGGACGGGGAGTACTCGGCGAGCAGTTCCAGGACGGGCCGCCCGGAGGCGCTGAGCCGGATCACGTTCTCCGCGTTCTGCTGGAGGAAGGCGGTCATGTCCTCGGCCGTCCGGGTGGTGGCGCCGAGGGTGCCGGCGAGTTCGGCCTCCTGCTCGGCGAGGGTGCCGCTGGTGGTGGTGAAGTCGGTGAGCGCGGTGAGGATGTCGGGGGCGGCGTGCGCGTAGACATGGCTGACCTTCACCAGTTCCTTGAGGTCGCGGTTGAGCGTGGGCAGCTGGGGGTTGAACCGGCGCAGGTGCGCGTCGAGCCGGGTGAGGGTGGCGCCGAGCCGGTCGCCGCGGCCCTCCAGGGCCTGGGAGACGGCGGAGAGGGTGGCGGAGAGCTTGTGCGGCTGGACCGCGGTGAGCAGCGGCAGCACGTTGTCCAGGACCTGCTGGAGTTCCACGGCGTTCGCCGAGCGGTCCTGGGGGATGACGGCTCCGGCGGCCAGCGCCCGTTGCGAGGGGCGCGCGGGCGGCACGAGAGCGACGTACCGTTCGCCGAACAGCGTGGTGGGCAGCATCTGCGCGCGCACGTCGGACGGCACCCGGTCGAGGGCGCCGGGTTTCATGGCGAGGGTGAGCCGGGCGCCGTCGCCGGTGGCGTGGATGGCGCGGACCTCGCCGACGACGACGCCGCGCAGTTTGACCTCGGCGCCCAGGTGCATCTCGTTGCCGACGCTGCCGGTCTCGACGACCACCGGTTCGGAGGCGGTGAACTCCTTGTCGTAGACGGCGACGGCCAGCCAGATCAGCAGAGCGGGCAGCAGCAGGAACACCACCCCGGCCAGACGGCGGCGCAGCGTGTCGCCTCGTGGTCGGCTCATCTCACCCCGCCACCTTCACGGTCGTGGTCGCGCCCCACAGGGCGAGCGACAGGAAGAAGTCGGTGACGCTGATCAGCACGATGGCGTTGCGTACGGACCGGCCCACGGCGACGCCGACGCCGGCCGGCCCGCCGGCGGCGCGGTAACCGTAGTAGCAGTGGGCGAGGATCACCATCACGCTGAAGATCAGCACCTTCAGCACGGACAGGAGTACGTCCGTCGGGGACAGGAACAGGTTGAAGTAGTGGTCGTACGTGCCCCGGGACTGGCCGTTGAACAGGACGGTCACCCAGCGCGAGGCCAAGTAGGAGGAGAGCAGGCCGATCGCGTAGAGCGGGATGATGGCGACGACGCCGGCGATGATGCGGGTGGTGACGAGGTAGGGCATGGAGCGGATGCCCATGCCTTCGAGGGCGTCGACCTCCTCGTTGATGCGCATGGCGCCGAGCTGCGCGGTGAAACCCGCGCCGACGGTCGCGGAGAGGGCGAGTCCGGCGACGAGGGGCGCGATCTCGCGGGTGTTGAAGTAGGCGGAGACGAATCCGGTGAACGCGGCGGTGCCGATCTGGTCGAGGGCCGCGTATCCCTGGAGTCCGACGACGGTCCCGGTGAACAGGGTCATCGCGATCATCACGCCGATGGTGCCGCCGATGACGCCGAGTCCGCCGGTGCCGAAGGCGACCTCGGCGAGGAGGCGCTGGACCTCTTTGAGGTAGCGGCGCAGGGCGCGCGGGATCCACAGCAGGGCCCGGGCGTAGAAGAGCAGGTGGTCGCCGGAGCGGTCGAGCCAGGCGAGCGGGGAGGCCATCGCGGGTCAGCCCCCCTTCGGCGGGACGATCCGGAGATAGAGGACCGTCATCACCATGTTGACGAAGAAGAGCAGGAGGAAGGTGATGACGACGGACTGGTTGACGGCGTCGCCGACACCCTTCGGGCCGCCGCGCGGGTTGAGCCCCCGGTAGGCGGCGACGATGCCCGCGATGAACCCGAAGACCAGCGCCTTGAGTTCGCTGATGTACAGGTCGGCCGGCTGGGCGAGGGAGGAGAAGCTGGACAGGTAGGCGGCGGGGGTGCCGTCCTGCAGGATGACGTTGAAGAAGTAGCCGCCGAGGGTGCCGACGACGGAGACCAGACCGTTGAGCAGGACCGCCACGCCCATGGTGGCCAGCACCCGGGGCACGACCAGGCGCTGTACGGGCGAGACGCCCATGACCTCCATGGCGTCCAGCTCTTCGCGGATCTTGCGGGAGCCCAGGTCGGCGCAGATGGCGGAGCCGCCGGCGCCGGCGATCAGCAGGGCGACGATGAGCGGGCTGGCCTGCTGGACGACGGCGAGGACGCTGGCGCCCCCGGTGAAGGACTGGGCGCCCAGCTGCCGGGTGAGCGAGCCGACCTGGAGGGCGATGACCGCGCCGAAGGGGATGGAGACGAGGGCGGCGGGCAGGATGGTGACTCCGGCGACGAACCAGAACTGCTCGATGAACTCGCGGAACTGGAAAGGCCGTCGGAAGATGGCGCGGCCCACCTCGGCGGCGAGCACGAACAGCCGCCCGGTCTGCCGCAGCGCGCCGGTGATCATGCGCCGCTCCCGGCGGCGGGCAGGGGCGCGGCCGGCGTTTCGGTGTTCTCCGCGTAGGTCCGCAGGATGGCGGTACGGGCGGCGGAGGGCAGTTGGTCGATCATGCCGAGGACGCGTTCCCGCCGCCGGGTGACGGCGCGGCGGTGCGGCAGACCGGGCGACGGCTCCAGCTGCGGGACGATCCTGCGGGGCTGGGCGGCGCGGTCGAGGCTCGCCTCGGCCGCGAGGGTGGCCGCGTCCTTCTCCTCCGACATCCCGATGGGGCCTTCGCGCCGGCCGTCGAGGAACTGGGCGACCACCGGTTCCTCGCTGGTGAGCAGCACCTCGCGCGGGCCGAAGGTGACGAGTTCGCGCCGGAAGAGCATCCCCATGTTGTCGGGCACGGTGGCGGCGATGTCGAGGTTGTGGGTGACGATCAGCATCGTCGCGTCGAGCTGCGCGTTCAGGTCGATCAGCAACTGGGAGAGGTAGGCGGTGCGGACCGGGTCGAGGCCGGAGTCCGGTTCGTCGCAGAGGATGATCTGCGGGTCCAGCACGAGCGCGCGGGCCAGTCCGGCCCGTTTGCGCATACCCCCGCTGATCTCCCCCGGCAGTTTGCCCTCCGCGCCCAGCAGTCCGACGATCTCGATCCGCTCCATGACGATGCGGCGGATCTCCGACTCCTTCTTGCGGGTGTGCTCGCGCAGCGGGAAGGCAATGTTGTCGAACAGCGACATGGAACCGAACAGAGCGCCGTCCTGGAACATGAGCCCAAATAACTTACGGGTCTCGTAGATATCCCGCTCTGGGCTGTTCACCATGTCCACTCCATTGATGAGCACACGGCCTTTCTCGGGTTTGAGCAACCCTACGAGCGACTTCAGGAAGACGGTCTTCCCGGTGCCGGACGGCCCCAGCATGACGCTTACTTCACCGGCCGGAAGAGTGAGTGTCACGTCCCGCCAGATGCTCTGCTTACCGAAGGACTTGGTCAGACCCTCGACCACCACTTCGACGCCCATATCACCTCCAGCGGACGCAGGTTGGTTCCGTGTGCGGGCGTCGCACGTCACGTGGGTGCGCAACCCGCCGACCATGGGTGCGGGCCCGCGTCCCCCGTCGCCGTCCCGGCGTTTGTCACCCCGGAGACAACCCCGCTCCGCCCGCCTGTGCCCCGATGAGGACAGGGCGGGAGAAAGCGGCCGGAGGGCATCCGCCACGGCTCGGCCGGCAGGGGGCGCCGACCTGGTACCGAGCACCGCACCGGCACGCTACGGCCCGGTAACCACGGTGGGCAAGACAGGATTCCAGGTTTTCGGAGAGTCCTGGTCCAGCCATCCGGAATCTGTCACGGCGCAGACAATCCCGCCCCCGGAAGTTGTCGCCGAGTGAGCATTCCGGACGGGTGCGGCCAGGTCGGCGGGCATCCCCTCCCCGGCCGCCGAAGGCTTCCTGTTTTGGCAGCGGATGACTAAGACAGGTTGCGGATCACTCACCCCGGAAAGAGATGGTTCTTCTTTTCAAAGAATCATGAACAACGGCATTGTTCGAAGAAGTTTCCCGCCAGTAACGTCATGGTTCGCGGACGGGGAACACCGAGCCGCGGGCCGCACACCCCGATCGATTCGGCAGCGGCCCATCCCTGCCGTTCAACCACAAGGAGAGCCCCGAAGTCATGAAGAAGCACACGAGAAGGCTCGCCGTCGTGGCGGGTGCGGCCGCGGCCGCCTTCGGTCTTACCGCCGGGCCCGCCTCGGCGGCTCCCTCCACGGTCTGGACCGTGACCCCGACGGGCAGCTACACGGCGACGAACAGCGGCAACATCGTGCTGACCGCCAGCATTCCGATGACGTGCACGACCTCAAGCGCCTCCGGCAGCATGGCCAGCACCACCGGCAATCCGGCCACGGTCGCCACCATCAACGCCATCAGCTTCGGCACCTCGGCGTCGCCGTGCACCAGCGTCCTGGGCAACGTCAGCACCGTGGCGGTCACCCCCTGGACGGTCGTCGCCCAGGACTACAACGCCACGACCGGCGTCACCACGGGCTACGTCGGCAACATCAAGGCCAACGTGACCGCGGGCGCGTGCAAGTTCACCGTGACGGGCAAGGCCTCGGGCACCTACACCAACTCGTCGGGGGTCCTGGCGGTCAACAGCGTCGCGGGCGAGCTGACCGTCAGCTCCAACCCGGCCCCCGTCAACTGCGGCACGGTGGTCACCACCTCCACCAAGCCCACCTTCAAGGGCAACTACGTCATCAAGGCGTCCAACGGCACCATCCCGAAGATCGTCGGCTCCAACCCGTAAGGCACCGCCGTCCGCGTCCGCCGGGCCGGTCACGCACCCGGCCGGGCGGACGCGGGCCGCCCGGCCCCGCTCCCCGGCGGCCCTTTCCCCCTGTCCCCTACCGGTGTACGACCGACTGGAGCTGTATGAGAGGCCATCGCGCCGCCGCGCCGCGGCTGCCCCGGGTCCGTGCCCGCACCACGGCCATCGGCGCGTTCGTGGTACTCGCCGCCATGGTCCCGGCCGCCGTCTCGGCCCCGGGCACCCAGGAGGCCGACGTCGCGCTCCCCTACGTCTGCGCCCTGCCCTCGGGAGAACTTCCCGTGACGGTACGCGTCACGGCGGACTTCCCCACCGCCGCCAGGGCGGGCAAGGCGTTCACCCCCACCGATGTCACCACCACCGTCGAGCTGCCGGCGGAAGCGGTCGCGGACCTCGCCGACGGCAAGGCGGCCGGCGTACGCGCGGTGACCCGGCTCGGGGTCGGGATCGCGCAGGGCGCATCGGCGGCCGAGGCGACCTGGCGCGGTACGGCGCGGCCGGCCGCCCTCCCCGCCTCGGGGCCCCTGACGCTGACCGCGACGGGCGAAGTCCCCTCCGTCACCGCCCGCGTGGGCGGCGCCCTCACGTTCTCCGCCCGCGCCCTCGACCTCGACCTGGCGCTCGACACCCCGGACGGCACCGCCGCCGACCCCGCTGCCCTGACCGTCGGCTGCTCGCTCGCCGAGGACGCGCCCGAGCAGGGCCTGCTGGCCACCGTCGCGATCGAGCCGGACCCCAGGCCCCCGGCCACCTCCCCCGCTTCACCGGACCCGTCCGTCCCGGCGCCGGGCACCGGCACACCCACCGCCCCGCATTCCCCGGGCGGCCGGGACGACCAGGGCAACCAGGACGACCAGTCCGACGAGGGGGACCGGGCGCCGACGGTGACGGAACGCGCCCCGCGGGGCGCCGCCGCCCGCCCGGCCGCCCCGCCCTGCCGCTACGACGAGCGGCACCCGTCCACCTCGGCGTCCCTGAACGCCTACGTCACCGGCTACACCAACGTGCGCAAGCTGGACGGGGCCTCACTGATCCCCCTGTCCTGCGCGCTGATCGAACAGGGCCCCACCGACATCGAGTTCTTCCCGGACTTCACCGGGGGCTATCTCACCCAGCGCTCGAAGGGAACGCTCTGGTACGAGGGCGAGGCGCGCACCCCGCCGTTCCAGGCCACCTTCCTGACCTTCGGTTTCGTTCCGACGAAGGCCACCATGGTGCTGGAGCAGACGGGGCCCATGACCATGGACGGCAGGGGCGAGACCTCGTTCGTCACCCTGTTCACGAAGATGGAGACACGGGTACGGGTCCCGCTGGTCCTGCGCGTGACCTCCCTGGAGGTCAACGGGACCCCGCTGGACGTCGGTGACGGCTGCCGGACGCGCGGCCCGCTGCGCTCCGAGGAGCCCGAGCCCGCGAAGTTCCCCGGTGACCACCTGCTGCTGACCGGACGCAGCTCGCACCAGCCGCCCGCCCTGCCGGTCGGCTATCTGCTCAGCTCCGGCGGCCCGTTGACCGGCGAGGTGACCATCCCCGCCTTCACCGGCTGCGGCAGCCACGACGGCGAGAACGTCGACCGCCTGCTCACCGCCTCGGTCTCGGGCCCCGGCAACTACGTCAAGCAGATGCAGGGCCAGACATGTGCGGTGCAGGTGTTCAACCCCGATCAGTGCACCAAGGATCTGCAACCCCTCGTCATCCCCGTCCCCGAGCGCTGAGCCCCCGCCCGGCGTTCCTCCCCCGTCTCCCCGGAAGGCCACCACCATGCCCCGGCTCTCCCCCCGCACCCGGTTCTCCGCCGTCGCCGCCCTGACCGCGCTCGGCACCCTCGCCTCCATCGGCGGCGCGTCGGCCGCCGACCCCACGCTCAACGGCCAGTGGGCCCCCTTCACCCGCTGCCCCGTGGACGCCACGGCGATGCTGGCGGCCGACGGTTCGGACCAGACCCCGCAGTGCGTGGTGTCGACCTCCGCCGGCGGCTCGATCAAACTGGGCAAGACCACCGTGGTCACCGGCAGGACCAACCTCCAGTTCGGTGTCGTCCAGAACGCGGACGGCACCAGCACCGTCGTCGCCCCGCCCTCCGGCGCGCTGGTCGCCGACCCCGCCACCGTCCCCGGCGGCCTGCTCGGCCTGATGTGTCCGAGCGACATCCCGGTGATCACCGCCATCTGCCAGACCCTCAGCGACGCCAAGCTCAACAAGATCACCGCCACCATGGAGTCCGTCGGCGCGCCGTACGCCTTCGACCAGACGGCGGGCGTCCTCAAGGACATGCCGATCATCGCCCTGCCGGTCCGCGTCCACCTGCAGAACCCGCTCCTCGGCGACAACTGCTACATCGGGTCGGCGTCCGCGCCGATCGTGCTGCGGCCGAAGAACCTCGACTACCCTGCGTTCGGGATGAGCTTCTTCAAGGGTGACGGCACGGCCGACGACGCCGGCGAGATGAGCCGGATCGACCTCACCGGCGCCCCGCAGAACGACAGCGGCTTCGCCGTGCCCGGGGCCAGCGGCTGCGGCCTGAACGTCGGCCTGATCAACGCCGCCGTCAACGCGAAGACCGGGCTGCCCTCCGCCGCCGGGAACAACAGCCTCACCCTGAACAGCGCCCAGACCCACCTGGCCGGCCTCACCGCGCCCGGCACCGTGGTACCCGACGCCGGCAAGGTGCTCGCCCGCAACTGGCACTCGGCCCTCCGGTGACGACCACGGAGCTTCCCGGCCATTTCCGGCGGCGGGCCCGGCAGGCACCGGCGGTATCCGCCTGAGCGGTGTACACCAGGCGGTTGAATTGATTAAGTGTCAGCACCCAGACCGGTGTGGCACTGGTGGCCCGGACCGGGTGCCCTCCGCGCGAGGCGGACGGCACCCGGCCGGCCGCCTCGCCGGACACTTCTGAGCGCAAGAGGTGACTCATGCCCTCGATCACACGGTCCCCCGAAGTCGGCGAACCGCTCGGCCCCCTGCCCAAGCGGTTCGCGGCCTTCATACGGCCCGAACTGCCGAGCCTTCTCAACGAGATACGAGCGGAGGTCACACGCGCCTATCCGGTGTACGGCCGACTGCTCAACGGCCCGAGCGGGGACGCGATCCGCCAGGGCGTGGAGCAGGCGCTGGTCACCTTCGTGGACCGGGTGGCCGATCCCGGCAGGCGCTCGGAAGCCCGCGACGAACTGCTGCGCAGATTCGGCCGGGTGGAGGCGTACGAAGGCCGCGACCTGCACACCCTGCAAGGCGCCTACCGCCTCGGAGCGCGCATCACGCTGCGCCGCGCCAAGACGATCGGGCGGCAGCACAACCTCTCCCCCACCCTCATCCTCTCCTTCGCCGACGCCCTCTTCGCCTACGTCGACGAACTGGAGGCGATCACCCGCGAGGGATACGCGGAGGTGCGGGAGCGGGCCGCGTCGGAGGTGTCCGCGTTACGAAGACGCCTGTTACACCTCATCCTGGCCGCACCGCCGCTGCCGCGGACGACGGTCACCGAACTGGCCGAGGCCGCCGCCTGGGAGCTTCCCCTGCGGTGCACCCTGGTCGCGCTGCGCCCGCCGGTGGCCGAGCGCATCCAGGCCGCGCTCGACGAGGACGTCCTCGTCGATCTCGACATGCCCCAGCCCCACCTGCTCGTCCCCGGCAGTCTCACCCCGCAGCGCCTGGCGATGCTCCGCAAGGCCCTGTCCGGCACCCGTGCCGTGCTCGGCCTCACCGTCCCCCTCGGCCAAGCCGCCGACTCGGTGCGCTGGGCGCGCCGCATCCTGCAGTTCGTCGACGACGGAGTCATCCCCAACGCCCCGCTGATCGCCTGCGAGGACCATCTCACCACCCTGTGGCTGCTGTCCGACCATGCCCTGGTCGACCATCTCGCGGCCCGCGAACTCGCCCCGCTCGACGGACTCCCGGCCAGCCGGCGCGGTCGGCTCATCGAGACCCTGCGGGTCCACATCTCCACGCGCGCGCCCGCGGAACAGGTGGGCGAGATGCTGGGCGTGCACGCCCAGACCGTCCGCTACCGCCTGCGCACCCTCGACTCCCACCTCGGCGACCGGCTCGCCGACCCCGAGCACCGCTTCGCCCTGGAGGTGGCTCTACGCGCCCTGCACCTGCGGGGTCACGGCCCCGGCTGAGCCGACGGAACCATCCCCGTCATATATAACTACTATCTGTACTAAATTCCTCTTTTTGAAACTTTCCACAGTAATCACTAAAAAGGGGGCGCTAATCTGACGGAACCCCACCTCTGTTCGGATCGCCGGGCGACTGACAGGGGTGCGCATGCCGGCGGGTTCCGATCAAAGGAGGAACAAGACACATGCAGGAAAGAGAGGCACGTCCAGCACGATCAGACGGCGAAACGCACTGGGCCCTCGGCTTCGACGGATCGTGCCGCACCTGCGGAGAGATCTCACAGGCGGTCGCCGCCGCCTGCGCCGGCAGGCTGGAGGTGCTCCCGCTCGAAAACCCGCGGATGAAGGAGTGGCGGGCGGCAGTCTTCGGCCCCGACGCCCCCTTCACACCGACCCTGATCCATGCCGACGGGGACGGACGGGTCCGCGCATGGACGGCGCACCGAATGGCCCTTCCCCTCACCCGCCGTCTCGGAGTGCGCGCCACCTTCCGGATCCTCAGCGCCCTCGGCCGGCTGCGCGAGCAGATCCATCAGCCGCTAATCGGCCCTGCCGACGACACGAAGCGGTTCAGCCGCAAGCAGTTCCTCCGCCTGGGCGCGGGCGCCACCATCGCCGGGGGCCTGCTGTTCACCGGAAAGGCGCCGGCCTTCGCCGAGGAACGCCGCTCCGCCGCGGCGGCCTGGGTGACGGCCAACCGGGACCGGCTGCCGCAGACGTACCGGGCGATCATCACCTACTCCCCCGACTACCGCAGGGCCATCCACGCCGCGCTGCCGGCCTCCACCCGCGCGCGCCTGTGGCGCGAGCACGTCGCGAGCTACCGGGCCGCCCACCCGCCCACGACCTCGGAACAGAAGCGTGCTTTTGCCGACCTGGAGCGTTACATCTCCGATGACACGGTGTTCGGCGACGGCAAGTCGGACGCACGGGTCCGCGCGGACCAGGAGATGAGCCGGCAGATGATCGCGGCGTTCGGCGCCGACGAGGCCTACCGCGTCATGGCGTCTCTCGGCCCGGCCGACCAGCCGGTCTCCACCAGGGCCGAGTACTGCAGCTGTGCCGACGCGTCGGACTTCTGCCGTATCGGAACGCACTGCCAGTACCGGGTTTCCTGCGAACGGATCCCGAGCGGCTGCGGAGCCTGGTGGGACTACACCTGCGACGGTCACTGCTTCGCGAACCCGTGAGGCCATCGGCTCCCCTTCGCCCGTGAAACCCGGCTCGGCGCCGACGGCAGTACACCGGTGTCGGCGCCGAGCCGGTGGAACGCGCGGCTCGTGGCGCTCCACCGGAGCCACCGGGCCTTTGCCGCGGTGAACTGAGCCTGCGTGCCGGTGGCGCTTCCGCGCCCCCTCTTGAGCGGGTGTTCGGGGTTCACGCCCGTACGCCCGGTATCCGCCGCGAAGAACGGGCCGCGCACACATCGCTATCCGGCGTGCCGTCCCGCCCCCGGTGAACTGAGCGCACGGCGGCCGGCCTCATCGGAGCGCCGACGCCGACGCCGGCGGGTCCGCGTAAGGGCAAGCGCGGTGACGAGCGACAGCACTACGACGGCGGGGGGCCACGCGTCGATCGCCCGCGGGCCGCCGTCGTGCGCGGGCCCGGCGAGCGCGGCGAGGAGCACCGCGGCGGCCATGGCGCCGGCCACCGCGGAGCCGATCAGGGCGACGACGGCCTTGTGGCGACGCGAGGTGCGGTCCAGGGGCCGGGCGGGCCGGGCAGGGGACAACCGCGCCCAGTGGTGTGCGGCCTCCTCGGTTTCGCGCCGGCGCCGCATGGCCGCGCGGACCCGAAGGCCCGCCGTGAGGACGGCACCCGCCACCACGGCCGCACAGGGGATCCACCAGGCCCCGGCGACCAGGAGCAGCACCGCGGCGACCCCGATCGTCCCCCAGCCGGTGAGGCAGGCCACCGCGGCCCACCGGTGGGATTCGGGGCGGTCGGCCCCGGCACGCAGGTCGGCCAGGGCGGGAAGGTACCAGACACTGCCCGCCGCGGTCAGCGCCCCGGCGGCGAGGGCGAACACGGGTTGCGCCATGGTCTACTTCCTCGCCTCTTCGAGCGCGGCGACCTCGGGGTGGTGCAGGTCGAAGGCCGGGGACTCGCTGCGGATCCGGGGCAGCGTGACGAAGTTGTGCCGGGGCGGCGGGCAGGATGTGGCCCACTCCAGCGAGCGGCCGTAGCCCCACGGGTCGTCGGCCTCGACCGGCTTGCCGTACTTGGCCGTCTTCCAGACGTTGTAGAAGAACGGCAGGATCGACAGGCCGAGCAGGAACGAGCCGATCGTGGAGAGAGAGTTGAGAGCGGTGAAGCCGTCGGTGGCCAGATAGTCGGCGTAGCGGCGGGGCATGCCCTCGGCGCCGAGCCAGTGCTGGACCAGGAAGGTGGTGTGGAAGCCGGCCGTGAGCGTCCAGAAGGTGATCTTGCCGAGGCGCTCGTCGAGCATCTTGCCGGTGAACTTGGGCCACCAGAAGTGGAATCCGGCGAACATCGCGTACACGACCGTACCGAAGACCGTGTAGTGGAAGTGGGCGACGACGAAGTAGGAGTCGGAGAGGTGGAAGTCCATCGGCGGTGAGGCCAGGATGACGCCGGTCAGCCCGCCGAAGAGGAACGTCACGAGGAAGCCGGCCGTCCACAGCATCGGCGTCTCGAAGGAGAGGCTGCCCTTCCACATGGTGCCGATCCAGTTGAAGAACTTCACCCCGGTGGGCACGGCGATCAGGAACGTCATGAAGGCGAAGAACGGCAGCAGCACCCCGCCGGTGACGTACATGTGGTGGGCCCACACCGTGACGGACAGGCCGGCGATCGAGATCGTCGCGGCGACCAGACCCATGTAACCGAACATCGGCTTCCGGCTGAAGACGGGTATCACCTCGGAGACGATGCCGAAGAACGGCAACGCCAGGATGTAGACCTCGGGGTGGCCGAAGAACCAGAACAGGTGCTGCCACAGCAGCGCTCCGCCGTTGGCCGCGTCGAAGACATGGCTGCCGAACTTGCGGTCCATCTCCAGGGCGAACAGGGCGGCCGCGAGCACCGGGAAGACGATCAGGACCAGGACCGCGGTCAGCAGCACGTTCCAGGTGAAGACCGGCATCCGGAACATGGTGAGGCCGGGGGCGCGCATGCAGATGATGGTGGTGATGAAGTTGACCGCGCCGAGGATCGAGCCGAAGCCGGACAGGGCCACGCCCATGATCCACAAGTCGGCGCCCAGGCCTGGCGAGTGGACCGCGTCCGACAGCGGGGCGTAGAGGAACCAGCCGAAGTCGGCGGCACCGCCCGGGGTGAGGAAGCCGAACGCCGCGATCGCCGAGCCGAACAGGAAGAGCCAGTAGGCCAGCATGTTCAGCCGGGGGAAGGCCACGTCCGGCGCGCCGATCTGCAAGGGCATGATCCAGTTGGCGAAGCCGGTGAACAGCGGCATGGCGAACATCAGCAGCATGATCGAGCCGTGCATGGTGAACGCCTGGTTGAACTGCTCGTTCGACATGATCTGCAGACCCGGCCTGGCCAGCTCCGCGCGCATCAGCAGGGCCATCACGCCGCCGACGAGGAAGAACGCGAACGCGGTGACCAGATACAGCGTCCCGATCTTCTTGTGGTCGGTTGTCGTCAGCCACTCCGTCCACGACGGCCTTGCGCCCGCCGCCCGTTGCTCCGGCCGGGCCGGGCGCACGGCGGCGGGGTCCTCCGCCGCCACACCACCCCTCGGGCTCGCGATATCCGGCCGCTGTCGCTGCGTCTCGTCCACCGGACGGTGTCCTTCCCTCCTGCCATGGAGACGTTCTGCCATGGCGAAAGGCGGACCGGGAAGTGCTGTGGATGCGGGTGTGCGCCGGCCCTTCCCGGCCGCCGACCCATGATCGTCCGATGCGTACCGGGGGCGGATAGGGCTGAACAGTCCCCTCTCACCTGCCGCACGGGGCCCAACGGCCCTGCCGACCCCGGTCAAGGGAGCACTGGTCCCCCACCGGTCCCCGGGAATGATCAAGGGCCGGTTTCGGATGTCTCCGAAACCGGCCCTGCCCTGCGACTGTCTCCAGTCGGGACGACAGGATTTGAACCTGCGACCCCTTGACCCCCAGTCAAGTGCGCTACCAAGCTGCGCCACGTCCCGTCGCACTGTCGCGCGGTGGCCCGCGTGATCGTGCGGACAGCACTTTACCCCACACCGGCGGGTGCTCCGAAGAGGGCCGGACAGGGAAGCGGGCGAACAGGGACAAAGCGGGATCAGTGGTCGGGACCGAGGCGGAACAGGGCAGAAGCGCGGCAGGGAACACGGCGGGGCACAATCGGCGGTATGACGAATTCGGGGTCATCGGATGCCAGGGACCGGGACACGGCCGGGCGGGCCCGGAACGCGCGGCCCCGGGACGGGCTGGGGCGCCCCCTGCCCTACGGCGCCGAGGGCGTCCCCCGGCAGCCGGAGGGGGTCCTGCGGGCGCCGTGGCAGACCGTCGGCGAGGCGCAGGCGCTGCTGGCCGCGGGGCGGCCGTTCCACGCGCACGAGGTGTTCGAGGACGCCTGGAAGTCGGGGCCGCGGGAGGAGCGCCCGCTCTGGCGGGGGCTGGCCCAGCTGGCCGTGGGGCTCACCCACGCGGCCCGGGGCAACGCCGTCGGCGGCGCCCGACTGCTGCGGCGCGGCGCCGGCGCGGTCGAGGAGTGGGCGGCCGGACGGGGCGAGGACCGGCCCTACGGGCTGGATCTGCCGGGGCTGACCCGGTGGGCGCGGGAGCTGGCCGGGCGGGTGGAGCGCGGCTCGACACCGGTCGACGCGCGCGCCGAGGCACCCCGGCTGGGTCCCGCCGAAGGAACCCGGCCGGGCCCCTGACCCGGACGCTTACGCCGGGCGCGGACGGGAACGGCGGCGGCGCTGCGCGTGCGGAGGCGGGGCGCGCGTGGTCAGGGGCGTGCGGCAGACTCGGGGCGTGCGAAAGATTCAGGTCATCGGTATCGGCGCGGGCGACCCCGACCAGCTGACCCTGCAGGCGGTCAAGGCGCTGCGGAGCACGGACGTGTTCTTCCTGCTCGACAAGGGCGAGGTGAAGAGCGATCTGACCCGGCTCCGCCGGGACATGCTGGACGCGCATCTGCCGGCCGGGTCGTACCGGGTCGTGGAGGCCCGCGACCCGGAGCGGGACCGCTCGGCGGGCGGGTCGGCCTACTCCCCGGCCGTCGGGGACTGGCGCGGCGCCCGCGCCGGGATCTACGAGCGGCTGATCGCCGGGGAACTGGACGAGGACGGCACCGGCGCGTTCCTCGTGTGGGGGGATCCGGCGCTGTACGACAGCACGCTGGGCATCCTGGAGGAGGTGCTGGCGCGGGGCGCGGTGGAGTTCACGTACGACGTGGTGCCCGGCATCAGCAGCGTCTCCGCCCTGGCCGCCCGGCACCGCACGGGACTGAACCGGGTCGCCCGGCCGGTGCAGATCACCACGGGGCGGCGGCTGGCCGAGGGCTTCCCCGAGGGGGTGGACGACGTGGTCGTGATGCTGGACGCGCACCGGGCCTTCCGGCGGTACGCCGAGGAGGACATGGACATCTACTGGGGTGCCTACATCGGCACGCCGGACGAGATCCTCGTCTCCGGCCCGATCGCCGAGGCCGCTCCGCGTATCGAGCGGCTGCGTGCCGAGGCGCGGGAACGCAAGGGCTGGATCATGGACACGTACCTGCTGCGCAGGAATCCGACGGAGGACCGACCCGTGCGGAACCGACCGACGCGGGACTGACGGGCGTGGGACTGACGGATGTGGGACCGACGGGCGCGGGAGCGGGCAGCCCGGTCGGCAGCCGCACCCGGCATCGTGGAGTCGGCGGTACGGGGCCGACCCCAGCGGAAGCGGCGGGCGGGGAGGCGAGGGCTCGGGCGCCGGCGCGGAGCCGGCCCGGCGGGGCCGACGCCTGGCAGGTCAGGCACCCTGCGGGGTCGACGCCCGGCGGGCCGGCGTCGGCTACCCGCTGGCCGCACTGCTCGCCGAACTCGGCGGGGTACGGGCCGCCTACGGCCTCGGCTTGGCCGTCACCGCCGCCGCCCTCCTGACCGCGTGGCGCTCCATGCCCGAAGCCCCCGAAGGCCGCTCCGCCCACGTGGACGTGGCAGGCGCGGTCGTCCTGGCCGCTGCGCTGCTCCTGGTGCTGTTCCTCGCCGGCGAACGGAATCTGTGGAGCCGGCACCTCGCCGTGGGGGCGGGCCTCGCCGTCGCCGCGGTGGTACTGCTCTGCGTCTGGGCCGTCGTCGAGCCGCGCAGCACGACGCCCCTGATCGACGTGCGGGTGGTGCGGCACCCGGCGGTCGCCGGGGCGAACCTCGCCATGTTCGCCGGCGGGATCGGCATGTCCCTCCTGCTCACGCTCATCACCCGGTACGCGCAGACGCCGCACGGCGCCGGCTACGGCTACGGCTACGGCTACGGGCTGACGACCTTCGTCGCCGGGCTGGTCCTCATCCAGTTCTCGGTGCCGGGGTTCGTCGCCGGCAAGCTCACGCCGCGGGTCCGGACGCGGATCGCCGGCCCCCTGCTCCTGGCCGGCAGCGCCGTCGTGGTCGGCGGCGGCTTCGCCCTGTTCGCGGCGGCCCGGTCGGACCCGGCCGAACTGTTCGCGGCGATGGGCGTGCTCGGCTTCGGCGTCGGCGGTTTCTCGGCCGCGATGCCCGGCGTCATCCTGGCCGTCACCCCCAAGAGCGATACGTCGAGCGTCATGAGCTTCAACTACGTCGTCCGCAGCGTCGGGTACTCCCTGGGCAGCGCCATCGGCGGCCTGATCCTCGCCGCGGGCACGGGCTCCGGCCACCTCTTCCCCGACGACAGCGCCCACACCACCGCGGCGCTGGCCGGCATCGGCGCCATGGCGATCACGACGCTGACAAACCTCGCTCTCGCCCGCCGACGCTCGTCCGAGACCAACCCGTAAGTTAGACGCTCTCATCCCAACACTGGAGGTTGTCATGCCCAAGGGCTACTGGGTCAGCGTCTACCGCACCATTTCAGACCCCGAGAAGCTGGCCGCTTACAACGAGCTGGCCGCTCCGGCCGTCGCGGCCGGGGGCGGTCGGACCCGCGTCCGTGGGGGTCGGGTCGTGGCACATGGCGCCGGAATCGCCGAGCGCACCGTCCTGGTCGAGTTCGACAGGTTCGAGCAGGCCGTCGCGGCGTACGAGAGTGCGGCCTACCAGGAGGCGCTGGCCGCTCTCTCCGACGGCGTCGAGCGCGACTTCCGCATCGTCGAAGGCATCGACTGACCGAGGTCCGGTCGGATCCTCACCAGGGCAGGATCGGCAGGAGCGAGCCGCGCGACACCGTCCGGGACCTGATCCGATCCGGCCCCGACGGCAGCGCGCGGTCATGCCCCACGTGGTTGCTAGCGCAGGAGCAGTTGCACGGCGCCCACGATTGTCGCCGCGATGACGAGTTGTTCGAAGAGTCGCTGGTTGATCCGGTTCACAGCCCATTTGCCGATCAACGCACCGGGCACGACGAACACCGCGAGCGCGGCGTCAAGGAGCAGGGCGGGGCCGTCGATCAGGCCCAGGCCCACGCTGAACGGCACCTTGGAGACGTTCACGATGAGGAAGAAGAAGGCGGAGGTGCCGAGGAAGCCGAGCTTGCGGAAGCCGGCGGACAGCAGATACAGCGACATCACCGGCCCGGCCGCGTTGGCGACCATCGTGGTGAACCCGCCGAGCACGCCATAGGAGTGCGCCTTCATCCGGCCCGCCCGGTTCGTCACCGCCTCCGGGCCGGACGGGGTCTCGGCCGTCCGCCGGCGCCACACCGTCACCCCGGCCATGAACAGCAGGATCGCGCCGATCGAGACCCGTACGATCCCGTCGTCGGCCCACACCAGGAACAGGGTGCCGGCCACCACGCCCACCGCCACGGCCGGGAACAGCCGCCACAGCGTGGGCCAGTGCGCGTGCCGCCGGTAGGTGCGGACGGCCAGCACGTCCCCGGCGATCAGCAGGGGCAGCAGTACGCCGGTGGAGGCGCGGGCGGGCAGGACCGCCGCGAAGATGGCGAGGCTGACCGTGTTGGCCCCGCTGACCGCGGTCTTGGAGAAGCCGACGAGTACGGCCGCGAAGGCGAGCGCGGCGAACTCCCAGCCTGATATGTGCCAGAGCGTCATCGTGTTCATTCGGGGGCCGATGCTATGCGCATGATCAATCCCCGCGTAAGGACCGTCTCGCGAACCGGTCCATGACAACAACGCCGAGCCACCTCCGCCGAGTCGGCAGCCCGGCCCGTGCACTCACCGCCGGGCCGGAAACCCGCTGCCACCCCCGTACCGCCGTGGCCGCCCGTACCGCCCTGCCGGCCCGCGCGGTGTCACCGTCCCGTGTACCGGGTCCGCAGCTCCCGCTTGAGTACCTTCATGCTGGGGCCGAGCGGCAGGGTGTCCGTGAACTCCACGCGGCGCGGGTACTTGTGCCGCCCGAGGTGTTCCTTGGACCACTCGGTGAGGGCGGCGGCGTCCGGGGCGGCGCCCGGGGCCGGGACGACGACGGCGCACACCTCCTCGCCGTGCAGCTCGTCCGGCAGGCCGATGACGGCGACCTGGGCGATCCCCGGGTGCCGCATCAGGACCTCCTCGACCTCCCGCGGGTAGACGTTGTAGCCGCCGCGGATGATGATGTCCTTCTTGCGGTCGACGATCCGCAGGAAGCCCTCGTCGTCCTTGGTGCCGAGGTCGCCGGTGCGGAACCAGCCGTCCACCAGGGCCTCGGTGGTGGCCTCGGGGCGTCCGAGGTAGCCGGAGAAGACGTTGTGGCCGCGGATGACGACCTCGCCCAGCTCGCCCGGCGGCAGCAGCTCGATCCGGTCCTCCACCTCCGCGCGGGCTATCTCCGCGTCGACGCCCCACAGCGGGTGCCCGATGGTGCCGGCCTTGGCACCGAAGACCGGCTGGTTGACGGTGGCGGCCGGCGAGGTCTCCGACAGCCCGTACCCCTCGTAGATCCGCGCTCCGAACGCGGCCTCGAACCGCTCCAGTACCGCGACCGGCAGCGAGGCCCCGCCGGAGATGCACACCCGCAGCCCCGGGAGCCGTTCGGCGTCGGCGGCGGCCGCCGCGAGGGCGACGAACATGGTGGGCACGCCGTGGAAGGTGTTCACGTCCTCCTCGACCATCAGCTCGATGGCCCGGGCCGCGTCGAAGCGGGGCAGCAGCACGAGCGTGGCGCCCGCCCGCCAGGTGGAGTTCAGCGAGACCGTCTGGCCGAAGGCGTGGAACAGCGGCAGCGCGCCCAGGGCGATGTCGTCGGCACGGATGTCGTGCGCGTCGAAGGCGTTGACGGTCGCGTTCATCACCAGGTTGAAGTGGCTGAGGACGGCGCCCTTGGGGACACCGGTCGTACCGCTGGTGTAGAAGATCACCGCCGGGTCGTCGGCGGCCCGGGTGACGTACGAGGGCAACGGCTCGGCGTCGGCGGCCAGTTTGTCCAGCTCCTCGCCCAGGGTGACCACCCGGACGCCGGCCGCCCCGGCCGCGGCCCGGCCGGTCTCTGCCTGGGCCGGGTGGACGAGCAGCACGGTGGCGCCGCTGTCCCTGAGGACGTGCTCGACCTCGCCGGCCGACAGCAGCAGGTGGACGGGGACGACGACCCCGCCCGCCGCCGCGATCGCGTAGTAGGCGACCGGGAACTCGGCGGTGTTGGGGGCCATCAGGGCGACATGGTCGCCGGGCCGTACGCCGAGGCCAGTGAGCGCGCCCGCCCGGGCCAGCGCCCGCTGCCACACCTCGCCGAAGGTGAGCCGCAGTTCCCCCTCGACCAGGGCGGTCTTGCGGGGGCGACGCCGGGCGTTCTCGGCGAGGATGGCGGCGACGGACAGGGTTGCCATGGAGTGCTGCTCCGTTTCCTTGCTGCGGCTCGTACTACCGTATCCCCGTGCGGGGAGCCCCCGTTGAGGACGCGTCAGTGCCGTTCGACCAGCACCGCGCTGCCCTGCCCCACGCCCACGCACATGGTCGCGAGGCCGCGCTGGGCGCCCGTGCGCCGCATGCGGTGCAGCAGGGTGGTCAGGATGCGGGCGCCGGAGCAGCCGAGGGGGTGGCCTAGGGCGATGGCGCCGCCGGTGGGGTTCACCAGCTCCGGGTCGAGGCCGAGCTGGTCGACGCAGGCGAGGGCCTGGGCGGCGAACGCCTCGTTCAGCTCGGCCTCCTGGATGTCGCCGGTCTCCCAGCCGGCCCGGGTGAGCACCTTGCGGGTGGCGGGGACCGGGCCGAGGCCCATCACATCGGGGTGGACGCCGGCGGAGGCGCCCGCGACATACCGGCCGAGGGACTCCAAGCCCAGCTCGTTCAGGGCCTCTTCGCTGACCAGCAGCAGTCCGGCAGCGCCGTCGTTCATCGGTGAGGCGTTCCCGGCGGTGACCGTGCCGTCCGCCCGGAAGGCCGGCTTGAGGCGGGCCAGCTTCTCCAGCGAGGTGTCCTCGCGGACGCACTCGTCGTGCTCGACGGTGACACCGTCCGGGCGCTGGACGGGCAGGAGTTCGTCGACGAAGTGGCCGTTCTTGCGTGCGGCGGCGGCGAGTTGGTGGCTGCGCAGGGCGAACTCGTCCTGCCGGGCCCGGGAGATGCCGAGGCGGGCGGCGACCTCCTCGGCGGTCTCCCCCATGGCGAGCAGGCCGTGCAGCTCCTTCATGGCGGGGTTGACCAGCCGCCAGCCGAGCCGGGTGTCGTAGGTCTCCATGCGGTGCGGCAGGGCCTCGTCGGGCCGGGGCAGCACGAAGGGGGCGCGGCTCATGGACTCGGAGCCGCCGGCGATCACGATGTCGGCCTCGCCCGCGGCGATGGTGCGGGCGGCCGCGGTGACCGCTTCGAGTCCGGAGGCGCACAGCCGGTTGACGGTGGCGCCGGGCACGGAGTCGGGCAGTCCGGCGAGCAGGGCGGCCATGCGGGCGACGTTCCGGTTGTCCTCGCCGGCCTGGTTGGCGGCGCCCCAGTAGACGTCGTCGATACGGGCCGGGTCGAGCGCGGGCACGTCGGCCACGAGGTGGCGGATCACCGTCGCGGCCAGATCGTCGGGGCGGACCGAGGAGAGGGCGCCGCGCACCTTGCCGATGGGGGTGCGGCGGGCGGTCGCGAAATGGACGGGACGCACGGCGGGACTCCTGACCTACGACATTGTGGATCACGGATCTGTGCAGCGCCCATTAATTAGCACTGCTAGTTTTGGACTATAGACCTCCGGCCGCCCCGCTGGGAAGCTCCCCTGGGGCCTGGGCCGAGGCGACGGGAGGAGACATGCACCACGTCCGCGAGCACGTCCTCGACGGCACGCACGGAGCCCTCGCCGTACGCGAGTGGCCGCATCCGGACCCCCGCCTGCTGGCGCTCCTGGTGCACGGGTACGGCGAGCACGCCGGCCGGTACGACGAACTGGCCGGCGTACTGACCGGGCACGGGGCCGCCGTCTACGCGCCCGACCACGCCGGTCACGGCAAGTCGGCCGGGGAGCGGGTGCTGATCGAGGACTTCGAGGATGTGGTCACCGATGTGCACGCGGTCGCGGACCTCGCCCGGGCCGCGCGTCCCGGCCTGCCGCTGGTCCTGCTCGGCCACTCGATGGGCGGGCTGATCGCGGCCCGCTACGCCCAGCGGTACGGCGACGGGCTGAGCGCGCTGGTACTGTCCGCGCCGGTGATCGGCGCCTGGGAGCTGCCGGGGCGGCTGCTGGCCCTGGACGAGATCCCGGACACCCCCATCAGCCCGTCCGCGCTGTCCCGGGACCCGGCCGTGGGCGCGGCGTACGCGGCCGATCCGCTGGTCTGGCACGGGCCCATGAAGCGGCCGACGCTCCAGGCGTTCGCCCGCACCCTGGAGACGGTCGCGCGGGGCGGTGACGTGGGGCGGCTGCCGCTGCTGTGGCTGCACGGCGACGACGACCGCCTGGTGCCGCTGTCCGGGAGCCGGCCCGGGGTGGAGCGGCTGAGCGGCGGCCGGCTGACCGAACGGATCTTCCCCGGGGCGCGGCACGAGGTCTTCCACGAGACGGACCGCGCGACGGCCTGCACGGAGCTGCTCCGCTTCCTGGACCGCGTACTACCCGACTGACCGGGCCCACACCCGGGACGCGTCCCCGCCGCTCCTCCGCCTCCCCCCTCCCCCCGTTGATCTGCCGGTTTGTCGGCGCGCGCCCGGGGCACCCGCCCTTTCGGACATCGCTGAGGAAAGTCGAGGAAAGGGGACCCACGCACCATGACCGTGGTCAAGAGCACACTTCCCGAAGAGGCGCTCGGCGTCACCGGCACCGCCCTCCAGGACACCCTGGTCGACCTGCTCGGGCTGTCGCTGGTCGGCAAGCAGGCGCACTGGAACATCGTGGGCCCGCGGTTCCGTTCGATCCACCTCCAGCTGGACGAGGTGGTCGCCACTGCCCGCGCCCACTCCGACACGGTGGCGGAGCGCGCGGCCGCGCTGGGCGTGGCGCCGGACGGCCGGCCGGAGACCATCGCGGCGACCTTCGCGCTGCCCGGCACCAAGGACGGCTGGCTGCGTGACACGGAGGTCGTGGAGCTGATGGTGTCCTCGCTGGAGGCGGCGATCGGCCGGCTGCGCGAGCGGATCGCGGTGACCGAGAAGGCCGACCCGGTCACCCAGGACCTGCTGATCTCCATCACCGCCGACCTGGAGAAGCAGCGCTGGATGTTCGAGGCCGAGAACCACCCGCGCGACACGTCCGCCGGCTGACCCACGGCCTGTACGCCCCCCGCCCCACGCGCTGGGCGGGGCAGAAGACGGAAGGGGGAGACCCATGGCGGACTCGCTGGATTCCGACGCGCTGTGGGACCACTTCCACCGCGTGGTGAACATGACCTCGGCGGAACTCGCGGCCTGGCTGAAGGTCCGGGACGCCGACGAGGAGACCGAACCGCTTCCGGAGCGGGCGGGCAGCGAGACCGGGCAGCACGTCCTGGCGATCCTGCAGAAGCGCCGCACCGACCTGACCGAGGACGACGTGCGGGTGATGCGCAAGGTCGTCGACACGGTCGGTGAGCTGGTGGACGTGGAGAACGAGCCCGAGCCGGAGATCGCCCGGGACACCGGCCGCCGGCACCGGCTGATGACGCTGGGCCACGACCCGCTCAAGCCGTAGGCCGTGAACCGTGACGCACGCGTGCTGCGGGAGCTGGTGTCCGGGCACGGGCGGACGTTCGCCGAGGAGGCGGGCATCCGCCTGAAGGACACCCCGCAGCCGCTGTACCGGCTGCTGGTGCTGTCCTTGCTGCTCAGCGCCCGGATCCGGGCCTCGGTCGCGGTGGCCGCGGCCCGCGCCCTGCACGAGGACCACCTGGACGGCAGCCCGCGCCGGATGGCCGAGGCCGACTGGCGGCGGCGGGTGGAGGCGCTCGGCCGGGGCGGCTACCGTCGGTACGACGAGCGGACGGCCACCCAGCTCGGCGACGGCGCCGAGCTGCTCGACCGGCGCTGGGGCGGCGATCTGCGCCGGCTGCACCGGGAGGCGGAGGGCGATGCCGGCACCCTGCGAGAACTGCTCCAGGAGGCGCCGGGCATCGGGCCGGCCGGCGCCGGCATCTTCCTGCGCGAGGCCCAGCGGGTGTGGCCGGACGTGGCGCCGTACCTGGACGGCAAGGCGCTGTCCGGCGCCGGCCGGCTCGGCCTGCCCGAGGATCCCGAGAAGCTGACCGGGCTGGCCGGGGACACCGACCCGGCCGTGCTGGCCGCCGCGCTGGTCCGGGCGGCGCTGGACGAACAGGTGGCCGAGGACTGCCTGCGCCGCGCCGGTTGATCGTTACAGACTCCTTCCCCCCGCGTCCCGGACCGGACGGGGAGGGGCCGACGCATGCCGGACACCGCGGCGGACATCCAGGACACCGACCAGGTCACCGACCCCGCCCCGGCCGCATCCGGCCCGGTGTCCGACCGGTACCGCCGTCCTGGACCAGGCCGCCCGCGACCTGGTCCGCACGCTGGTCGGGGCACTGGGACCAGGCGGCGCGCTGGTGCTGTCGGCCATGACCGCCGATTCCGAGCACGCGCTGCGGGCCGGGCTACAACCCGAGCACGTGGGCGATGGTCCGCAGCACGCCGGCGTCGTTGTTGGACGGGGCCAGGTGGCGGGCCCGGCGGATCACCTCGGGGTGGGCGCCGGCCATGGCGAAGGACCACTCGGCGGCGTCGAGCATCTCCAGGTCGTTCAGGTAGTCGCCGAACACCATGGTCTGGGCGGGCGTGACGCCCAGCGCCCGCTGGAGCCCGCGCAGGGCGGCGCCCTTGTTCGCGGTGGGGTTCATCACGTCCACCCAGTGCTCGCCGGAGACGACCACCTGGTGGGTGGCGGCGAAGGAGGCGAGGGCTGGGGCGACGGTGTGCTCGGCGGCGCCGAAGCCGAACACCGCCACCTTGATCACCTCGTCCTCGACGGCGGTGACGTCCCGCACGATCCGGTGCTCGGCGTAGTACTGGCGCACCTCGGCGAGAAACGCCTCGTCGATCCGCTCGACGTACGCCGCCCGCTTGCCGCAGACGACGGCGCCGACGTCCGCGCCGTCCGCGGCGAGCCGCCGTACCGTCCGCGCCATCGCCGCCGCGGCGGCCCCGTCCAGCGGGTCGGAGCTGAGTTCCACGCCGTCGCGGACCACGTACGTGCCGTTCTCCGCGATGAACACCATGCCCTCGGCGACTCGCTCGAACTGCCGGTGCAGGGTCGCGTACTGCCGTCCGCTGGCCGGACTGAACAGCACCCCGCGGCGGCGCAGCTCGGCGAGCATCGGCCACAGCCCGTCGGGAATCCGCTTGGCGTCGTCCAGCAGCGTGCCGTCCATGTCGGTGACGATCAGCCGGATGTCGGCGGGGCCGGCGGGCAGCGCGGCGGTGTCGAGGAGGGGGGCGGGTATGGCGGGCATGTCCTGCTTCCGGTCGGGTGCGGGGATACCGGTCCAGTGTTCCTCATCCGCCCGGCGGACCCCGAACCGCCCGGAGTGATCCGTTTCCCGGGACAGCGCGATCACCGGCAGGCACAATGACGGCGGAGAAACCGCATGTGAGAAGGGCGTACAGGTGAGCGAGGGCCACTTCCCGGCGACCGGGACGGCGCGGCTGGACACCAGCGTGGCGCACAACGCACGGGTCTGGAACCACTGGCTGGGCGGCAAGGACAACTACGAGGTCGACCAGCGGGTGGGCGAGCGGATCGCCGGGATGTTCCCGGTGATCCGGGCCGTGGCCCGCGCGGACCGGGACTTCCTGGGCCGGGCGGTGCGGTTCCTGGCCGCCGAGCGCGGGATACGGCAGTTCCTCGACATCGGCACCGGACTGCCCACGGCCGACAACACCCACGAGATAGCCCAGCGGATCGCGCCCGAGTCACGGATCGTGTACGTCGACAACGACCCGATCGTGCTGGTGCACGCCCGCTCGCTGCTGACCAGTTCCCCCGAGGGCGTCACCGACTACCTCGACGCCGATGTGCGCGACCCGGACGTCATCGTGCGGGACGCCGCCCGGACCCTCGACCTGGACCGGCCGGTGGCGGTGATGATGCTGGGCATCCTCAACTTCGTACCGGACACCGGTGAGGCCCGGGACATCGTGCGGCGGATCATGGCGGCCGTCCCCTCCGGCAGCCACCTGGTCCTCACCCACCCGACCTACGACGCCGAGGCGGGCGGCGCGGGCAACGTCGCCGCGATGGAGTTCTGGAACACGCACGCCACCCCGCCGATCACCGCCCGGAGCCACACCGAGATCGCCGGTTTCCTCGACGGCCTGGAGCCGGTCGAGCCCGGACTGGTGCCGTGCTCGCGGTGGCGCGCCGCGGCGGAGGCCGCCGTGGTGCCGCAGTACGGCGCGGTCGCCGTGAAACCCTGACCCCGGGGTCCGGCCGTCCCCCGCCGGCCGGACCCGTCGAGGAGGACGCATGACCACGCTCGCCGACCCCCGACCCGGCGGCCGCCCCGGTGACCTGGACCGGGTGCCCGCCCTCACCGCGGACCTGGCGGCCCGGGGCGTGCACGGCATCGTCCTGGCGTATGTGGACACGGCGGGCGTCTGCCGGGTCAAGACGATCCCGACGGCACGGCTGGACTCCGCGGTGGCCTGGGGGGTCGGCATGTCCCCGGTGTTCGACACGTTCCTCGCCGACGACTCCATCGTCACCACCGACGTCCTCGGCTCCCCCGACGGCGACCTCAGGCTCTACCCCGACCTCGACCACCTCGTGCCGCTGGCCGGGCAGCCCGGCTGGGCGTGGGCGCCGGTGGACCGGATCACCCAGGAGGGCGAGCGGCACCCCGGCTGCGCCCGGACCTTTCTGCGCCGGATCGTCACGGACGCCGCCGACCGCCACGGCCTCGCCTTCAAGGCGGCGATCGAGATCGAGTGGGCCGTGGGCGTCGGTTCGGCACCCGCCGACGAGTTCGTCCCGGCGGCCACCGGACCGGCCTACAGCGCCGTCCGGCAGGTCGAGCTGAGCGACTACACCGCCGAGCTGCTGGCCGCGCTCGCCGCCCAGGGCGTGGACGTCGACCAGATCCATCCCGAGTACGCGCCCGCCCAGTTCGAGGTCTCGGTGGGCGCGCTGGACCCGGTGGCGGCGGCCGACCGCAGCGTGCTGGTGCGGCAGACGATCCGGGCCGTGGCCCAGCGGCACGGACTGCGGGTCTCCTTCGCGCCGGCCTACCTCCCCGAGGGCGTCGGCAACGGCGGCCATCTGCACCTGTCCTGCTGGCGCGACGGGGTGAACCTGCACTCCGGGGGCGAGGGCCGGTACGGCATGACGGCCACCGCCGAGTCGTTCCTGGCCGGGATCCTCGCCCATCTGCCCGGCCTGACGGCGGTGACCGCGCCGAGCCCGGCCAGCTATCTGCGGCTCCAGCCCTCCCAGTGGGCGGGGGTGTTCACCGCCTGGGGCCGGGAGACCCGCGAGGCCGCCGTCCGGATCGTCACCGGCACCGCGGGCCGCCGGGACCAGGACGCCAACCTGGAGGTCAAGCCCGTCGACCTGGCCGCCAACCCGTATCTGGCCCTCGGCTGTGTGATCGCCTCCGGCATCGACGGCATCACGGCGGGCCGCCCGCTGCCCGGGGATATCACCGGCGACCCGGCCCGGTACGGCCCCGACGAGGCGGCGGCGCTGGGCGTACGGCGGCTGCCGGAGTCGCTGCCGCGGGCCGTGGAGGAGTTCCGCGCGGACCCGGTGCTGCGGGCCGCGCTGGGCCCGGTCCTCGCCGACGCGGTGAGCGCCGTACGGCTCGGCGAGGCGGCGGCCGTCGAGGGGCTCGCCCCCACCGCGCTGGCGGCGTTCTACCGCTGGGCGTACTGACGATGGCCGCCCCGGGACCGGTGCACGAGGCCCTCGCCGCGCTGCCGCTGGTGGACCACCACTGCCACGGCGCGGTGACCGCCGACCTGGCCGCCGGGGAGTTCGCGTCCCTGCTCACCGAGGGCGCGGCCTGGCCCGGCGTCTCCCCCTTCGACACCCCCGTCGGCGTGGCCGTGCGCCGGCACTGCGCGCCCCTGCTGGACCTGCCCCGGCACGCCCCGCCCGCCGACTACGTGGCGCGGCGCGCGGAGCTCGGCTGGCGGGAGGTCAACCGGCGCTTCCTGACGGCGGCCGGGACCGAGGTGTTCTGCGTGGACACCGGCTTCGCCCCGCACCCGCTCACCACGCCCGCCGAGCTGGCGGCGGCGGCCGGCGCCACCGCCTGCGAGGTGGTACGGCTGGAGCGGGTCGCCGAGGCGGTGGCGGCGCGGGGCGTGGAGGCGGACGAGTACGCGGCCGCGTTCCGCGCCGCCGCCGAGGAGGCCGTACGGCGGCCCGGCGTGGTGGCGGTGAAGTCGGTCGCGGCCTACCGCACGGGCCTCGCCCTCGACCCCGGGCGCCCGACGGACGCCGAGGTGACCCGGGCGGCCCGGCGCTGGGCGGCGCACGGCGGACGCCTCGCCGACCCGGTGCTGGTACGGCACCTGCTGTGGACCGCCGTCGATCTGGGGCTGCCGCTGCAACTGCACACCGGGTTCGGCGACGCCGACCTGCGGCTGCACCGCGCCGACCCCGCCCTGCTCACCGACTGGCTGCGCCGGACGGCCGGCACGATCCCGGTCCTGCTGCTGCACTGCTGGCCGTACCACCGTCAAGCGGCGTATCTGGCGGCGGTGTTCGAGCACGTGTACCTGGACGTCGGCCTCGCGCTGCACCACACCGGCCCGGCCCGCTGCCGGGCGGTGCTGGAGGAGGCGCTGGAGGTGACCCCGTTCCGCAAACTGCTGCACAGCTCCGACGCCTATGGTGTGGCCGAGTTCCACCACCTGGGCGCCCTGTGCTTCCGCCGGGGCCTCGCCGGTCTGCTGCAAGAGAGGGTGGACGCCGACGAGTTGAGCCTGGCCGACGCCCTGCGCATCGCGGACTGGACGGGCCGCGGCAATGCCCGCAGGCTGTACGGGCCGCCCGTATCCGCACCGCACGGACCATCCGCATCCGCACCGCACGGACCACCCGTATCCGAACCGGCCCGCGATCCCGGCGGGCGCCCCACCCGGAAAGTATGATCAAGCAATGTCTGACATGACCGAGACCACGCCCGGCTGGCTGACCACGGACGAGCTGGAGATGGCCAGGGCCCGGATGCCGATCCTGTACGTCGAGGCCGTGCCGGTGCGCGTGGACGACAGCGGTGAGGTCACCAGCATCGGACTGCTGCTGCGCATCGGCCCGGACGGCACGGTCAGCAGGACCCTGGTCTCCGGCCGGGTCCTGCACCACGAGCGGGTCCGCGACGCGCTGCTGCGCCACCTGGAGAAGGACCTCGGCCCGGTCGCCCTGCCCCGCGTCCCCGCCTCGCTCCAGCCGTTCACGGTCGCGGAGTACTTCCCGACGGCGGGCATCACGCCGTACCACGACCCGCGTCAGCACGCGGTGTCCCTGGCCTACATCGTGCCGGTGACCGGAGACTGCCGGCCCCGCCAGGACGCGCTGGACCTCGTCTGGTTCAGCCCGCAGGAGGCCGCCTCCCGGGCCGTGCAGAGCGAGATGCCGGGCGGACACGGAGTGCTGCTGAAGCAGGCGCTGGCGCACGTCGGGCTGGTGTCCTGACCACACCCGGGTCGTGACCGGCACAGGACGGTGACGGTGGCGTGTACCCGGCATGACTATCGTGTGCTCCGTCAGGGTGAGCCGATCGTGGCCGGGAGTGCGCGTGCGGGAGACGGGCCGGCTGCCGCTGCCGCTGCCGTTGCGGAAGGGCGGGTCGCGGTGGAGCACGGTGGTCGCCGAGCGCAGTGTGCTCGGCGTCGTGCACAACATCACGTCCGCCACGCGGCTGCTGGACCTGCTCGCCGTCTTCGAGGGCGACGAGCGGATCCAGGTGTTCTTCACGCGTACCGGTTCCTCCGAACTCGACGGCGGGACGGACGAATTCCTCACCTCGCACGGAATGGCGCGGATTTCCTGGCAGGAGGCGCTGTCCCAGCCGTTCGACCTCGCCGTGGCCACGAGTCGCGGCGGGGAATTGCACCGAATTCCCTTTCCCCTTATAGGTGCGCCGCACGGAGCCGGATACAATAAGGTTTTGGCCGGGAGCCGGGAGCCGGGAGCCGGGAGCCGGGAGCCGGGAGCCGGGAGCCGGGAGCCGGGAGCCGGGAGCCGGGAGCCGGGAGCCGGGAGCGTTCGGGCTGACCTCGGAGTGGCTGGTCCATGAGGGGCGGGTCGTGCCGGCCGCGATCGTACTGTCCCACGACGAGCAGCTACGGCGGCTCGCGGACGGCTGCCCCGAGGCGGTTCCCCGCGCCGTCGTCGCCGGTGATCCCTGCCTGGACCAGCTCAGCGCCGGACTGCCCTTCCGGGCGGCGTACCGGCGTGCCCTCGAACTGCGGCCCGGCCAGCGCCTGGTGGTCGTCTCCTCGACCTGGGGCCGTGACTCGGTCCTCGGCGCCCCCGGTGCGGAGGTGCTGCGCCGTGCGCTCGCCGAACTCCCGGCCGACGAATTCCGCGTGCTGGCCGCCGTGCACCCCAATGCCTGGTACGGGCACGGGGCCTGGCAGATACACCACTGGCTCGCCCCGCTGACCGAATCCGGATTGCTGCTCCCGGCGCCGGAGACCGAGACCTGGAAAGCCGCCTTGTGCGCGGCCGATTTCCTCATCGGCGACCACGGATCGCTCACCCTGTACGGCGTCGCCCTGGGAATTCCGTGCGTTCTGGGCGCCTTCGGCGACTCCACCGTAGCCCCCGGTTCCCCCATGCACCGCCTCGGCCGGCTCCTCCCCCGCGTCTCGCGCGCCGTACCCCTGCTCCCCCAGCTGCTGCACGCGGCCCGCATCCAGCCGGACGACCCGGAACTGGCCACGCTCCGGCAGAGCGTGACATCGGCGCCCGGCGAGTCGGCCCGGCGACTGCGCCGGCTGTTCTACACCTGGCTGAAGCTGCCGGAGCCCGCGCACCCGGCGGCCACCCGCGCGATACCGGTCCCCTCCCCCGGCCCCGCCACGCCCCGGCTCCCCCATCTGCCGGCCACCCTCGTCACCGCCACCGCCACCGGGGCCGGGGCCGGCGGCGGTGTCACCGTCCGGATCCGGCGCTTCCCGGCCGCGGCGCAGCGCGCCCAGAGCCGGCACCTCGCCGACGCCCATCTCGCCGCCGACCCCGACGACCCCGACCCCCGCTGGCCGCGCTCCGCCGACGTGCTGCTGGTGCCCGCCGAGCGCGGACTGCTCCCGGACGAGGTGAGCGGGTCCTCCCTCCCCCGGCGTTTCCCGGGGTGCGGTCTGGTGGCCGTCGAGGAGGCCGGTCACGGCTGTACGGCGCTGTTCGCCGACGGCACCCGGCTCCAGGCCCGCTGGACCGCGCGCCCGGCCTGGGCGTCGTTCGCCGTCGCGGCCTCGGCCGCGCACGCCTGGGTGCGGTCCGGCCCGGTCCCGCTCCGGCCCGGCACCCGGGCGCGCCTCACCGTGCGGGCCGGTGATCATCCGGAGGCCGGGCTAGTCGAGTTCACCGTCCGCTGAACCCACGGGGCTGTGGCGGAGGCGGCGCCGGGCCTCCTCCGCGCGCGGGCTGCGGGCCTGTTCGAACAGCGTGCCGGCGGCGGCCCAGTCGGCGGCCGCCCGGTGCGCGTCCCCCAACCGCCGGTGAACGTCGCCCCGCAGCAGGCGGGCCACCGCGAGGAAGTACCCGGAGCCGCCCTTGTCGATGCCGGCGATCGCCTCGTCCAGCGCCCGCAGCGCCTCCTCCGGCCGGTCGCAGGCCAGCCGGTCCTGTGCGTACCGCAGCCAGGTCTTGCCGATGTTGAGCGCGATGTCCGGCCCGTCCCCCAGCCGCCGGAACCGCTCGCGGACCTCGCGCAGCGTCCGTTCGGCGTCGTCGTGCCGGCCCAGCGCGGTGTACGCGGCGCCCTTGTGGTAGGCGAGCAGGGCGCGCCCGCGCGGGTGGGCGAGACCGCCGAGCGCCGTCTCGGCCCTGGTGAGGAGATCGAGGGCCTGCCCCGGGCGGCCCAGCTTCAGCTCCAGCAGCCCGAGCGCCTCCAGCGCGCTGGACTCCGTACGGGCCTCGCCCTCGCCCGGGACGGCGCCGGCGCCGCGTGCCGACTCCCGTGCCGCGTCGAGGTGTTCGCGGGCCCGGCGCGGGTCGTCCTCGGCGAGGCTCCACCGGTCCAGGCGGGCGAAGCCCAGTTGGTAGTGCATGCGCGCCACGGCCAGCCGGTCGCCGTCGGCGCGGGCCGCGGCGAGGCCGGTCTCGTGGGACTCGATCCACTCGGCGTGACTGCCGGTGCGCAGGTAGAACGTCCACAGCGCCTGGCACAGCCGCCACGCCTCCTCCTGCCGTCCGGTGGCGTGGGCGAGGCGGACGGCGGCGAGCAACCCGTCGCGGCGCCGGGCGAGTTCGCGTTCGGCGCGGGCGCCCTCCTCGGGGGTGCGCCGTACGTCCGGGTAGGCGTGGCCCGGGTCGTGGCGCCAGCGGGAGGACAGCGCCGCCTCGGCGGCCTCGGCCGTCTGCCGCAGATGGCGGACGAACCAGCCCGTCACGGCGTCGCGTTCGGCGTCGGTGTCCTCCCGCTCGGCGCGGGCCGCCGCGTGGTCGTGGACGAGGGGGTGCAGGCGGTAGGCGTCCACGCCGTCGCGCTCCACCAGCCGCGCGGAGAGCAGTTCGTGCAGGCCGCGCCGGGCGGTGGCCGGTTCCCGGTCCGGGGTGAGGGCGTGCACGGTGTCCAGGTGGATGTCGGTGCGGGGCAGGGTGCCGAGGCGCCGGTAGAGGCGGGCCGCGTCGGCGCCGAGGCGTTCGTAGGCGAGGTCGAGTGCGCCGGGCAGGTCGTGGGTGTCGTCCACGGCGAGCAGTTCCCATCGTGTGGTCCGGTCGGCGAGCCGGGCGGTGATGTCCTCCAGGGTGCCCGGCACCGGCGTCCTGAGCTGCCCGGCGACCAGGCGCAGGGCCAGCGGCAGACCGCCCAGGTGCCGGACGATGGGCCGCAGCCGGTCGGGGTGTTCGGTGCTGCGGCTGACCTTCAGCAGGAGTTCCAGGGCGTGTTCGTCCTTCAGCGGGGCGATCTCCACCGGTTCGAAGTCCAGCAGGGCGTCCAGGCCGGCCGGCACCCGCTGGCCGGTCATCAGGACGACGTGCCCCGCGGAGTCGGGGAGCAGGGGCCTGACCTCGGCGGGCCTGCTCACGTTCTCCAGGACCAGGACGGCCGGCCGGGACCGCAGGTGCCGCCGTACCAGGGCCGCCTTCGCGTCGGTGTCGGCCGGGCGGTCCTCCCGGGCCACGCCGAGCTGGTCGAGCCAGCGCTCCAGGAGGGCCGCCGGGTCGGCGGGGCGTCCGCGTTCGTCCCGGGCGAGGTCGGCCTGGAGCAGCTCGCCGGGCAGGTCGCCTCGGCGGGACTGGAGCCAGCGGCGGAGCGTGGTCCGCTTGCCGACACCGGGCAGTCCGCACAGGAACATCGCGGTGGTCGCGCGGGCCTCGGCGCAGCGTGCCCAGTGGTCGTTCATCGCCTGGAAGACGGGGACGTTGTTGACGTAGTGCAGGATGTGGCCGAGCGCGACCGGTGCGGGGCTGCGCTCGATCGTCGCCGCGACCACCTCCCGCAGCCGGTGCCCGGCCTCGGGGTGGGCGCCCAGGAAGTCCTGCAGCCGCTGGGCCCACGCTTCCTCTACGGCGTCGGCGGTGTCCTCGTCACCGGCGCGCCGGGCGTCCAGCAACTCCTGCCGGGTCCGCTCCAGTTCCTCCTCCGCCGCCGCCTCGTCCGCGGGCGCGCCCCGGCCGAGCAGCGTCGCGAAGCGTCTCCTTCCCCACCCCCACACGTCCTGCAGGGCCAGCGTCACGAGACTGCTCGCGCCCATGCCTGCCAGGGCCAGGATCTCCGCTTCCACAGCACTCCCCCACGTTCCGGACGGTTCCCGCCCACCGTAGAGATCACCGGGCCCTACGCACAGGCGATCCCACCGACGAGTGACGGCATCCGGCCATCCCACGCCCGTGGCCGGCCCCGCCGTCCCCCCGGGGCCGAAGTGCTTCGACGAGTGGCCGTGAACGGCACTTCCACGCCCGGGGTACGCCGCCCCCGGCCGGGGGGCGGCGCATCAGGGGGCGGTGTCGAGTCGCCGCCTTTCGGCCCGGTCCCGAAGGTCGTCGACGATCGCACGCCACCGCCGGGAGCCCTCCCAGTCGCCGTACTCGTGGCCGTCGGGCCCCCGGGCCGCGAGCTCGTCCAGCTGCTTGATCAGGGCATCCGGTGCGACGGGGGCGTGGTGGGTGCGCTCGTCGCCGAGCCGGCCGGCGATGTGGTGGAGTCGGTGGGCGGCGCGGTAGTAGGAGAGCTGGGTGTCGGTCAGCCGGCGCGCGGCGTAGCCGCCGCACTTGCTGCACCAGTCCCAGTCGTCACGGGCCAGCAGGTCGGACACACTCAGGAGATCGTCGGTGTGCGCGAGCCCCCGCTCCCCCGTGTGGCGGCAGAACGGTGAGTGACCCTTGCCTTCGAACGCGGGATCCGCGTTCGTGGCGTAGATCTGCACCGGTCCCAGCACGCCCAGCGGTATGCCGCTGCCGCCGCGACGACGGCCCGCGCCGGGCAGCCGGAACGGTCTCAAGTCCAGCGGGCCGGGCGTGAGCAGACCCTGCCAGACCGCGACCGGCAGCGCGCCGGGGCGGCCGGTGTCGAGGCTCCGCAAGTCCGAAACGCCGCGTGCCATGGCGAGCGTCCGCAGAGTGTGCTCCTTCGCACGCTCGTCATACGCCCACCGGACGGCGGCCCGGGCCCCCGCCGCGAGGCCCGCGTCGGCGCCGAAACGGTCGTCCTCCCCGGCGCCGTCGTGGCCCGGGTGGGTCCCCTCCTCGGCCTCCGGCGAAAGTCCGACGTCCTTGAGCCACGGACCGATGACGCTTTCGGGGAGGTCCGACGCGCCGGCGACGATGACACCGTGCCAGCCCCGTTCGACGCGTCTTTCGATGGCGTCGAGCGGGAGGACTTCCGCTCCCCCACCCGACGAGAAGACGATGTACAGCTGGTCGGCGGCGTACGAGAAGGTCCGCAGCGCCCGCAGGTGGGCGCGGGTGACCGGCCGGCGGTCGAAGACCGGGGTGTCGTCGAAGACCCCGGGCCGTACGAAGCCGGGCCGTTCCCCGGGGACGGCCTCGGCCGGCGCCGTTCCGGTTCCCCGCTCGCACGCGAGCGGGCCTGAGGAGGCGAGGAGCCTGTCGGCGACGAGGGTGGGGACTTTCAGCGTCAGGGCGCCTCGGCTCCAGTCGGCGGTCACGGTCCACGTCAGGAGCACCCCGAGGGTCCACTCGTCCAGATCGTCCAGAACTCCGGACACGCCCCTGCGCGAAGGTTCCTCAGGACGCTCCGGCAGACGCGCCGTGACCCACTCCGCCGGAGTCGCGTCCGTCGTCGCGGCAGCCGCGCGGGCCTCCTCCTCCCAGGACCGGATCAGACGGGCGGCCCCTTCCAGAGCTTCTTCGCGCCCCTTCTTGCGCGATCTGATGTCCTCGACGAGGTCATAACGCCTGATCGCCCGCGATGCGGGTCGCTCCGAGCCTTGTGCGGCGGAGTACTGCCACCCGCGCCACAGAGCGCTCAGGCGTGCGAAGATCCGGCCGCGGTCGCCCAGCACCGCGAAGGCGGGATCGTCCACGGGCAACGGGGGCGTGTCCAGTGCCGCGGCCGCAGCGGCTACGACGAGGCCGGCCGGATCCACGAAGAGGGCCGCCTGCGCCCGCACGGTCTGAAGGTAGTTCTCCTTCGCCAGCACCTTCGGCCGCGCCCACTCCGTCAGCCAGGGGAAGTGGGCGATGGCGGTCTGCGCTCGGTGAAGACTCCCCGCGGCATGACGCCAGTGGGACAAGACCCGCTCCCGCAAGGCGTCGGCCTCCCTACGCGCTTCCCACCGCCCGTCGCCCTCGTCGCCCTCGTCCCCGGCGTCCCGTTCCGACCGCAGGAGCCCGGCCGCGGCCCGCACCTCCTCCTGGGTCCAGTACGCGTCCTCGTCCGGCTCCGCATAAGCCCCCAGCTGGTAAAGCAGTCCCGCTCCGCCGAGCGCTCCCATGAAGACGCCCAAACCCGATGTCGGCCGCACGCTCGGTCCCCAGTCCGCGCAACCCGAGCAGAACCTGTCCACCACCTCCGCGTTCAACGGCACCTCGGCCGTCGTCACGTTGGCGGTGCGGAGCAGGCCGCAGTCGCTGCGGACATGCAGTCTGGCGTTCCTGCCCTTCGCCGAGTAGACGGTGATCCCGGTGCCCTCGAACGGCCCGAGAGGTACGTCGGCTGTCAGCATGCGGTCGCGCACGGACTTCCCCCTTCTCCCGGACTACGAGCCTAGGGCCCGGCACCGACAGTCGCCGTCGGCGGCTTCGCCCCCGCGCGTAGACTCATGACATGGCGTTCATGAGCACCCCGCACTACTGCTTTCTGTGACCGGAAGGCGTTGAGGGCGCTGCCGGACGGCACCGCCCTCTTCGGTGTGCCTGCTCCGTGAACCGCGTTTCCGACGCCGCCCGTTCCCTCGCCGCCCGTTCCTTCCCGAGGCGGTGACGCTCCGAGCGCGTGTGCAGGCACGGTCTCTTCCCTTCCCCCTTGCCAGGAGTGCCCTGTGCCTGTGTCGCTTCCCCCTGCCCTCGGACTCTCCCTCGATCTGCTGCGCTGCCCGGCGTGCCGCACGCGCCGCCTGCACCCCGGCCGCGGCGCGCTGCGCTGTCCGGCGGGTCACGCCTACGACATCGCCCGCCACGGCTACGCCGCCCTGCTGACCGGCACCCGCGCCACCAGCGGCGACGACGCGGCCATGGTCCAGGCCCGGGACCGGTTCCTGTCCACCGGCGCCTACGCGCCCATCCGCCGGGCCGGGGCCCGCCTGGCGGCCGACTCCATATCCGGACAGGCGACGGTGGTGGATGTGGGATGCGGCACCGGCTACTACCTGGCCGGCGTACTCGACCGGTTGCCCGGCGCCCGCGGCCTGGGCCTGGACACCTCGGTGCGCGCGCTGCGCTCCGCCGCCCGTGCCCACCATCGGGCCGCCGCGGTCGCCTGGGACGTCTTCCGGCCCTTCCCGCTGGCCGATCAGGTGGCCGATGTCGTGCTGGACGTGTTCGCCCCGCGCAACCCCGCCGAGTTCCACCGTGTGCTGCGCCCGGCCGGCCGGCTGATCGTGGTCCGCCCCACCGACGGGCACCTGGCCGAACTGCGCGGCCGGGTGCCCGCGATGGTCACGGTCGACCCGGCCAAGGAACAGCGCCTGCACCGGGCACTGAACCCTTTCTTCGAGGCCGTGACCACCGAACGGGTCGAGTACTCCGTGCCCCTGGCCGGGCCGGACGCCCTGGACCTGGTGGCCATGACACCGAGCGCACACCACGTGAGCCGTACAGCCCTGGACGCCGACGGCCTCCTGCCCTACCAGGTCACCGTCTCCGTACTGGCCACCGCCTACCGGCCCCGGCGGCCACCGGCAGGCACGTACGCCTGCCGACCGGCGACCAGGAACGCGTGCACGAGCAGGTAACCCACGAAGCCTTCCCCGGCGTCGCCCCGTTGGTTCCCTGGGCGGCGCCTTCCGCGCCGAGGCGCTCCGCATAGGATCACCACCGGAGGGGTGGTGGCATGACCATGAGGAACTACCGGTGGGGCGTGGCGATCGCGGCGGCACTGCTGCTGGCCGGCTGCGGCGGTGGCGCGGAGAGCGGCAGCGGGAACGGCAAGGCGGTGGCGCTGACGAAGGAACAGGTACGGGAGGCGTTGCCGGACGGCGACGCCATGCCGGGCTGGACGGAGTCCGCTCGGCCCACGGCCGTCGGGATGGACAAGCTGTACCGTTCGACGGCCTGCCCCATCAAGGGCAACGCGGGCTGCGACAACTCCCGCTTCTTCGGCGCCTCGACCTTCCGGCACGACGACAACGCCGCCACCGTCACCTTTCTGATCGTCGCCTACGACAGCGAACAGGCCGCCCGGGAGGCGTACGACGTGCTCTGGGAGGGCTACTACGGCAAGAGGGCGGGGCAGCGGGCCAGGACGTTCGGGATCGGCCCGGTCGGTGACGAGCGCGACGCCCGGTTCGGCACCTCCGGCTTCCGCGGCGAGCCCGGCGCCGTGACCCAGGCCCGGGTCGGCACGACGCTGCTGTGGACCGAGACGGCTGCCACGGACAAGGGCGGCATCGACGAGGACGCGATCCGGGACCTGGCCACGGTGCTCGCCAAGCGGGCCCGCCAGGCCCAGAACGGGGACGCGCCTTCCGCCTCGCTCGACGGCTGACACGCGGCCACGCCGGGGACCCGGCCCCTCTTCCTTCCTAGGAGTGGTTCAGGCATACGCCACCTCCCCGACTGGGAGCCCCTCTATACGGACATCCTCACCACGGGGTCTGCCATACCTTCGCGCCTTCTGTGCTCCTGATCGCCGCGGCGAGGTGGTGGGGCCGAGCACTCAGCGGGTCAGCCCCAGCGGATCGGATCGCCGGCGCCCACAGAGCGGAGACGGGGTTGGGCATCGATCCGGACCAGGCCAGGATCGCTACGCGGGATACGGTGGCGCACCTCGTGCATGTCGTCTCCGCGAGGGTGACCTGGTGAGGGCGTTCCGTGCGGCCCCCTTCGAGCGGCGGCGCCCCCGGCCGGTGTGGGCGCGGCTCACCGGCTCCTGCGCCCCGGGCTGTGCGACGTCGTGATCACCGGCGGTGCGGAGGCGGCCATCACGCGCTCGGGGACGACCGGCATCATGGCCATCACCCCGGACAGCGCGGTCCTTTTGCAGTGCTACACCCGGCCGGTCGACGAGAGCGAACTCGCCGACCAGGCCACCAGCATTCTCGAAACGCTGCGTACGTACCTTGACGCGTCCACTGCTCCGGTGGTCGGGGTGGGCGGTGTCCAGGGCAGCCTGGCTGAAGCGCGGAGCTCGTACGACGAAGCACTCGTCGCTGCCCGCGCCGCGCGCCGGATGCCCCACCCGGAGAACATGGCCAGCTACGAGACGCTGGGCGAGCTCGCCGTACTCCTGCGCCTTCCTGATGCGGCGCTCAACGAGTCGCTGCTTGCCCAAGCCATGGCAGAAGCGTTCGAGCGAGCCGCGCAGGGCCATCTCCGATTGGCCTGGTGGCTCCGGAGACGGACTCAACTGCACGACGCCGACCACGACGTGCGGGGTGTCGGGAAGCAGTCCCTCGGTGAGAAGCCGCTGGCGCGCAGAGACGCGGGCGAGGTGGATGCGGTCCGGGCCCGTATGGCTTCCTCCGCCGGCGTCCAGCCGTTCTTCCGCTGCAGCGGAGCGATCAGGCCCCGCCAATAAGCCAGTGCCGGCTCCCACGGCTCCCACCTGCTGAAACGGTGCACGAACCGCTTAGGCGCCGCGTCCAGTTCACCCGTCCACAACCTGACATCAGCAAGGCCGCCACCCATAACCACACCGCCGACCGACCCGGCCCCGGTCACGGCAAGCACGGTCGCAGTACTAGCCCCCGCCTCACGGCCCGCGTCCGGCGGGCGCTGCCCGCCACGGCACACCGGTCCGAGTCCGGAACCGTATGCCGTCGATCAACCGCCGCCGCGGCCACACGGGGGCCGCCCCGCCCTGCCACCCTTCGGTAACAACGGCTCCAGCACCGCCCGGTCTCGAGGAGCAGGTGCGGCAGCGCCGGGTCCTCGCTCGGACAGCGGGCCTGCACAGGCTTGCACGATGCTCGGAAGAGGGTGGGTGCCGCACCTCATGTCAGATGTTCTTACCGGCACGGACACGAACACCCACCCGCGAGTTCCGGCCGGAGGGACTCGGCTACGGCCGGCCGCCCTGATCTCCCAGGGCATTCAGCGCTTCGCCCGTGAGCCGGTACACCGCCCACTCGTCCTGGGGGCGGGCGCCCAGTGCCTCGTAGAAGTCGATCGCGGGGCGGTTCCAGTTCAGGACCGACCATTCCAGGCGCTCGTAGCCGCGTGCGACACAGATGCGGGCGAGCTCCGTCAACAGGGCCTTGCCGTGGCCGCCACCGCGGGCCTCGGGGCGGACGTACAGGTCCTCCAGATAGATGCCGTGCACGCCCCGCCAGGTGGAGAAGTTGAGGAACCACAGCGCGAAGCCCACGACCTCGCCGTCGGCGTCCTCGGCCACGTGTGCGTAGGCGGCGGGGCGCTCGCCGAACAGGGCCTCGGTGAGCTGTTCCTTCGTCGCCCTGGCCTCATCCAGTGCCTTTTCGTACTCGGCGAGCTCGCGAATCAGGGTATGGATCACGGGAATGTCGGCGGGGGTCGCGGTACGGATCATGCCCCGAGTCTCACACGTGTGCCCGCCGGGCCCCAGGCCGGGTGCCGAGACGGGGTCGGATGCCCGACCGTACACATCGGCTCGGCCCCGCCGACCGCGGGCACCGCCATCCTCGACGTGGCTTCGGCACCGACAACACGACGCCCCACACCTCGGCCGCACGTGCCGCCAATAGTAGCCGCGGTCGGGCACGGAGCGCCAAGCGGGGCCCGCCGAACGCGGGCGGGGCCCCGCGTCGAGGCCGACGGTCGACGCCCTGACTTCGGTGCGCGCTACGCAGCGAGGCCCTTCGAGACGGTCGAGGTTCAGCGACACCGGACAGCTGAGCTCCATCGTCAACGAAGTCTGACCGATTCCGGCACTATTCGGTCAGAGTACTGGTACTCCTACGAGACTTCGATGCTCTGCGAGACAGGCGCGCGAGTTGGTGACCGGCGCCGACAGCGACGTAAAGCACGACCAGGACCCCGAGTGCGAGGTCGAGCCAGTCATAGGTCGCCTCCCTCAAGAACGCGGTCCACGCCCGGGCGCCCGCGACGGATCCGGCGCTGACCAGCAGGACCGACGCCACGGCGTGCAGCACCTTCGCAGCCCTGGGACGCCGCTCCTTGAGCAGGTCACCACCCGCGCCAAGCGCGACGAGGGCGGGGAAGGCATCGTGCGGCTCCAGGCGCCCCGCCCCGATCACGTCCACGATGGTGATCAGAACGCCGATCGAGCCGACGACCAGTGCGCCTTGAGATATACGGCGGCTCATCAATCCTCGCTTGCAGTCAGCCTTCGTTGGCAAAAGATCAACTTACGCTGTACTGGGGCACCGGCCGCGGCGCCCCCGGCAGCGCAGACGTCGCGCTCCACGCGGTACGCAGTCGACGTGGCCCCGGGCCGGCCGTCAGGTCGTCTTACCGGGTGCCGCGGCCGGTCGCCTGTACCACGCGGGCACTACGGGGGCGACCGCACTCACCGCGAGTCGTCCGCGCCCACGTCTGCCCCTGCTTCGGCCAGTTCGGCGGGCGCCAGACCGCTGCCTGCGCTCCAGCCGGACGGCGAGTGTGCCGGTGGTGGCCGGGGCGACTTGGGTCAGACGGCCGGCGGACTGCGGCTCGCCGTCGGCGGCCGAAGCGCCGGTGCGGGCGAGCGCGGCGAGGGGGCCGGCTCGGTCGGCGACGCTGCTGTTCCTTCAGGCGCTGCCACCCGGCTCCTGCGGTTCGCTGATCGGTGGCCTCGCTCTCTGCCTCGCCACCGTTGGCACGGTCACCATGAGTGCCGGTTTGGCCGCAGGGAATCGGTGCGGCTATTGGGCAGCTGCTGCCCTGGCTGCTCGATGGTGCCCAGCAGGCCGGCCGGCAGGACCGCCTTCGGTTCCCGTGGGGCCGCGGACGCCGTGCTCATCGGGCGGCGAACGGGACGATGCCCGCCTCGACGGTGCGCGGACCTCCCGGATACCGCCACAGACCGCGCTTCGCCAGTACCGGCAGAACACCTTCCCCGAACCAGTACGCCTCCTCCAGGTGCGGCACCCCGGACAGCACGAACTCCTCGATGCCGAGGCGGTGGTACTCCTCGATCAGGTCGGCGACCTCCGTGTGGCTGCCGACCAGTGCCGTGCCCGCGCCACCGCGGACGAGGCCGATGCCCGCCCACAGGTTCGGATAAATCTCCAGGTTGCCGGTGTCACCGCTGTCGTACAGCTCGCGCATCCGCCGCTGCCCCTCGGACTCGCTGGTCGCGAGGCCCTGCTGCACCTCCCTGATGCGTGCGGGGTCCATGGCCTTGAGCAGCCGCTCGGCCTCGGCCCACGCCTGCGCCGACGTGTCCCGGCTGATGGTGTGCAGGCGTATGCCGAAGCGCACCCGCCGGCCCTGCGCGGCGGCCAGCGAGTGTACCCAGTCGATCTTCTGCTTCACCTGCTGCGGCGGCTCCCCCAGGTCAGGTACACATCCGTGTACCGTGCCGCCACCTCGCCGGCCGCGGGCGAGGAGCCGCCGAAGTAGATGCGCGGCGCCGGTTCCGGCAATCGGCTCAACCTGGCGCCCTCGATGCGCAGGTGCTCGCCGTGGTGGTCGACCGTCTCGCCCGCCCACAGTCGCCGCACGATGTCGAGGAACTCCCCGGTGCGGGCGTTCCGCTGGTCCTTGTCGAGGAAGTCGCCGTACGCGCGCTGTTCGGTGGATTCGCCGCCGGTGACCACGTTCAGCAACAGCCTTCCGAGCGACTGCCGTTGGTAGGTCGCGCCATCTGCGCCGACAGCGTCGGGCCGATCTGCCCGGGGCGGAAGGCCACCAGGAACTTCAGCCGCTCGGTCACCTGCGTCAGCATGGTCGTGGAGGGGCGCTCCCCCACGGCTGTGGCGTAGGGGAGCGTCGTCGACCTCAGCATCGGGGAAGCCCCGTTCGACGGTTGAGGCCGAGGCGGGTGTGGATGCTGCGGGCGAAGTCGGCGATGGTGCCGTTGCTGCGGAGCAGTTCCATCGGGGGAATGATCACCGCCGCCGGCGCGACACTTTCCGCACACCTCAGCGCGGTCCGCGCTCCCCGCTCGCTCCCCGGCCCGATCGTCATGACCCGCTGACACCGGTCAAGGGAGCACTGGTCCCCAACCGGTCCCCGGAAACGGCCGAGGGCCGGTTTCGGATGTCTCCGAAACCGGCCCTGACCTGCGACTCTCACGAGTCGGGACGACAGGATTTGAACCTGCGACCCCTTGACCCCCAGTGAACGAAACACCGTCCAGGGGGTCCGTGAGATCCAGGGAGTGCAGAAACGTCCAGGTCAGCGCCACAAAATCCGCGTCAGTCCGTGCAGTCCGTGAGACCTGTGTGAGACGGCGAAGCCCCGGCCCGGTGGAGTTCGCCGGCCGGGGCTTCGCGCGCCCTGGGGCAGTCAGTGCTGCTCGTCGTCCTCGGGCTCTCCGCCGACGGCGGGCGGGTGGGTTCAGCAGGGGCCATACTGATCCGCAGGCATCCGTCCGTACCGAACAGCTCGACCAATTGCGACAGATGGGCGCGGGCCGCACTGCGGCCGGGGGTCTCTCCCGTCGTCACCCGCGCCCCTCCAAGTCCGCCCATACGACCTTGCCCCAGCGCCGCTCATCCGTGCCCCAGTCGGCGGCCGGCGCCGCCACGAGACGCAGGCCGCGCCCGCCCTCTTCGTTGTCGTCCGCTTCGCGCTCCACCGGCCGCGTCCGGGAGAGGTCCGCGACGCCGACACGCACCCGCGCAGCGTCGGGACGGTCGACGACGACTCGGATGGACTCCCGCCGGGCGTGCTGCACGGCGTTGGCCACCAGCTCGGACACGATCAGGGCCCCGTCCTCGGCCAAGTCGTCCAGTCCCCAGACAGCACAGACGGTACGAAGCAGGCGCCGGGCGGTGGCTGCGCTCTCGGGCTGCCTCGGCAGGGTCTCGCTGTACCCGGGGTGCCCGGTCTGGCGGGCCCGGGTTGCAGGTTGCGGCATGTCGGTCTGCTTCCTTCAGATCGGCCAGCCCCGGGGCCGTTCGCGCGGTCGCCGGGGCGCTTCGCGTTCAGGTAACCGGGGGGCGTGATCGTGCGGAGGAGCCAACCAGGGGGCCAGGGAGGGGCAACACTAGATACGGAAGGGGGCCACTCACCATGAGCGACACCACCGAGCGACGCCGCGAGTTCGGCGCCTGCCTCTCCGGTCTGCGGCGGGACTCCGGCCGCTCGCAGCGGCAGTTCGCCGCCGTGCTGTGCGCCGTGTCTGGCGCCCAGTCGATCACGCGGAACGAGGTCTCCCGGTGGGAGCGCGGGAAGCGCATCCCGGACGTGTGGCTACCCACCTTCGCCCAGGTACTCGGCGTGCCGCTGCGTGAGCTGGAGCAAGCAGCCGCGTACGCCCGGGGGGACGCTCAGGCCAGACTGCCCGGGGTCGCGGCCACCCTCGCAGACCTGCTGCCCGACGGGGATGCACTGGAGCCCTTGGCGGCCCCCTGCGGCCGTCGGATCGGCGCCACCACCGTGGAGGGTCTGGCGGCCCGCGTGCACGGCCTCCGGCTCGCGGACGACGTGCTGTCCGGCGGGACCTGATCGCCCCCGCCTTCCGTGAGCTGCGCGCCGCCGTCCGGCTGTACCGCGAGTCCGACCACTCCGAGGAGACGGGGCGCGGACTGCTCGTACAGATCGGGGAGTTGGGCCAGATCGCCGGGTGGATCGCCTCCGACGCCGGGCACGGTGAGGACGCGGAGCACGCCTACCGGCTCGGGCTCTCGGCCGCCCGCCAGGCCGGGGACGCGCCGCTGGTGGCACAGCTCGCGGGCAGCCTCGGCTACCACCTGACGAACAGCGGCCGGGAGCGGGAGGGCCTGGAGTTGGCGAAGGCGGCCGTTGCGGAGGCCGGGCCGGACGCTCCGGCCACGACGCGCGCCCTGTTCCTCGATCGCGTGGCGTGGGCGCATACGCGTGCCGGGGAGGCACAACCGGCCCTGCGGGCGCTCGGGGAGGCGCACGCCGCCCTGGACACCACGGACGGCCCTCCGGCTCCGACGTGGGCGTACTGGGTGAACCGCGAGGAGCTGGAGGTCATGGACGCCCGGGTGTTCACCGAGCTGCGCCGCCCGCTGCGCGCGGTGCCGCTGCTTCAGGACGTGCTGGGACGGTACGACGCCACGCACGCCCGGGAGGTCACGCTGTACCGCTCGTGGCTGGCCGTGGCGCTGGCCGACCACGGGCACTTGTTGCTCGCTTAGAGAGCATCTGATCAACGTTCACGCCGCTGTGCATGAGATGTCCGTTTCGATTCGCCAGGTTGGTGTGGATTCTCCGGTCAGCTCGCGGGACATTTTGTTTGCCATCGCCCAGTGGATCATCGTCCGGGATCGCTGTGGGAGAGCTTCGTAGTCCCGCGCCAGACGGCGGTGCTGCATCAGCCAGCCGAATGTCCGCTCGATCACCCACCTCTTCGGGAGCGGCTCGAACCCCCTCGCGTGTGACCGCTGTACCACCTCGACGTCGATGCCCAGTCCTGCGCCGTGGTTGAAGATGCTGTTCTGGTAACCGCCGTCGGCCCAGACCTTGGTCACGCTGGGATGGGCCGCGGCCAGGTCGTCGAGCAGGAGCTTGCCGCCGGCGGTGTCGTGGACGTTCGCGGCAGTGATGAGGACGGCGAGCACCAGACCGAGCGTGTCCGTGATCACATGACGTTTGCGCCCTTTGATCTTCTTGCCGGCGTCGATGCCCTGGTCGGTCTCGGCGACGTTCGCCGAGGTCTTCACGCTTTGCGCGTCCACCACGGCCGCGGTGGGCTCCGGACTGCGGCCGTGAGCCCGCCGGGTCTTGTCCCGCAACAGGTCGTGGACCTGCTGGGTGGTGCCGTCGGCTTCCCACTTCGCGTAGTAGTCGTAGACGGTCTTGTACGGCGGGAAGTCGTGCGGCAGATACTCCCACGGGATGCCGGTGCGGTTGACATAGAGAATCGCGTTGACGATCTCCCGCAGATCGTGCACCCGAGCTGCCGTGCCCGGTCCGGTACGTCCCGCCCGCCAGGCGCTGAAGACCGGTTCGATCAAGGCCCAGCGGGCGTCGGACACATCACTGCGGTACGGACGACGAGCACTCATGCACCGTGCAACGACCGCCAACGCCACCAGTCACAAAACCATCCCAGAACACCAACTACCTAGATCAGATGCTCTCTTAGAGCTCGTCATACGATCTTGTGGATGTGTGCTGGTGGGGCGTGACCGGTACGACGATTACGCCGTTCGTGAGGTGTGGGAAGTCGACCGTGGATCGTGGAGGATGAACTGTGGGCGCTGATCGAGCCGTTGCTGCCGCCCTGGCCGCAGAAGGCGCCCGGCCCGAAGCCGGTCGATGACCGACGGTGCCTGCAGGGCATCCTGTACGTGCTCTACAACGACATCAGCTGGCAACTGCTGCCACTGGAGCTGGGATTCGGCTCGGGACAGACCTGCTGGCGTCGGCTGGGCCGGTGGCACGAGGCCGGCGTCTTCGACCAACTGCACCGCATCCTGCTCGCCGAACTCCATGCGGCCGACGCCCTGGACTGGACCCGGGCGTGCGTGGATGCCTCCCACGTCCGCGCCAAAAAGGGGGCGAGGCAACCGGCCCGTCGCCGGTCGACCGCGGGAAGACGGGCAGTAAACACCACCTGATCTGCGACGGGAAGGGCACCCCGTTCAAGGTCATCACCACCGCGGCCAACGTCAACGACGTCACTCAGACCCTGGCCCTGGTCGACGGCATCCCGCCCGTCGCCGGGAAGCCGGGCCGTCCGCGCAGGCGCCCCGACGCGCTACTGGGCGACAAGGGCTACGACAGCAACCGCAATCGGCGTGAGCTGCGCCGACGCCGCATTTTGCCGGTGATCTCCCGCAAGGGCGCCCCGAACATCAAGGACCTGGGCAAGCTCCGCTACGTCGTTGAACAGACCTTCTCGCTCCTGCACTACTTCAAGCGCCTGGCCGTTCGCTGGGAAAGACGCCTCGACCTGCACGACGCCTTCGTCTCCCTGGCCTGCGGCCTCATCTGCTGGAGACGTCTCAAGAACGCCCGCCCATGATCGTGTTACGGGCTCTAAGCATCCATGCACACAGCGCTCGACACGCCACGCGTTTCCCGGCAGATTTGCCCGATGGCCAATGGTGGATCAGTAATTCTCCTTGACGCCCACATTACTTACTGGACCATGAACCAGGGCACGTGACCGGCAGTGCGGCACTTTTGGGGAAAGGTGGGGAATTCTTTGGTCGATGCAGTTCACGAATGACGTCCGAACATGACAAGAAAAGCCCCCTTGTGTCGTCAATAGAATTTCAGATCACAGCTCTCGACGCGCTCGCCGGAACTGCCCCTATCCCGAGCGTGCAGACTCCGGGCATACATCCGGACAACCCCAAGGATTTGTGGAGTGCGAATCTCAACCTGGAAGCAAGAGCCGAGTGCCCGGGCGTCCGCCGTAGTGCGGCTGTAAAGCGTTGCTTCTGCACCCCCTGAAGGATGCTCCGTGTGCGGTAAGCCCACGGGTTTGCTGGTGGTCGCCCGCAGGCGAAAGCGCTGCGGGAAACGCGAGCAGCTGGGGCCCGCACCCCGAAGGATGCGGGCCCCAGCTACAAAGTGCGCGTGAGCGTCAGGCGAGAACGATGTTCTCGGCCGTCGGGCCCTTCTGGCCCTGCGCGATGTCGAAGCTCACCTTCTGACCTTCGAGCAGCTCACGGAAGCCCTGGGCGGCAATGTTCGAGTAGTGGGCGAACACGTCAGCGCCGCCACCGTCCTGCTCGATGAAGCCGAAGCCTTTTTCCGCGTTGAACCACTTCACGGTACCAGCAGCCATGTCATTTCTCCTTTGGGGCAGTGCATCGGCGCCCGCACTGCACGGCCACCGCGTCGCCGCGATGATCACCCCGCCGGAAAAAACCCGGATATACAAAAGCGCTTCCAGCGACGCAGGGGCGGGCCGGAGGCACTTGAAGTTTCGGGAACCACAACTGCAACTGAGATCGACAGTAGCACGCCGCAGCGGCCCGTGTGCGGTGAAGAACCACACTCCGCTTATTGCGGCAAAGAATCTGTCTGCCTGTTCCGTCGAAATCTCGGGTCGCGAGTACAGATATCGGTATACCCGCGCCACGTCTACGGTCGATGTGTCTGGCCAACAAGGCAACTCTCACCGTGCCCTGCCGCTGACGAGCCCCTGGTCACCAGCTCGACCTCTCACCTGTCTTTCCGGGCGCCCACTCCGTCCGCGCACGGGGGCCGAAACCCGGACTTGCGGCCACCGGCAGGGGCCCAGGTGGCGCCGACGGTGAGCTTCCACCGGCCTCGAACGGTGTTTCGACGAACTGGGGCGCTCACCTGAGGGCTCGCCCGACGTGGGGGCGACCTTCGTCCGATCACGTGCTCCGGCCAAGGTGCACGTGACCAAAGACGAAGGCCGTGAGGGTCCTGCTCCGCCTGATGCTGTCCGGAGGGAAGCGTTCGCGGAAGCGTCACGGTTCGGGGGCGACGATCCGCCCGGCGCGACAAGATGTTCGAGTTGGTGGACGCTGTGCTGTGCGCGGACGGTGCGGTGAAATCCCCGAGGACGTGGTTCCGGTACGGCCGCTCCGGAGGGCGCAATCAGTCGTGCCGGCCCTCTCTACCTGACCGGACCCTCATCTTCTCCTCCCTGTTCGTCAGGCATGTCCAGGATGGCCTCTCGGGTGTAGTGCGGGCTCCCTGGAGGTGGGGCCGCCCCAGGGGCCATGAGTTCGGCGAGGAGCCTGCTCAGGTCATCAGTGGATAGCGCCAGGCCCAGGGTTTGCACGATGCGCAGAGCGCAGTCCCGGATGGACCGAGCGCTCTTCTCGGACGCCGCCGTGCTCCTGATCTCGCCACACACTCGGCTGAACTGCTCGGCACTGATCGTTGGCCGACTAACCGGTTGCGCCATGGTGCGCTCCTCCTGGGAGAACGGGCCGTTCCACCCGCACTTCCAGGAAGCGCTGAGCACACCCCAACGGCAACTGGAGAGCGCCAGCGCGCAGGCGCTCGACCAGAGGCGCTCGGAAGCACCACCTCAGCCTCCAGGCGGCAACGACTGGCCCGTCGGGACAAGGACGTCTTGGTTGCGTCACTCGCGGAGATCGGCCGAGCGGATCACGCCTTCACCCTGTGCCGGTGACGCAACGGCCCCGGCGTATGCACACCGGGGCCGCCCTTCCGGGCCGTTGCACGTGAGAGTGCGCCAGCCCACTCACCAGGGTATGCCCAGGATGCCTTGTCGGTCATATGGGAGGACGTGGCCGCCAAGCGGCGGGCCGCCCTGAGCGCGGCTCGGGCAGTGTCAGTCACTGTCCTTCTCCTCGGTCTCCATGAACTGGATCCCCTTGTGCGTCAGTGTGACCATCGCGGGTGTGTTTCCTCGAGCCCAGTCGACCTGGATCAGCCCCTCGGCCGCCAGATACATGCAGGCGGCGGCCAGGTCCTCCTCGGGCATAGCGAGATCCCCGCGCAGCTGCGCCCCGGTGAGGCCGAGCAGGCGATTGCCTTCGATGGCCTCGTAGAGAGTCTTCATGATCGCCTGGCGGTAGTGCTCCCGCTCGTGCAGTGTCGCCATGGTCGCCCGCCTCTCGTGCCGGCACCGACGGAAACCCGTACGTCTGGGGCGGTGTCCTCCTCCTCCGCTGAGGCCCATCTCCTCAGATTTCGTCCGGCTCTGTGTGCTCGTCCCCGGAGGACCGGCTGGTCAACAGCCAGGAGCGCACCGGCTCCGCCACGCGTCTGGTGTCCACGGTGAGGTGGAGGCGTGTTCCGCCGTCGGCCCCCGCGGGGTAGCCGCGCGCCTCGGTGGCGGCGAAACAACGGCGGAGAACCTCCGCGACATGGCGAGCCGCCTCCGGGTCCGCGGCGACGATACGGATCTCCGCGTGCCCGGCTGACGGCAGTTCCGGTGACTTCATGGTGACCCCTTGCCCATCAGGAAGACGTGCATCAGGGGCGCCGTGCCCGTGGGCCCTTACGGGTCCGCCGGCCGACTCCCCGCAGGGCATCGCTGTAGCGGAACGCCCGGATCCTTTCGGCATGCTGCATGTTGAGCCGGTGGATCAGGAACATGCCCGCGATGATCAGGAAGAGGATCACGGCGACAGTGACGGCCGTCTCCACGTCCTCACCTCCTCAGGGCGGAACTGAAGATCCCGAGCGCGGCTCCGGCCGTCGAAGCGGCTCCGCCGTCGGTCTCCCATTCCTCTTTCCGGCTTTGAGTATCCGTCGCGTCGTGGTTGACGGCTTCGTCGGCCATCAGGCCACTGGCGGTGCGGACACCTCTCGGAACGGTTGCTGCTGCCATCAGCCGGGCGGCGACAGCCGGGTCCGTCTCCGGAGGGATCACCAGCAGGTCCAGGCGACCCACCGTGTAGGAGAAGAGGATCACTTTGTTCGGGTCCTGCTCGGCGGCGAACCAGCCGACACGCACCGTGTGCCCCGTGACGGGGGCCTTGCGCGGGATGACGGGCCAGTGGGTCGGGTTCACGGTGACGTGGGTGATCCGGCCCCAGCATGCGTCCAGCGCGTCTGTCAGAGTGGGAATCTCGCGGAGGAGATCACGGGAGCGGGGCCACCAAGCACCGTCCAGGAGACCTGGAGCCGAGCCGGTCGGGGCAAGGGCCAACCGGGCCGGCGCCCAAGGCAAGCGCTCTTCGATGATCGTGGATTCGATGGTCGCGGTCATGACGCGGACCTGCCCCGGGCCTCCTCTCGGAGGCCGGTGTTGTTGCTCGCCAGGAGCGACACCGACATGGCGCCGGTGTGCGAAGTACTCCCGGTCCTTTCACTCTACGCCGTTTCGAGGCCCCTGAGCGTGCGCGTGAGCAGGCGCTCTACCGGGCGGCAGCGAGTCCGGAACCACCAGCGAACGCAGCCGGTGCGGCGGCGCACGACTTACGGTGAGAGAAGCAGGTCCCGCGTGCGGCGGTGATACCGAAGCCCGCAGACAGGCGGACATGCCATGATCGAATCTGACACCCCTCGCACCCCCGGACTCCTGCCGGACGCGATCCATCGGGCCGCAAACCCGGGACAGTTCTTCTGCGTCTGGCGACGACACAACCTCGGGAAGGCAATCTCGACGGCGCGTGGTGGCCGCGGTCCCGCGCCATCGGCGCGGAGTTGCCCGACCTCATCCACGTGCTGACCGGGCGCTTCGGCCCCATCACACGCGTCGGCCTGGACGCCACCACATGGGACCACTCCCCACGCGCCTGGCCATCGACGACCGAGTCGTTCACATCGGCTCCTTCCCGGTGCCCCGGTAACCACCGTCAGCGATCACCGTGAAGGTCACGCCGGTGGCGGCCTTGGCGCCGGTGCCCTCCGAGGCCCGGCAGTACTTCCGGTCGCCGGGCAGTGGCTTGCCGACGGCGACCACGAGGGGGGTCGGCGTCCATGACGGCCTGGTGGCTTGTGGAGTAGCGGTAGTTCTTGCTGGAGGCGGCCACGGCTCGGTCGCGGGTGGGGACCAGCGTGCCGTCCACGAGGGGCACGGTGTTCTCGCGGACCCGCCGCCGGGGCAGGGAGCTGGGCCTGAGGATGCTGTCCGGCATGATCGCCTTCCGTGAATGCGGGGGCGATCCTGCCCAGGGCGTCCGGAGCGCGGTCAGGCCGGCGGCGGCGCTTCGGCGTAAGCACCGGAGAGGAGGTGCCGGCACCGGGGTGCGACGGCCGGAAGGCCGAGGCGCGCAGCATCCGGTGGGCTGTGCAGTCCGCGGCGGAGACCACCGGCTTGCCGAGAATCTGCTCGGTTTCCTCGATGGCGCCAGGGAGGCATCTGGACCCTGGCGAAGACGACGACCGCGTCCCCTTGGGCGTGGTCGCTGCGTGACGTGCGTCAGGCAGGCGCATCTCGACCCGGACCCCGGCAGCCGGGCGGAACAGAGGGCGATCGATGACGACGATCGGCGTAGAAAAGGAGTATCTGCTGGTCGACGCGGTCACCGGCCTGGCAGTGCCTCAGGTGGCCGGTTCGGCCTTCTTCGTGGCACACGGGGTGGGGACGGACGAGCAGTGGCGGGGCGATCCGGTCCTTCCGGCAGCGGCAGCGGCAGGGGCAGGGGCAGGGACTCATGCCAGTGCGTTCACCGCTGCTGCGAAAAGGCGTGGCAGGCGTGCGGCGGCGGGCATGATGCGCGAGGCGAGCACGGGCTGCTGGCGGGCCCTCACCAGCAGGTCCGTCAGGAAACGGTGGTGGCGGGTCGCACGGCTCCAGTCGGTCTCGTAGCGGCCGGGTGTGCCGCGGCGCACGTTGGCGACCACTGCTTCGGCGCCGCTGAGAGCGAGGGAGACGCCCTCGCCGGTCAGCGCGTCGATGTATCCAGCGGCATCGCCCACGAGCAGTACCCGGCCGTGAGCGCGGGTTCGGGCTCTCTGGCGCAACGGTCCCGCGCCTCGTACCGCGGTGACGGCCGCTTCCGGGGGAAGGCGGGCCGCCAGTTCGGGGAAGCCGTCCAGTTGGGTGGTGAAGGGGGCTCGCCGGGCCGTCAGCAGAGCGACGCCGACAAGTGCGGGGCCGAGCGGGGTGACGTACGCCTCCGCGTGCGCCCCCCAGTGCACCTCGACGTATGACGACCAGGGGGGCACCGCGTAGTGCCGGCGCAGCCCGTATCGGGGCGCCCCCGCCCCCCGGGTCCTGACCTCCAGGCCGAGAGAACGGCGCACGGGTGAGTGCAGGCCGTCCGCAGCGACCAGCCACCGGGCGCGCAGCCCCGTGCCGGGGACGCTCACACCCGCGGTGTCCTGCCGTACTTCCTCCACCCGCAGGGGCAGTACCGGCACCCCGGCGTCCAGGACAGCCCGGTGCAGGGCGCCGTGCAGGTCGGTGCGGCGCGCACCAAGGCCGGGGCCGCACCGGAACGCGGCCTGGACCTGGCGGGGACCCTGGATGTAGCGGATGCCGGTGATGGGGTGGCCCGGGACCTCCAGGCCGAGCGCGGCGAGGGCACGGACGGCGCCGGGCATCAGGCCCTCGCCGCACGCCTTGTCGACCGGCGCCCGGCGTGGCTCGGCGATGACGGTGTCGAGACCTGCGCGCGCGGCGTGCAGGGCGGTGGCGAGGCCGGCGGGTCCGCCTCCGACGATCAGCAGGTCGTGGCCGCCGCTCACGCGGGCACCGCTCGGTTGAGGGCCGCGTTCTCGCAGCGGACACGGACCGCGAGCAGCACCGCGTTGGCGACGCTGAACACCGTCGCGGTCAGCCACGCCGAGTGCACCAGGGGCAGGGCGGCGACCTCCACGACGACCGCGACGTAGTTGGGGTGGCGCAGGAAGCGGTAGGGTCCGGCGCCGACCAGGCGCGCTCCGGGAACGACGATGACCCGTGTGTTCCAGTAGGGCCCGAGTGTGGTGATGCACCACCAGCGCAGCGCCTGGGCCAGTACGGCGAGCGCCAGCATGGGCCACCCCAGAGCGGGCGGGAACGGCCGATCGGCGAGTACGGGTTCGAGCAGGCAGCACGCGAGCAGGCCCGTGTGCAGGACGACCATGACCGGGTAGTGGCCACGGCCGTGCTCCACACCGGCGCGGGCGAGGGTCCAGGCCGCGTTGCGCCGGGCGACGGTGAGTTCGGCGACGCGTTCGGCGGCGACGGCGAGGACGAGAAGCGTGTACCAGGACATGAGGACGACTCACCAGCGCAACAGGACGAGTTCGGAACAGAATCCCGGGCCCATCGCCATGAGCATCCCCCACATACCGGGCTCTGGCCGACGGGATTCCCGGATGCTCTGCAGGATGTGCAGGACGGAGGCGGAGGACATGTTCCCCACCGCGGCGAGGGAGCGCCGCGCTGAGTCCAGGGCATCGCCGGGCAGGCCAAGGGCGTCGGTCACGGCGGCGAGGACCCTGGGGCCTCCCGGATGGCACATCCAGGTCCCGATGTCGTCGGTGGTGAGGCCGTGTTCCGCCAGGAAGGCACGCAGGTGCCGGCCGAAGTGGTCCCGCACGATGCCGGGAACACCGGCATCGATCACGACGCGGAATCCGCCGGCGCCGATGTCCCACCCCAGCAGCCGTTCGGTGTCCGGATACAGACGGCTGCGCGTGGCAACCACCGAGGGCCCGGCCGCGCCCGGACCGGCACAACCGCTGTCGCTGCCACTGCCACTTCCGCGAGCGACGAGCGCTGCCACACCGTCACCGAACAGGGCGCCGGCGACGAGGTTGGCGCGGGAGCCGTCGCGCTGCTGGAGCGTCAGCGAGCACAGTTCGACGGTGAGCAGCACAGCGGTGTCGTTGGGGTGCCCGCGCAGGTAGTCGTGCACCCGGGCCAGGCCCGCGGCGCCCGCCACGCAGCCCAGGCCGAACACCGGAAGTCTTTTGACGTCGGACCGCAGCCCCATGCGCCCGGCCAGCCGGGCGTCGAGCGACGGGGCGGCGACGCCGGTGATGGAAGCGCACACCAGCAGGTCGACATCGGCCGGTCCCAGCCCCGCCTTCTTCAGTGCGCCGGTGAGGGCTTCCTCGCCCAGTTGCAGACCCGCGGCCATCCATGCGTCATTGCTCTGCCCGAAGTCGCCGAGACCGGCATACCGCTCGATGGGCAGGACGAGATGACGCGTGCGCACACCGGCGGACGCGTGCAGGCGGCGCAGCACGGCGCGGTCCGCCCCCGGGGGCAGGCACAGATCGCCGATCGGCTCGGTGAGGTCCTCCTGGGGGTAACGGTGCGGCGGCAGCACGGTGTGGACGGCGGCGATCGTGGTCGCCGCGGCGGGCACGGCCCCCCGGCGCGGCGCGGTGGGAGGGGACGGCGATGGGGACAGGGGCGAAGAAAAGTCGACGATCACAGGGACACGCATGTCGGTAATGCCTTCCTCGCGCTGGACATCCGATTACCTTGCACACGTGTCTCTCCACCCGTCTGGGGTTGTCTCGCGCACGACACACCGTGTCCCTGTGCTGCTGCGCTCCTGCCACCTGGAGCCGGCGCTCGCCGTGACGGTATTCGTGACCGCCCTGGCCGTGGCGGCGGGCCGCGGGGTGGCGGGATCGGCGGCGGTGGCCGCGGCCGTGCTGGCCGGACAGCTCTCGGTGGGCTGGTGCAACGACGCGGCCGACGCACAGCGCGACACGGCCTGCGGGCGCCGCGACAAGCCGGTGGCCACCGGGGAACTCCCGCCCCGGGCAGCGGCCGTCGCGGCCGGCACGGCCCTGGCGCTGTGCGTGCCGCTGTCACTGCTGAGCGGCGCCGCCGCGGGAGCGGCACACCTGGGGGGCGTAGCGGCCGGCTGGGCCTACAACCTGCGGCTGAAACACACGGTGCTCTCACCACTGCCCTATGCCGCAGCCTTCGGCACGCTGCCGGCCTTCGTCACTCTCGGTCTGCCGTCGCCGTCCTGGCCCGCCTGGTGGGCGGTGACAGCGGGGGCGCTGCTGGGCGTGGGAGCGCACCTGGCGAACGTCCTTCCGGACATCGAGAATGATCTCGCGACCGGTGTGCGCGGGCTGCCGCAGCGGCTGGGTTGTACGGCCTGCCGGTGGCTGGCTCCGCTCGTGATGCTGGCGGCCATGGCCGTGGTCGTCGCAGGGCCGCCTCGTGGGGTGGAGATCTCAAGCTGGGTACTGGCGGCGGCCGGGATCTTCGCGGTCGCGGGTACGGCTGTGCCGTCGAGGGTCCGGACCAGGTGGCCCTTCCGGGCCGCGATCGTGGTAGCCGGCATGGCCGTGGCACAGCTCCTGCTACGCGGCTCGGACATGTCCTGATCCCGGGCTCGCACCTGGGCGGCACGGCGCCGTCCGGGCGATCGAACGGGACGTTCCTCCAGCGGGTCCTGCACTCCGGCCGGCCGCAGGCCGATCCACGTCCCCGCCAGGCGGCGATGCCAGCCGCTGCCGTCACGCTGCGGTTCGCCGGATGCCGCGCAAGCAGTCTCTCGCGCACAGCTGTGCCAGACCGTTATCAAGTGGCTGCGGTACTCGGGTCGGCAGAGTGTGTACTCACCTTCCCAGGTGATCCTCGCGCTGCGCGACGTGCGTCAGCCAAACGCATCGCGATCCGGGCCCCGGCAGCCGGGTGGAACAAGGGCGATCGATGACGACGATCGGCGTGGAAGAGGAGTATCTGCTGGTTGGCCCGGTCGCGGGCCTGCCTGCCTCTGGCGGACAAGTCGCGGCGGGCCTGGGACGCCTTGGGGCCGACCAGGAGGTGCGGTGCGAGCTGCTGCGGGCGCAGGCCGAGGTGGCCACCCAGGTTGTGCGGGACTCTGGAGGAGACGTCGGCCGGTGGCGTTCAAGGATGCTCTGTGGTTGTCATCCGCCGTCAGCGTGGGAGTGAGCCGGGAGGGCGCCGGAGGTGACGCCATCGGCCTTGGCCGCGTCGGCGAGGGCTTGGGCAGCGGCTTCTGCGGCCTGCGCTGTGTCGTTGGCGGCCCGGGCGGCGCTGTCGTCCGAAAGTTTCTCGCGGGTGGCCGAAGACTGGGGAAGCGCCTCGCTGAAGGCTCGGGACACGCCCTGGAGCGCGGAGGTCATCTCGCTGGGGATCACCCAGAAGGTGCTGCCCGATCCCTGCGCGAGTTGGGGCAGCATCTGGAGGTACTGGTAGGCGAGCAACTTGGGGTCCGGGTCGTTGCGATGCACGGCCTGGAACACCTCGTCGATAGCCCGGGACTGGCCCTCGGCCTGAAGGATCGCAGCTGTACGGTTGCCCTCCGCGCGAAGGACCGCAGCCTGCTTGTCGCCCTCGGCGGTGAGAATCTGCGACTGGCGTTGTCCTTCGGCCCCGAGAATCGCGGCCCGCTTGTCCCGCTCGGCACGCATCTGCTTCTGCATCGCGTCCTTGATGGACTGAGGGGGGTCGATGGCCTTGATCTCCACCCGGTTGACTCTCAGTCCCCACTTGCCGGTGGCCTCGTCCAGCACGCCACGGAGTTGGCTGTTGATGGTATCGCGCGAGGTAAGAGTCTTTTCCAGGTCCATGGATCCCACGACGTTGCGCAAGGTGGTGACGGTGAGCTGCTCGACTGCCTGTAGGAAATTCGCGATCTCATAGAAAGCCGCTCGTGGGTCGGTGACCTGGAAGTACAGAACGGTGTCGATCTCGACGACCAGATTGTCCTCGGTGATGACCGGTTGCGGTTTGAAGGAGACGACCTGTTCCCTCAGGTCGATCACCGGATGGACACGGTCGATGTAGGGGATGACGAGATTGAGGCCAGGTTTCAGTGTGCGGTGGTAGCGGCCGAGTCGTTCGACATTGCGAGCGCGCGCCTGGGGCACGATGCGTACCGCCCGCACGACGGTGAAAACCGCGATGAGCGCGACGATCAGGCCAGCGATGAGGAACGCCGAGGCTTCCATGGTTCATTCCCTGGGGTAGACGAGTGCGGTGGTGCCGCTGATCTCTATGACATCGACAGTCGTTCCTGGAGGAATCACCAGCGTCTCGTCGTAAGCGCGGGCCGTCCATTCCTCGCCGTCGATGCGGACTCTGCCCCCTAGGCCCGTCACCTCCGAGACTACGTAGGCGGCCCTGCCGACCAGTGCATCTATGCCGAATCGCGCTACCTGGGACTGGAGCACGTGGCGCAGCGCAATGGGGCGCACGAACAGCACGCCGGCTGTGGCGACGACGGTGAACACCAGGAATTGGAAGGGCAGCGGCAGCCCGATCGCGGCGAATCCCGCAGTGACCAACGCGGCCACACCCAGCAGTCCGAGCGCGGTAGTGAGGGTAAAGATTTCCACCACAGCCAACACAGCGGCGATGATCAACCAGATCAGCCATACATCCATTGCGCGCCTCTTCCGAGCGGTGCCGCTGACGATCACCCATTGGCCACCGATACGCCCCAGGCAACTACTTCGCTCGCAATTTTACCCGGCACAAGAAAAATTGCTTCTGCGGTTCAAAAGAGGGGGCCGTCCACTGGTCCGGGTGACTGCCCGGGACTGCGCAGCAGGCAAGGGAGAGGTGAGCAAGCAGCGGGTACGTACTGGAAACCAGGGGTCATGCATCAAATGCTGTGTCGGTATTTGTCGGGCGAGGACCGCGAAACCTGCGATCAACGGCGGTGGCAGCGCCACCAGACCGCCTCGCCGCACATCAATGCCGTGTTCGGGCAGCCACTCGGTGAGCCGTCGGCGGGAAAGGGCCGGGCTGCGGCGGTTCCCGGGTGCTGTACGCACGTCGACGACAGCGGCCACACCGGCACTCTTCAACAGGACGACGACTCGTGCGGCTGTGCGGTGCTGTGACCGAAACCGATGAGAAGCGGTGCCATCCGGAGAACCTTTCTCCCGTCCGGTTCCGCCGAAGCCACGCGCGGCGTTGCCAAGCCGCAGCCACGACACCGTTCGGCTTCGGTCCTGCGCCGAATCCATGGGCCGTGAGCAGCCCGAAACGTTGGCGCGGTGGGTACCTGATCACTTGGCCGCGAGTGGGAGGTGTGCGCGGGCCCGGCGAGGAGGTGCGCGGTGGGCCCGGGAAGCACGATTGGAGGACGGAGGACACTGTGCTGCGGCTCGTACGCTGGTGTCCCGTCCCACCGTGCGGGCGGAGAGGCAATCGCCCGCGCTTCCGCGTAGTCGATGACCGATCATCAGGTTCGCCCAGCACCACCAGCTCATCCTCTGGACCGCCCCGAATTGAAGAAATGGGCACATGGCCAGCACCTGTACGACGTCCTCTGTATCCAGAGCACAACGCTGTGACCGAAGCCCGCCTTCTCCTACGGCTACCGGCACGGGGCAGCAGGGGGCGGTATCCCGCGCGGAAGAACCAGGACGGTGAGGCGCAGGACCACCCGGGCAGCAGCCGCGCCGTCGCACGCCCAGCCCGCCCCATGCCCTGGCGGCTCCCAATGGTCCCGGCACCGCCCCTCGGGCAGTCACTGCCCTCCCGGGTCGACCAGGTTGCCGCCCAGCATGCGATCGGTCGGCACCCAACTGGCGTCAGCATGTCACCGGCCGGGCCGGCCGGGGCGATGCTGCTCCCATGCAAGGTGTTGAATCGGCGGGATGCGGCGCTTCATCCGGTGTGCGAACCTGGCGAAAAGGTCTGAACGGGTGGTGTGAGGAGGAGCGGTCATGGACGCCGAGAGGATGAGGCAACGGGCCAGGGAGATGGCCGGCAAACTACGGCAGCAGCACCCGGCTGAGCAGAGCAGCAAGGGGCGGCGCAGGGCCGGGACTCATCGCGGCGGGCTTCTGGAGAACCAGGTGAAGAAGCTGCAGGAGCGTCGGCACCGGAACCGGTGACCCGGCGGGCAGTCGCGGGGCGGAAGCTGCGTTGGGCCGCCGAGTGACACGTGGCCACCCGGCTCTGCCTGAATGCGAGCAGGAACACAGGACGCTAGTGCTCTGACCGCATAGGTTCGCCGGGTCGGTGGTCCGGGCGGTTGGATGTGCGGTGACGTTCGATCCGACCGCTGGAGGCGCGGTGGCCGAGCCTGTCCGTGTGCGCAGACTGACCGACCAGGAAGGGCAGAAGCTGCAGCAGATCGTGCGCCGGGGAAGCACCAGTTCGGTGCGCTATCGGCGCGCGATGATGCTGCTGGCCTCGGCCGGCGGGAACCGGGTTCCGGTGATCGCCCAGCTGGTGCAGGCCGATGAGGACACCGTGCGCGATGTGATTCATCGGTTCAACGAGATCGGCCTGGCCTGCCTGGACCCTCAGTGGGCGGGAGGCCGTCCCCGCCTGCTCACCCCTGACGACGAGGACTTCGTCATCCAGACGGCCACCACCCGCCCCACCAAGCTGGCCAGCCCTTCACCCGCTGGTCCCTGCGCAAACTCGTCGCCTACCTGCGGAAAGTCCACGGCCGGATGATCCTCATCGGCCGCGAGGCGTTACGCTGCCTGCTCGCCCGCCGCGGCGTCACCTTCCAGCGCACCAAGACCTGGAAGGAATCCCCGGACCCCGAACGCGAGGCGAAACTGGACCGGATCGAGGAAGTCCTCGACCGCTTCCCGGACCGGGTCTTCGCCTTCGACGAGTTCGGCCCGCTCGGCATCCGCCCCACCGCAGGCTCGGGCTGGGCCGCGCGCAAACGCCCCGACCGGCTGCCCGCCACCTACCACCGCACCCACGGCGTGCGGTACTTCCACGGCTGCTACTCGGTCGGCGAAGACCGGCTATGGGGCGTCAACAGGCGCAAGAAGGGCGCCGCCAACACGCTGGCCGCGCTGAAGTCCATCCGCGCCGCCCGGCCCGACGGCGCCCCGATCTACGTGATCCTGGACAACCTCTCCGCCCACAAGGGCACCGACATCCGCCGCTGGGCGAAGAAGAACAAGGTCGAGCTGTGCTTCACCCCGACCTACGCCTCGTGGGCGAACCCCATCGAGGCCCACTTCGGACCGCTGCGGCAGTTCACCATCGCCAACTCCAACCATCCCAGCCACACCGTGCAGACCCGGGCACTCCACGCCTATCTGCAGTGGCACAACGCCAACGCCCGTCACCGCGACGTCCTGGCCGCCGAACGCAAGGAACGCGCCCGCATCCGAAGCGAAAAGGGCATCCGCTGGGGCGGACGCCCCCTCGCCACCGCAGCCTGAAGAACCCGGCGAACCTACGCGGTCACCATCACACTAGTGAGCCCAGGGCGGTGTGATGGTGTTGCCGTCAGCGAGTTTGGCGGTGAGCCCGACACGTGTGGTGACCCACATGTGGGCGGGCTGGTCGGTGGTGTTGGCGACCGCCAGTTCGGAGCCTGCAGGTGCCACTGCCGCGTCACCTGCGCGAAGTTCGGCGCTCTCACCGTCGATGGTGAGTCGGAGGCGACCGGAGAGGACGTAGAAGGTCTCCTCGTCGCTGATCGTGTGGGTCGGCCCCACCAATGCGGCCGGGATCTCGACGCGCCAGGCGGCGAGGTCCCGGCTGCCAGTACCCGGACGGACGTAGGAAACGAAACGGCCACCGTGAATCTCGTGTACCACGGCCTCGTCACTGCGGATGAACGGCATGCTCCAGCCTCCCTCTAGACAGGCTACTTGTCTAGATAGACAAGTGGCTTGACGAGTTATAGTCAAGCCCATGGACGACGCCCTGGCCTTCTCCGCACTCGTGCTGGCACTCTCCGGACAGCTGGTGCAGGAAATCCACACCAGCGTGTCCCAGCAGGGATTCGAGGACCTACGACCCGCACACGGCTTCGCCTTCGCCCGCATCTCTGCAGGCGGCGCCACCACGGCCGACCTGGCCGAGCACCTGGGGGTGACCAAGCAGGCCGCCGCCCAGCTGGTCGAGGAACTGGTCCGAAAGGGGTACGTGGAGCGGCATCCACACCCGCACGATGCCCGCGCCCGCCTCCTGGGACTGACCGAGACCGGCCGGGCCGCCACGCGCGCCGCCGACCAGGCGGCCCGGGCTGCCGTCGCACCGTGGCGAGAAGAACTGGGCCAGGCGCGCTTCAGCGAACTCGTCGCCGACCTGACACTCCTTGCACCGCCAGGACCGATCCGCCCTGCCTGGTGAGCCGATGGCCCACCGCCCTGGAGACCGCCCGCCGTGAACGAACCGTCCGCCAGGGCAACCGGCCAAGTGGAAGACGACACGCGAGTTGCCGTGCCGAGCCCTCAGCGGACCGGTGAACCTTCCCGGTCAGAGCACTAGTTGAGGAGGCCGAATCAGCCCGGCACACTCGCCCGATGAGCCACAGCACAACGCCGGGCAGCTGGGACGGACCCTGGTACCGCGTCCGCACAGAGCAGTTTGAGGCCGCGTTCCTGCCAAATCGTGACGAGGACTTGGAGTTCGTGGACAACGTCGATGTCTTCGTGGACCTCAAGGACGGCTCCCGGTGGAGCGCGACCATCATCACCCTCGCCCAGGTCGAGATCCTCATGAAGCGATGGGCTGCCAGTGGGGAAGCCTTCGCAGGCCGCTACTTCTGGTGCTCGGACGGGCTCATCGTTCGCGATGCCGGGATCAGCAACATGACCCAGGTCCTCGCCGGTCTGCTCCAGAACGGCGAGTTCACACAGATCCTTCAACGCCTCGACGACTGACAGCGGATAGGGACCGGGCTGGTTCTTCCAGCAGAAGACCGACGACTACAAGATCGCCTGTCATCAACGAACATCACCGCCTACTACAGCGCCGGCCCCAGGCACATGGGCGTCACCCTCGACGGGATCCTGACCGCAGGCGACAACGCCCGTTCCGGGTCAGCCCGATCCGGAAGCCCCCATCCCGTTCACGCACGACGACCACGGAAAGAGGCTCGTCGCCTACTACCGGAGACACGGACCGAACCCCCAGGGCCCGCAGGCCGCAGAGCCGACCCGACTGTCCGTCGGCGGTCAGTGGCTGACCTGGGACACGACCCGCGGCGGCGCCCCGCGCCGGCTGGTCGAGGAGCCCTACGCCGGCCTCGTCGACGATCCGCCGGTGTCCCGCGTGGTCCGTGACCCGAACACCGCCACGGTCGCCGCCATCCGGAAACACTACGGCCTGGTGTTCCAGCACGATCTCCTCTACAGCAACTATTACGAGGTGCTCAAGAACGGCCAGACGCACGCGGAGTGACGTGGGTGCCGACCGGGCATGGCTTCATCAGCTCCCACACGCGCAGGCGTAGCCAAGCATGCACACCAGGCTCGTTCTGCGCGGGTGTGCCGAAGTCCCAGCCTGTCCACGCCGTGGGCCGTATCGACTTCGCCGTCAACCAGGCCCCCGAGGACGCCTGGGAACGCCACTCCTGCGGGCCGCGCGAAGGAGCCGCGCGTCTATGACTCGGCCGCCGCCCGGCTGCCCACGATCGACGACTTCGACGGCGATGATCCCACCCACGACCGGTGGGTGCTGGCCCGCCACACGCTGCCCGCCCGGATGTGATCGCCTGTCTCCCGCGTTAGTACTGCAACGGTGCTTGCTGTGACTGGTGGCTAGCTGGTTCGTTGGTTCGGTTATGGATGGGGGCTTTCCTGAAGCCAGGTTGTGGGCGGGTGAACTGAGCACTCTGCGTGAGCGGTTTGTTCACCGGTTGACTACGTCATCGAGCACCTCGGCGACCTGGGGGCCGTCCTGATCGCGGATGACACCGGGTTCCTGAAGAAGGGCGTCCGTTCGGCCGGCGTACAGCGGCAGCACTCCGTAACCGCCGGACGCACCGAGAACTGCCAGATCACGGACGCACCCTGATCGACCGGCGGCTGTATCTGCCCACCTGCTGGACGGGCGATCGGGAACGCTGCCGGCGGGTCGGCAGCGACGACAGCGTCGCCTGCAAGGCGAAGGTGGCCATGGCCAAGGCGATGGTCCGCCCGGGCCATCGTCGACAAGGTCCCCTTCGGCTGGGTGACGGCGGACGCCGCGGGAACGTGCGGTGGGTGGGCGAGTCCGGTGAGCGGGTCGAGCTCCGCGAGGCCGACCGCGCCCAAGTCTTCGGCGCTGTCGGGCTACTGACGCAGGACTTCCCGCGCTGGGAGATGACCGCGGTCGCGAACGTGGCCATCGGGGCAGGTGACCACTCCCGGGACATGGACCGCATCCGCGAGGCCGCCCGGGACGCCGGCGTGCTGGGACTGATCGAGGGCCTGCCGCATGACCTCCATGTCCACCTATACCCCCGCCACCGTGGAAGTCCTCCAGACCCTCGGGCTCGCGCCGGGCCTGGGCTACTTGGAACCGGGCCCCGGCCCCGGCGTCTGTCTCGCGCTCGCCGCCACCCTCACCGGCCCGGGCCTCGCCACCGGCGTGGAACGGGACGGCCACATGGCGGACTGGGCGCGGCGGAACCTCGACCGGGTCGGCGTGGCGCGACGGTGGTCCAGGGCGACGCGCTCGACGGGCACCGGGCCCGGGCGCCGTACGACCGGATCCAGTCCGGCATCGGCGTGCCGTGCGTCCCGCCCGTGTGGGTGGAGCAGCTCGCGCCCGGTGGCCGGCTGCTGACCACGCTCACGACCCGGACGCCGAGCTGGCCCGGACAGCCCCTCGTCACACGGTCCGATCGCGGCCGGATCGAGGCCGTGCTGAGGGGGCGGCCGCGAGGATGCCGGTCCATGCTGGGCCACCCGTGGCTGTTCTCCCTGAAGCATCGTGCGCGGATCAAGGCGTGCTCGGGCACGGCGCGGCCCACCCGGCTCGCGTTGCCCCTGGGGAAGCTGGAACGCCATCTGAACGGAGCCCGGCCCCATCTCGCCCCCGGAGACGAGGAGTTCATCCGGGCCACGGCCCGGCGAGCCGCCGCGCTACCCGCCCCGGAGGAAGTGGTGCCCACGCACGGTGACTTGCAGCTGCGCAACCTGCGCTGGGACGCGACCACGGACACCCTGTATGTGATCGGTTTCGAGCGGTCGGAAGATGGACCGGCCGTACGGGACTTGTCCGGCTCTCCGACACCTGGCTCGGGCGCCCCGATCTCCTGGAAGCCGTGATGGGCGGCTACGGCCGCCCCTTCACACCGGAGGAAGAGACCCAGTTGACGATCCTGTCCGTCCTGGATGCCGTCTCCGGCATCTCCTACGGCGCCGCCCACGGCGACCCTGCCCTGAGCTGGTGGAGCGCGGTTGCCTTACCCTGGCCCGTCTCCGCGCCACAGCACCCCTGAACTGCGTACGAGGAGCGGCACGTTGACGTACATCGCCCGCGAACAGTGGGAAGAGCATTACCTCGACGGCAAGGGATTCCGGCGGGTCGGTGAACGCGAACGCGCGCTGCTCGCCGAGCGCACTCCCGCTCCCGGGGGCGGCCGGGCGCTCGAAGTGGGATGCGGCACCGGCGAACTGACCGTCTACCTCGCCTCCCTGGGTTATCGCGTGGACGCTGTCGACTTCGCCGGCAGCGCGCTCGCCCGGGCCCGCGAGGAGCACGCCGACGTGGCGGGTGTGCGGTGGCTGCGGCTGGACATCGAGCGCGACGACCCGGCCCCGCTGCACGAGGAAGGCTACGACCTGGTCGTCATGCGGCTGGTGTACCCGTTCGTGAGGGACCGCTATCGAGTGCTTCACGGGCTGGGTGAGCGGCTCCGGGAGAGGGGCGCTCTGGTCGTCATCACGCCGGTGGCGGCGAACACGCCTGCACAGCGGCGCGGGATCGCTCTGGACGAGGACGAGATCGCCGTGCTAGGCCGTTTCTTTCAGATCATCGGATCGTTGGTCTGGGTGTGTCGTTGACTGACGCCCAGT